>JAUWBD010000081.1 GCA_030605125.1 Verrucomicrobiota bacterium | reverse complement strand
TTAAATTTGCCGAGACCCCGCGACCGCACGCGCAATGGTCTCAACTAACCCCCGGATCGAAGATACGACGCCCACACCGCGGGTGGCTCTGGGCGTTATGTTCGCTGTCGTCGATCTCCCAGCTAGCGAACATCACTGGTTGATCGTCACCGCAACTTAGGCGGCGAGGGGCATTTCTTCGTAGGTGCCGTTTGTTTTTGTGAAGGTGGATTAACGCGGGTCCTTCACCCGCGAAGGGCAGCCATGCACTCCAACCAAGGGTCGAATCCAGAACACCCCCGAAAACGTGTGACGCGCTTCGGCGATCTTCCGGGACACGGCTTGGGCCGTGTCGTGCCGGGGATCTGAAAGAACGAGGAGCCACCTTCGCGCGAGCCGGCCCCGATTGCAAGCGGGCGCTCGCCTCTTCGTCGGCTCGCCTCGGATCAAGGTCGTTTGGCGCTGCCCGTCCGCGCCACCCACTCCGCCACGATGGGCGCGTCCGCCGCCGGCATGGGCAGCGACGCGATCTCCTCGCGCGTCACCCAGCGCAGGGCCGCGTGCTCTTTCGCTTCCGGTCGCGCCGCAGGGTCCGTGAAGCGGGCGAGAAACGGGATCAGCCTGACCGTCACTTGCTCGTAAGCATGAGTCACGGGCGTGAGCGCCGCCTCTGGTTGCGCCGCGCAACCCAGCTCCTCCGCAATTTCACGAATCAACGCGTCCTGGGGCGTCTCCCCCGGCTCCAGTTTGCCTCCCGGGAACTCCCATAGGCCGGCAAGGTGCTTCCCGTTCGGGCGTTGCGCCACCAGCAGGCGTCCATCGACGTCTTCGATCAACGCACACACCACTTGAAGCACCGGGATTGCATTCACGGGAGTCATTCAACTAGCGTTCCTTTTACCGACAAGGCCCGATCACTTCCCCCGCCGCTCACCCGGTAACCGCATCGCCCGGACCTTCGTCTCTTCCCCCATGCGCTCTCGCACCGAAGCCAGCCTCGCTCTCTGGCCCATGCGCATTCTCCGCCCGTGGCAGGTCGCCACGGTGACGGGTCTTCTGATCGGTGCGTCCCTGCTCTATATCAGCTCTCCCGCTGAATCCTCGCTGACCTATCCGGAGTATTCGCCGCGTGCCGCCTCAAGCGATCATGGGGTTTCGGCCGAATTGCGCACAAACCCGGCGCATGTCATCGATCCCTTCGCGCCTGCTCCCGCCACCGAGTCCGTCATCGTGACCGGCGCTGACCTTTCGTCCTCATCCGGCCAACCCGGATCCACCCCTTGATCCTGGGTGTGCGGGCCCGATCGCGGTAGGCGAGGGGAGCTGGGAAAGTCGCTTGCGGTCCGCTTTCGCGCACGACCGGCCAAAATGCGCCCGGCGAGACGTGGCCTCGTCGTCTAGCATCGAGGGCTCGTCTCACGATGAACCTCGGCGCCTCCCTTCGACTTGTTGTCTTCTTCGCCTCCGCGGCCTGCGGCCTCCGCGCCGCCGCGCCCGCCTCCCCCGAGACCACGAAGCCGCCACCGCTCGATGTCTCCGCCGTGGTCTTGATCGGCTACGACGACAATCTCTACGGCATCGACACCGGCCGGCTCTCCCGCGTCGGTTCCGGTTTCACCAACCTTTCCGCCCGGATCGCGGCCCGGCCTGCCGCGGGCATCTCCCTCGCTTACTCTCCCTCCGTCGCGACTTTTTTCGACGAGCCGCGCGAGGATCACGTGAAGCATCTCCTCTCCGCCTCGGGCCGGGGAGTGTGGGGCGATGCGCTTTCCTGGAGCGCCTCCACGGAGGCTCTTTTCGTCGATGGTGACGACCGTGGCGTCAACTACGGTCCGGGCTGCGGCCACGCCTTCTCCACCGCCTTGCCGCGCGAACGACGCGACCAATGGCAAAACCGCTCCGACGTCGCGCTCCGCCATGACGCCGCCTTCGGCTTTGTGCGCGGCGTCGGTCGGCTCCAGTATTGGGACATGCACACGGCGCCCGATGCCGGCGCCAATTACGTGGACCGGCACGATGTGTCGGGCGGCCTCGATCTCGGCCGTTCCCTCCGCGAAGCCGGGCCCGAGATCTACCTCGGCTATCGTCGTGGTTATCAATTCCAAGATCGCGACGCCTCGCCTTCCTCGCCGCGTCACGCCTCCAACCACTACGACCGCACCCTCGCCGGCTTTGATGGGAAACTCGCTTCCGCGCTCCGGCTCTCCGCCCAGACCGGCTGGGCTCGCCATGCCTACCCAGGTGATCCGATCGTTTACGCCGGTTCGGCGCACGAAGAGGGGCTCTATACCGACGCCACGCTGGTCTGGACACCGACGCGCGACGATGAGGTGCAGTTCAAAACCAGCCGTTGCCGCACGATGTCCACCACCGGCGTGAACTCCATCCTGCTGACCACACATCAGCTCTCCTGGCGTCGTGCGCTCGGCGAGCGCTGGAGCGCCACCGTCGGCGCGCGCTTCATCGATGCCGAATACGCCCCGGCCAAGCGCGACGACGTGCTCTACACCGCGACGGCCTCTCTGGCGTGCAAGATAGACGACTCCTGGAGCGCGACCCTCAACGCCTCCCGTGATTGGGGGCGCGACGCGCACAACGACGTCACCGGCGCCGGCGCCTTGCTTCGCGACTTTGACCGCCACGTGGTGTCGGTCGCGCTGACGTGGAAGCGCTGAGCCGCTCCTCGCTTTGCTCTTCAACCCGCGGCGCTCCTCGGCAGGCTCGCTCGCGTGAACGACTCCGCCGCCGCCTCGCCCGATCCCGCCTCCGTCTCCGCGCCACGCCTGCTTGTGGTCGGCGGCGGCGCGGCCGGCTTCTTTGGCGCCATCGCCGCGGCCGAGGCCAACCCCGCCGCGCGCGTCCACCTCTACGAGGCCACGGCCCACCCGCTCGCGAAAGTGCGCGTCTCCGGCGGCGGCCGTTGCAACACCACCCACGCCTGCTTCGAGCCGCGTGAACTCGTGAAACGCTACCCCCGCGGCGGCCGCGAACTGCTCGGGCCCTTCACCCGCTTCGGCCCGCGCGACACCATCGCGTGGTTCGCCGAGCGCGGCGTCACGCTCAAGACCGAGGACGACGGGCGCATGTTTCCCGACACCGACGACTCCGCCACCATCATCGCCGCCCTGCGCGGCGCGGCCGACAAGGCCGGCGTGAGCCTCTACACCAGCATGGGCGTGCGCTCCGTCGAGCGCGCCATCGGCGGCGGCTTCGACGTCACCTTCACCGACGACTCGCAGGCGCGCTTCGCCCGCGTGCTCCTCGCCACCGGCGGCAACAAAGGCTCGGCCGGCCTCACCATCGCCGCCGCGCTCGGCCACGCGATCGAGCCGCCCGTGCCCTCGCTCTTCACCTTCCACATCGCCGACCCGCGGCTCGTCGGCCTCGAGGGCCTCTCCGTGCCCGCCGCCGCGACCTCGGTGCCGGGCACGAAGCTCGCCGACCGCGGGCCGATGCTCGTCACCCACTGGGGCCTGAGCGGCCCCGCGATCCTCAAGCTCTCCGCCTGGGGCGCGCGCGAGCTGTCGGCCCGCGAGTATCGTTTCCCGCTCCACGTCTCGTGGAACGGCCAGACGCCCGCGCAGGCCCTCGCCGCGCTGCAAGGCTGGCGCGAGGCCAACCCGCGCAAGCAGGTGGCGACGATCAACCCCTTCGCCCTGCCCGCGCGCCTCTGGGAACGGCTCGTGGCGGCGGTGCCGGGACTGGCGGCCGACGCGCAGTGGGCGGGCGTATCGAAAGAAAGACTACAGGCCTTGGCCGCGCAGGTCGGCGCCTCGGAGTTTCAGGTGGAGGGCAAGAGCCTCAACAAGGAGGAGTTCGTGACTTGCGGCGGCGTGCGGCTGCGCGAGGTGGATTTCAAGACGATGGAAAGCCGCCTCGTGCCCGGCCTGCACTTCGCCGGCGAAGTGCTCGACATCGACGGCGTCACCGGCGGCTTCAACTTTCAAGCGGCGTGGACGACCGGCTGGCTCGCAGGCCGCGCCATGGCGGGCGCGGCCTGAATCAGGGCGTGGCGGCGACGGTGCCGAGCGTGGTGCCGGCGCGGCGGGCGGTCATCTCGACCAGGCGCTGGATTTCGAGCTCGGCGTTGCGCTTGGCGACGCGGGCGGCCTCGACCTCCTTGGCGAGATCGAAGGCGGCCTGGGCGGCGCGGTCCTTCTCGGCTCGGAGGGCGGCGAGCCGCTCCTCGAGGGCCTTGATCTCGGCGCCGTGCTGCTCGGCCTGGGCGAGGTAGGTGGCGGTGTCGTCGGCGATCTGTTTGGAGGCGGCCTCCCACTTGGCGGCCTTTTCCTCCTCCTTGCGCTTCTCCTCGGCGAGGCGCTCGGCGGCGCGGCGGTCGGCGTCCTCGCGGGCGCGCGTCTCGGCCTCGGCTTTTTTCGCGGCCTCGGCGGCCGCGGCGCGCTCGGCCTCGGCGGCCACCATGGCGGCCTTGGCGGCGGCATCCTTCGAGTGCACCACATAGATGCCGCCGAAGGCGACGAGCAGCAGGGCGGGGACGATCAGGTAAAGCTTGTTCATGCCGGGAAGGAGGAAAGGGTTCAGCGGGCAGTCGCGGGCGCGGGAGCGGGGGCGGCGACGCGGGTGAGCAGCGTCTCGAGGGAACGCACGTTTTCGCGAGCCTTGGCCACGAACTCCTCGAGGAAGGCCTTCTCGGCCTCGGCGCCGCGGCGCTCGGCGGCGATCTTGGCGAGCGCGGCCTCCTCGGCCTCGACGTCCTTCTTGAGGCGCTCGATCTGGCGTCCGAGGCGCTCCTGGTCGCGGAAGGCGCGGTCGCGGCCGTCGAGCGCGACTTGGCGCGCCTCCTTTTGCGCGGCCTCGCGGGCCTCGCGCTCGGCGCGCTCCTGCTTGCGACGCTCGGCCTGGGCGATGGCGTCGGCCATGGCGGCCTTGCGCGACTCGGCCTCGGCCCCGAGACGGGCGCGGGTGGCGGCCTCGGCGGCGGCGACCTTGGCGGCCTCGCGCTCCTTCATGCCGCTGACATGGACGGTGTAGATGCCGATAAAGACGAGCAGGGCGGCGAGCGGTCCGAAGACGTAGAATTTGTTCATGCGCGGGAAGAAGCTTGCGGGCGGGGAAGCGGTTCAGGAGCCACGAACGGCCTCGCGGCGGGCGATGGCCTCGTTGATGGCGCGGGCGAGGGGATCGACGGACGAGGCGGGCACGCCGCCGGCGTCGCGCGCGGCGGCGATCCAGCGCGCGGCCTCGTCGTAGCGCTGGAGTTCGTAGGCGAGGAAGGCGAGGTAGAGGTTGGCCTGGCCGGGCTTTTCGAGACCGGGCTTGGCGAGGGCGGAGCGGCCGCGCGCGTAGGCGTCGTCCAGGCGGCCGGTGCCGTGGAGGAACTGGGCGAGCGAGAACTCGAGGGAGCCGTCCTCGGGGAAACGGGCGACGGCGCGGGCCATGGCATCGGCGGCGAGAGCGGGCTGATTGGTCTGCTGGTAAGCGGAGGCGAGCAGTTCCCAATTGCGACGCGAGTCGTCGATCGAGCCGTCGGCGAGGCCGCCCTCGAGCAGGGCGGCGGCGCGGGTGAACTGGCCGAGGTTGAAGAGGATGGCGACGCGGGTGTAGTTGTCCTTTGGAGACGAGAGGTGGCCGCGGGCCTGGGCGCGGTCGAGCACGTGGAGGGCGCGGAGGTTTTGCTCGCGCGCCACGGCGGGGTCCTCGGCGTCGGCCGCGGCGGAGAGGTAGAGCGACTGAAGCTGCGACCAGGTGGCGGCGTTGGCCGGATCGCGCTCGGCGAGGAGCTCGAGCTGCTCGGCGGCGCGGGCGTGCTCGCCGAGCTGCAGGTGGCAGGCGACGAGGAGGAGCCGGAGCTGGTTGGACGGGCGGGGAGAGAGCAGGAGCGCCTCCTCGGCGTGGACCAGCGCCTCGCGCAGCAGCGCGGCGTCGGGCGTGGAGCCGAGGGTCGCCATCTGGTAGAGAAGCGAGGACGCGAAGAGACGCAGCTCGGGCGTGGCGCGGGGGGCGCGCTCAAGCCAACGGCCGAGCCAGACGCGGGCCTGCTCGTAGCCGGCGCGCTGGGCCTCGGGCGTCTTCTGCTCCGCGCCGACCTGGTAGTGGAGCTGGGCGAGGAGGTTGATGCGTTCGAGATGCGCCGGCACGTCGAGGAAGTTGGCGTTGCCCTCGGCCAAGGCGTGCGCGCGCTCGAGGGGCGCGATGGCCTCGGCGAGGCGGTTTTGCGCGAGGAGGAGCTGCGCCTGGATCTGGGAAAGGACGTAGGCGTCGTAACTGGCGGGAGCGGCGGATCCGAGGAGTCGCTCGACGAGCGCGAGCGCGCCGGCGTGGTCCTTGGCGTCCACGAGCGGCTGGAGGCGGCCGAAGCCGGCGGCGATGGACTCGGAGATTTCCTTGCGCGGAAGGTCGCGGGCGGACTGGGCGCAGAGCCCGGGTGCGGAGAGCGCGCAGGCGACGGCGAAAAGAGCGGGAAGGAGGCGGCGGGAGCGGGTTTTCATCGGGCGACTCACTCGGCGTTGAGATTGAACACGAGGCGCTGACCCACGCGGGTGTTTTGCGGCGCGCCGCCCTTGCGGCCGGGCTTGAACTTCCACTTCAGCACGGTGTCGAGCGCGGCCTGCTCGAAGCCCGGGTGCGAGGAGCGAACGATGATGGGATCGCGCACGTTGCCCTGGGTATCGACGATGAACTCGACGACCACCTCGCCGTTCAGGCCGGAGCGACGCATTTCCATCGGGTAAACCGGGTTCATGCGGACGCGCGGCTCGGGGCGTTGGTCGAGGTCGGCGAGGTTGAAGATGTTTTTGAGGCCGCTCGCGGCGACGGCGGGGCGCGGCGGGCCGGTGGGAATGGTGATCGCGCCGGTGGGACGGCTGAGCCCGGGCGGGGGCGGGGCCTGGATCTGCTGCACGAAGGGCGAGTCGATCACCGCGGACGGCAGATCGTTCTGCATCGGCGGAGCGAGGTCGGACGCGGAGTCGGAGGCGGGCGCGTCGGACGGGGAGAGATCCTCCACGGGGTCCGGTTCGTCGGGCTCGGGCGGCGGCGGAAGATCCAGGGCGATGGTCGGCATGGCGTCGTCGGCCACGGCCTCGACCTCGGCCTCGGGGAAAAGGTAGCCGCTGAAGGCGACGCCACCGTGGAGGAGGATCGAGACGAGGATCGCGATAAGGATGTTGCGGCTCATGTCTGGAGGCGGGCGCCGGGTCAGCGGCCGGAGGCGCGGTAGGCGGTTTCGATGGTGACGGTCTGGATGCCGGCGAGGCGCACCTCGTCGAGCACCCGGATGACGGCGCCGTAGCGGGCGCGGTCGTCGCCGGAGACGAGCACGCGGGGATTGGCGACGGTGGCCTTGTAGGTGGAAAGTCGATACGGGATCTCGGCGAGCGAAACCGGTTCGCGGTTCCAGAAGGCGGCGTCGCCGTCGGAGAGCTGGATGACGACCGAGGTGTCTTCGTCGGGGCGCGAGGCGGAGGCGCTGGCCTGCGGCAGGTTGACCGGCACCGACTGGATCTTGTTCAGCGAAAGCGTGAACAGGACGAAGGTCGCGAGCAGGAAGAAGATCACGTCGATCAGCGGGATGATCTCGATGCGGGCCTTCTTCGCCGGAGCGAGCTGGATGGGACTGCCGAAGATGGAAGACATTTCGGAATGACGAATGACTAATGACGAATGCCGAACGATGGAGACGCGGTCGCGTGGACGTGGAGAGCTCGATTAGCTGGCGGGGCGGATGCGGGTCTCGATGAGGACCTTGGTGAGGCCGGCCTTGCGGACCTCGTCCACGACGTAGCGCACCTGGGAGAAGAGCGCGTTCTCGTCGCCGTTGATCAGCACCTTGCCGTCGGGCTGGGTCTGCTTGTAGGCCTGCAAACGGATGAGGAACTGATCGAGGGTGATGAGCTCCTTGTCCCAGCCCAGGGTGCCGTCCTCGCGGATGGAGAGCGTGACGGAGGTGCCGGGATCGCGCGCCTCGCTGGTTTTGGTGGACGGCAAGGCGACGGGAAGGCCGCCGCTCTTGTTGAGCGAGAGCGTGAAGAGGACGAAGGTGGCGAGGAGAAAGAAGATCACATCGATCAGCGGGATGATCTCGATGCGGGCCTTCTTGGTGCCGCCCGGGCCTGTGCCGGAGGAGCCGTGCATGGTGCGAAGGGTGCGGGACGCGTCTTAGACGACGGCGGCGGCGCGCTTCTTCATCGTGAGCTCGAGAGCGTTGGCGGCGTCGGTGATGTTGTGCCGGGCCTCCTCGACGCGGACGTTGAGCAGGTTGAAGGGCAGAAGGCAGGTGATGGAGATCACGAGGCCGGCGGCCACGGCGATGAGCGCCTCGCCGACGCCACCGGTGATCTTGCCGGCGTTGGCGGCGATGTCGCCGTCGCCGAGGGCGCCGAAGGTGTTCATCATGCCAAGCACGGTGCCGAGCAGACCGAGCAGCGGGGCGAGCGTGATGCAGGTGTCGAGCACGGCGATGCCGCGCTGGAAGCGGTTCAGCTCCTGGTTGGCGGCGCGGGTGAAGGCGTTGGTGAGCGAGTGGTCCTTGTGGGTGAGGGCGTAAACCAGGACGCGGGCGACGTAATCGCGGCTGGGCTGGCCCATGCGCAC
Source organism: Verrucomicrobiota bacterium (assembly GCA_030605125.1). Lineage (GTDB taxonomy): Bacteria > Verrucomicrobiota > Verrucomicrobiia > Opitutales > Opitutaceae > IMCC26134_A. The sequence goes on along the minus strand of JAUWBD010000081.1, from coordinate 12,239 downwards.
GGCGGCCTCGACGTCGCCGTCCTCCACCTTCTCGAGCATCTTCTCCACGAGGGCCGGCTGGCGGCGCTTGTTTTCGGTCACCAGAAAGATCGAGCGCTCGACGACGGCGGTGACGGCGATGAAGGAGGTGAGCAGGATCGGCCACATGATCCAGCCGCCGTGAACAAAGAGTTCCATCGGCGTCTGACCCATGACGAAGGCGAGGGGGAGCGGGAGGTGCATGATGTGAGGAAGGCGGTGATGCGTTCGGTGCGCGGGCGGGAAAAAACGGCCGAGACAGATGGGGTTTCCCCGGCGCTTGGGGATGAAAAAATCGGCGCTTCACCCAGTCTTAACATTGGGAGGCGCCTCCCCGCGGCCGGAACGATGCAACGCCGGATTTCGACACCAAAGCGTCACAATCGACACCTTGCCGCCACCCGTTCGTCGCACCTACTGGGCCACTCCATGGCGCTCAAGAAACTGCGATTCGTCTGGGGACGGCCTCCGCTTGCCGGGGGACGCTGGCGCCTCGGCCTGTTCAACCTGCTGGAACTTTCGGGCAACGGCGGAAACGAGGCGGCGCCGGCCCGGCCGAAATACTGGAAGGGCTACGTGCACCACGCGCTGCACATCAGCGGGCAGGGTGTCGTGGCCTGGGGAGCGGTGGCGGTGGTGGCGGCCTATTTCGCGGGGGCGGGGTTGCTGCTTCATCGATGGACGCGGGGCAATCCGCACGCGCAGCTGAGCTACCTCGACCTCGTCCTGCCGCAGCGCTGGGACGGGATCGGGCGGCTGCGGGCGGCCGGCTGGGCGGAGGCGGGGAAAGCGAAGGTGGCGGAGGGGGATTTCGTGGGAGGCTTCGCGCTGGCCCGCCTGGCGCTGGCGCGCGATCCGGCGGATTTCCGCAACCGCGAGCAGGTGGCCCGGCTCCACCTGGCGATGCGCCTCGTGCCCCGGGCGAGGGACACGCTGCGCGACGGGCTCGACCACGGGTATCCGGGGCGTGGATACCTGGCGCTGGCGTTTTCGCTCGCTAAGGAAAGCGACAACCCGGCGGACTGGACGGCGCTGGCGGAGCGCGCGGTCGCGGTCCATGCGACGCTCCCCGCGGCGAAACGCGACGAGGCGGAGGAGCGCTGGCTGGACGAACAACTGGTCCACGCCCTCTCGGCCGCCGGACGCTTCGACGAGGCGCGGCGCCGGATGGACGAGCGGAGGCCGGAGGGGGACGCCCTGCGGCGGGAGCTGGCCGTGCTGGCCCTGTTGCAGGACGGGCGGCCGCGGGAGGCGATGGACGCGCTCGAACGCTGGATCGACGACGCCCCACGCTCGGCGGAGCCGCTCCGCCTCCTCGTGCGCGCCGCTCGCGAGGCGCACGACCACGAGGCGATGGACCGGGCGCTCGCCGCCCTGCGCGCGCTCGATCCGACCAAGGTGGACACGCTGTTTTACGGCATCGTGCAAAACCAACTCGCGGGGCGCGGCGCCGAGGCGCTCCGGCTCTACGAGGACACGATGTTTCGCCACGGCGCGAACCCGGCGGTGCCGGTCGCCCTCGCGCTGGTGCTGGCGGAGGCGGGCATGGACGAGGCCCTGGCGAGGCTGGAGACGGATCTGCGCGACCGAGGGATGGAGGCGACGCCGGTGGACGCGGCGCGGCTGCACGCCGCGGTCCGCGGCGCCCGCTGGGACGAGGCGCTTCGGCTCGCCCGCGGCCTTCGCCCGCCCGGGCGGGAAGCGCCGCCGCGAGACGCCCACCTGCTCGCGCTGATGGAGCGTCTCGCGCTGGCCTGCCTCGAGGATAGCGCCGGAGTGCAGTCGGCCCTGGTGGACTACCTGGCGCAGCGACCGGGCGGCCTCCGCGCCTACACGCTCGCGATCAATTCGCTCCTGGCGGCCGGCCGGTCACGAACGGCGGCGCGCATCCTGACGCTCGCCGAAGGTCCCTACCCCGACGCGAGGCAAATCGCGGCGGCGCGGACACGGATCGAACAAGAAATCGCCCAGCTCGACCAGGCGCGGCCGGCGGAGCCGGTGCGCGGGCCGGACGCGGCCATGGCCAGCTTCGAGAGCTTTCGCGCGGCTTTTGAACGAAGTCTTCCGGGAAAACCCGCCGAGGCCCTGGCGCTCATCGCCCGGGCGCGGCGGGAGAGCCCGGATTGGCTCGGGCGATACGACGCGAGGCTGGAGGACATGGAGCTGCCGGTGCGCGCCGCGACGGACGACGTGCTCTCCCTGCAACTGCTCGCGAGGCGCAAGCTGGGCCGGGGTGGCGCGGCCGCCGGCGAACTGCTCGCCCTGGCGGACCGATTGCACGCGGACGCCCGCCGGGAAAACGCGCTGCTGCTGGTGCGGGAGGTGATCCGGAGCGACCCGCGCCACTCCGAAGCGCTGGAGCGGCTTCACCGCTGGCAACCCCACGCGCCCGCGGCGGAGGCGGATGCATCCTGAAGCAACGGTTTGGTGGACAAAGCGGCGCGTCGTTACCGCGGGGAGGACGGCGCGCACAAATGGTCGGGATGATCGCGACCTCTTGCTTCAATCGTCTGGCGGCCCTGCTCCTCGCGAGCGGGACAGTTTCACTCGCCGTGGAGGGGTGGGCCTTCGTGGGCTGCCCGAAAGAAGACGGGGTCGAGTGGTTCAGCCTGCGCCGGAGGCGGCCCCTCGGGGCCGCCAGTCGGCGGAGGCCGAGCTCAACGCGTAACGAGCGTGGGCGTGAGGATCTGATCGATCTCGGGGCGGGCGCCGGCGGCGGGGCGATACCGGAACCAGTTGCCGGAGGTGGCGGCGTTGGCCGAATAGGCGGCGCCGGCGCGCACGAGAACCAGTTCTCCGGCGACGTAACCACCCGCCCGTCCGTGGGGGCGCGAGTAGAAGGCGTGGTAGGCATCGTGGTCGCCGGGGGCGGAGGCGGTGTAGCGGGTGTTGTCGGCGAGACGGCCCGCGATGCGGGCGACCCCGTTGTTGCCGATCGTGACAGGAAGCGTGGCGGACGCGGAGGGCTCGCCGCCCGAGACGCGCGCGAGGGTGAGCTCGTAGGCCCCGCGCCAGTCGGGCGAACGCACCGGCGGAGTCGCGGCGCCGACGGCGAGGCCGGGCTGCCCGGCGATGGTCAGCTCGCCGGCCATGCGGACGGCGGAATAATCGTAGTCGAGCGAGAGCGCGAGGGCGGGCGCTCCGGCGCGGGTGATGGTGATCGTGCCGGAGGCGGTGTCGCCGGTCTCGACGAGCTCGCCGCGCAGCGCGTGGTTGCGACCGTCCTCGAACTCGAGGCGGCCGGAGACGCGGAGGTTGTTCGCCACCTGGATGATCGCGACGCCGACCGGCTCGGTGCTCACGGAATCCCGCAAGAGGAAGCGGAAGGAGTTGGCGCGGGTGACCACGACGCGGCCGATGACGTGGTTGATCAGGACCCGGCCGTCGGGGGCGAAGGCGCGCAGCGAGTAAACGCCACCGTCCTGCTCGCCAAGGGACGCGATGTCGAAGGAGCTGGTGGTGGCGCCCTCGATCGGGACGCCGTTGCGATACCACTGGAAGCGGAGATCGCTGCTGACGATGCCGGTGCGTAAACGCAGGGTCGAGCCGGGCATGAAGGACTGGGCGCCACCGGCGGGCTGGCGCACGACGTCGTAGCCGACCGTGACGGTGGCGGGCTGGCTGGTCTCGGAGCCGCCGGCGTTGGTGACGCGCACGGTGTATTCACCGGCTTGTGACGCGCGCAACGGCGAGAGCGTGAGCGTGGCGGAGGTGGCGCCGGGGACGAGGTCCTCGCCGCGGAACCACTGGTAGGACACGGCGGGGGAGCCGGTGGCGGTGACGCGGAGGGTGGCGCTGCCGCCGACAAAGCCGGCGACGGACTGCGGCTGCTGGGTGATCACCGGAGCGCTGCGCACCGTGAGGGTGGCGACGGCGGAGGTGACGGAGCCGCGGCTGTTGGTGACGACGACGCTGTAGTTGCCCGCGGACTCGAGGGTGACGTCGCCGAGCGTGAGGGTGGGACCGGTCTGGCCGACGAGGTTCTGGATGCCGCGACGCCACTGGTAGGTCGGGGCGGGGTTGCCCTCGGCGACGACGGTGAACTGGGCGGTGGCTCCGGTGTTGACGTCGATCGACTGCGGCTGGCCGCCGGCGACGATGCGGGGGGCGAAGAGCACGTGGAGGGCGACGGCGTTGGAGGTGACGCCGCCGGCCTCGTTCTCGATGCGCACGGAGTATTGGCCGGCGAGGGCGTCGGTGACGCCGGTGAGGCGGAGCTCGGCGGTGGCGCTGCCGGAGATGCCGGGGCCGTCGGAGAGCGGGTCGCCGTTGCGGCGCCAGCGGTAGGTGGGCTCGGGCGTGCCGTTGGCGACCACGACGAAGGTGGCGTCGCCGCCCGAGTTCACCGTGACGGGAGCGGGCTGGAGCACGATGGAGGGCGCGACGTCGCCGGCGTCCACGAGGAGCGCTGCGGGCTGGGAGAGGACGGCGCCGAAGGCGTTGCGCACCTCGACGGTGTAGTCGCCGCTGTCGTCGGGGTCGGCTTCGGTGATGGCGAGGACGGCGGTAGTGGCTCCGCTGATACGCGAGCCGTCCGCGAGCGGGGCGTCGTCCTTGAACCACTGGTATTCGAGCGGGTCGGTGCCGGAGGCGACGACGGCGAAGACGGCGGTCTGGCCGGGGTTGATGGTCTGCGGCTGCGGCTGGTCCTCGGGCGCGATGGCGGGGACGGCGGCGCGGAGGAGCCGGACGGCGGAGGAGGTGGCGGTGGTGTTGTTGGTGGAGTTGAACACCACGAGGCGATACTGGGCGAAGGCGGCGCCGGAGACGGCGGTGAGCGAGAGGACGGGGCCGGTGGCGCCGGTCACGGTCTGCCAGGTCTGCTGGTCGTAGGGGCTGGTTTCCCAGCGGTAGGTGGGCGCGGCGCCGGCGCCGGTGACGGTGGCGGAGAACTCGGCGTCGTCACCCTCGAGAACGATCAGGTCGGCGAGGCCGGAGATGGCGGGGGGCGTGGCGAGCGGGGCGGCGGTGCCGTAGATGGCGAGGTTGTCGAGGAAGACGGAGGCGGAGGCGGCCGACTCGGAGTAGTTGAGGCCGATCAGGACGTCGGTGCGGCCTTCGATGGCGGTGATGCCCGCGAAGCTGGCGGTATAGACGCTGAAGGTCGCGCTGTTCGCCGAGATGGTGGCGGTGGTGCCGGTGATGGGGATGAAGGTGAAGCCGCCATCGATGCTGTAGGACCAGGAGATGGTGGCGTCGGCGGCCCCCTGATTACGGGCGGAGTAGGCGACGTTGATGTTCTCGTAGCGGTCGAAGGTGGTAAGGGTGTTGAGGGCGATGACCGCGCGGGCGTTGTCGAGCGTCGTGTTGTTGCTAAGGAGGATCGAGCGGGCATTCAGGGTGATGTCGCCAAGCGAATCGTTGCTCGGAGTCAGCCCCTCCGTGCCGATATCAAAGACGGGGGCGTTGGCGGTGTTGAAGTTCCGGTTGCTGGCGAAGGTCGCTCCGACCGCGGTGTTCGTGAAGTAGAGCGTGGAGGTCAGGGCGGCGTTGCCGTTCGCGTTCAGCGTGGAGGCGAAATACGGGGAGTATTGCTGGTTGTAACGCGCGACGAGCGTGTTGGCGTTGGTCGCCGTGCCGACGCCATTGAAATCCCAGCCGCCAATAAGGGTGAGGGCGCCATCGGGGCGGTCGATCAGCGTCTGGGCATGAAGATGCCCGGCCCAGAAGAGCGCGACGAAGGCAAGCAGAAGGCGAGTGGAAGAAGAGGGAGACATGGCGGCGGAGCGTGAGAGACGATCAGAGAAAACAGGCGGTGGCTGGGCAACGGGGCCCCGGTGACATCGGCGTGACATCAGAAGCGAAATGCCGCCGACGCGGAGGCGCCGGCGGCATGAGCGGAATGGGACGCAGAGACGCTACGATCCTCAGGCGCGACGGCGACGACGACCGGCGGCGAAGCCGAGACCACAGAGGCCCGCGAGGGCCGCGAAGGAGGAGGGCTCGGGGATGGCGGAGGTGGCGGTGGCGTAGATGGCGACGTTGTCGAGGAACACGGACGCGGCGGCGGAATTCTCGCTGTATTCGAGGCCGATCAGCAGGCCGGCGACGCCGTTGAGAGCGGTGACGGCGGAGAAGTCGGCGGTGTAAACGCTGAACGACGCCTGGTTGGCGGCGATGACCGCGGTCGTGCCGGCGATGGGATTGAAGGTCGAGCCACCATCGAGGCTGTAGGACCAGGAAATCGTGGCCGTATCACCGCCTTGGTTGCGGGCCGAGTAGGCGACGCTGACACCGCCGAACTCGTTCAGGTCGGTGATCGTGTTCACCATGAAAACGGCGCGGGCGTTATCGAGCGTGGTGTTGTTGCTCAGAAGCACCGAGCGGACGTTGCCCGTGGTGATATCGCCGAGCGAGTCATTGCTCGCCGTGAGACCATCGGTGCCGAGGTCGTAAACAGGCGCATTGGCGACGTTGAAGTTGCGGTTGCTGGCAAAGGTGGCGCCGACCGTCGAGTTGGTGAAATACAAGGTCGAGGTCAGGGCGGCGTTGCCGTTCGCGTTCAGCGTGGAGGCGAAATACGGGGAGTATTGCTGGTTGTAGCGCGCGACGAGCGTGTTGGTGCTGGTCGCGGTGCCGACGCTGTTGAAGTCCCAGCCGCCGATGACGGTGAGCGATCCAACGTCGCGTTGGGTGATGACAATCTGGGCGCTGGCGGCGCCGGTGAGGGCGGCGAAAGCCGCGGTGCAAAGGGCGATTTTATTCATGACAATGATGGGTCGAAGCGGCCACCCCGCGAGGGGCGAGCGTGGCCACAGGGAGCGAGGAGTTACTTGGCGAGGAGGCCGTAAACGTCGGCGGCGGTCCAATCGGCGGTCCAGAGGATGGCGGCGTCCGGGTCGAAGGCACCGCGATAGGGCAACGGGGCGTAGTGGGCGGCGGCGCCGATCACCGCGTCCTCAAACACCGCGGCGTCGCTGATGGTCGTGGGGCGCGGGTTGAAGAGCAGGTTCTGGGGCAGGGTGCCACCGGTGGGGATGTTCACGAAGCCGACCACGTCATTGAAGTTGTTTTGGTAGGCGGGAATCGAGAGCGCGGTCTCGATGGCGGCGTCGTCGCTGCCGGCGTGCACCCAGCCCTGAACCGTGGTGTAGGCGCCCTGGAAGGTCACGCCCTTGAAGTAGGAGCGGCCGGTGACGAAGCCGTTGGTGGTGGAGCGGCTGGCGGGGACGCCCGAGCGGTTGTCCACCTCGACGGAGCCGGCGGTGTCGGCGGCGTTGCGCGCGGCGTTGACGACGATCGAATTCACGAGACGCACGCCGGCCTGGTCGCGGATATGGAGGCCGTGGGAGAAGTCGCCGGCGCCCTTGTTGCCCACGAAGGTGGCGTTCGCGATGGTGAACATCGAGTAGGGCGTGCGGTTGGAGGTCACGGGGCCGCCGGTGACGGCGGCGAAGCCGTTGACCGTCTCGTTCTCGTAGCTGCCGTCCCACTCGCCGAGCTTGTCGGTGGCGGAGGAGGCGACGACGAGGAGGTTCTGCACGGTGCCGCGGTAGCCGACGTCGAGGTCGAGACCGTCGTCCTGCGGGGCGATGATCACGATGTTGTTGAGGTTGACGGTGCCGCCGAAGATCTCGACGCCGTCGTCGGTGTTGCCCCAGATCTCGATGTTGTTGATCGTGGTGCCGTTGCCGACGCCGCCGAGGGTGAGGCCGTTGAGCTCGTTGTTGGCGGTGAGGTTGGCGCCGCCGTGGCGGATGGAGACGTAGGAGAGGATGCCGCTGTTGTCGTTGTCGTTGAAGCCGCCGAAGCGGTCGTCGCCGGAGAGATAGACGGCGGCGGTGGTGGGAATGCCCTCGACGGACGAGAGGTCGTCGGTGGTCACGGTCTTGAAGCCGTCGCTGAAGAGCTGGATGTCACCGGTGCCGTCGCGGTCCACGTTGGTGGAGGCGTTGCCGAGGACGACGATGCCGCCGTTGAGGCCGCCGATGAGCGGGCTGCGGGGGCTGCTCTTGGGATTGGCGTCCCAGAAGGCGGGGTTGGCGCCGGAGGCGCGACCGCCGGTCGAGCTGGTGGCGGCGGTGGTGAAGATGATCGGCTCGGAGGCGTTGCCGGCGGCGATGATCTTGGCGGAGCGGGCGATCAGGAGGGTGCCGGGGTTGAAGCGGTTGTTCGCCTCGTCGCGGGGCTGGCCGCGAACGACGGAGCCGGCGGGGATGACGAGGGTGCCGTTCTTGATCGCGACGATGTTTTGGAGAACGACGTCGCTGGAGTGGTCCCAGACCCAGGTCTTGGTGTCGGCGTCGTAGGAGCCGCCCCAGGTGCCGGTCGGATCGGAGCTGAGGTCGATGATGGTGGAGATGTTGGTATCGGACTGGCCGATGTAAGCGGCGGCCAGCGCGGCGGAGGCGCTGCCAAGGGCGAGGAGGCTAAGCTTCAGGAGTTTCATTTGGATGTGTTGATGGCGTGGTAAGAACCGCGGTGATCGAAAAACGCCCGCGGCGGAGATCGGAGAATGAGGGGGCTTTGTGTCTCGGGGATTACGGTGGAGTGACAATCCGGTGAGTTTTCCCTCAAAACTGGTAAGTCGCGCTCAGCGTGTAGCTTCGGCCGTCTTTATAAGTGCGATAGACGATGGTCTCCGCGGTGGCGTCGGGATCGGCGATCAGGCGGCGCTCGGGGTTGAAGAGATTTCGCGCGGAGGCGTTGACGCGCCAGTGCTTGCCGAAGCGCTTCACGAGCGTGAGGTCCCAGCGGGAGTGGGCCTCGGTGTAGGTGTCCCAGACGAGTTCGTTGACCTTGAGGAGCGTGTCGCTGATCGCGAAGTAGGAGAGCGTGATGCCGAGATCGAGCGGCTTGATGTCGTAGCTCAGGTAGAGGTTGGCGATGAACTCGGGCTGATCGTAGAGCGGGCGCTTGTCGGGCACGCGGTCGCCATCCTGCGAGGGCGTGACCTGGCGGCGCTCGTAGCGGCTGTCGCGGCTGACCTGCGCGTCGATGAAGGTGAAGTTGCCGCCGAAGGTGAGCGGCTCGGCCCACTCGCCGAGGATGCCGAGACCCTTGGCGCCCTCGAGCTCGATGCCGCGGATGGTGGCGTCGTTCTCGTTGTTGAAAAAGGTCGAGACGGAGTTGAGGAGCGGCTCGTAGATGCTGATGCGCTCGATCGGATTGGAGACGTTTTTGTGGAAGAAGCTGACGGCGACGGTGTCGGTGGAGTTGGGCCGGAAATACTCGAAGCGGAGGTCGTAGCTGCGGACCTCGCTGGTGCGGAGCTGGTCGTTGCCGTGGACGTATTCGTTGGCGACGCGGTCGATGGTGAAGTAGGAACCGACCTCGCGGAAGGAGGGGCGGGCGGTGGTCTCGGAGAAGGCGACGCGAACGTTGTAACCCTCGCGCGGGCTGTAGTTGAGCGCGACCGCGGGGAGGTAGGCGGTCTCGTCGAGGCGGCTGTCAAAGGTGGTGCGACCGACCACGTAGCCGACGGGGCTGCCGTTTTCGACGATGTGGAGCGCGCGGTAAAAGTTGTCGCTGGTGACGTTGCCGACGCGGCCCGCGCCGGTGGTCGTGAGGGAGAAGTCCTCGACGCGGAGGCCGGCGAGCAGCGTGAGCGACTTGGCGTAGGGGCGGTCCTTCGCGATCTCGAAGGTGCCGGAGAGGTAGCCCGCGTCGATCTTGCGCTCGGCCTCGGCGAAGGGGCTGCCGAAATTCAGCACGCCATAGCCGGCGGGGGGCAGAGGCGCGTTGGCTTGCTCGTAGAGGAAGTGCTCGAAGGAGAAGCCCGTGACGCCGGGACCCGTGAGGCTGAAGGAGTCCTCGGTGTAATCGCGCTTGGTGCGGTCGAAGTAGTAACCGTAGCGGAAGCGGGTGCCGTCGCGGAGGCGGTCGGCCTCCGTCTCGAGATCGAGCCGGCCCGCGAGCGTGTTCTCCTGGGTGTCGCGCCAGTAGCGCGTGTAAGGATCGAGGCCCTGCGAGCCGCCGTAGTCGGAGGTGTATTGGGTGAGGCCGAAGGGAGTCCGGCTGTAGCGGTAGGGCTGGATCAAATACTCCGGCTCCTCCTGCCGGGCCTGCAGGCGCGCGAGCGTCCAGGAGACCCGGGTGTTGATGTCGTCGCGAAGGTCGTGCTCGCCGCCGCCGCTCAGATTGAAGAGGTGCCGCTGGCTGTAGTAGATCTCATCCTGCCCTTGCAGGCCGGCGACGTTCAGTTCGGGACGAGGCGCCTGGCCAGGTGTCTGCTCGAGCTCACGCTGCGCGGTCTGAAGGCTCGCGAAGCTTTGGGCGGAGAGCCCGTTGTATTCGCGGGAATAACGCTCGAGGCCGACCTGGCTCCAGAAGGCGTTGAGCCGAAACTGATGTTGCTCGTTCACCGAGTAGCCGACGGAGGCGAGGGCGCCCCAGCGGTTCTCAAGTTCGAACTCCTCGTATTCCTTGGAGGAGGCGTTGGTGATGCGGGTGGCGGTGCCGTCGGCGAAGGCGCCCTGGGTGGCGTCGCCGAAGGACTGGCGGAAACCGGATTCGGACGACGCGCTGCGATCCTGCGAGTAGGAGAAACTGTAGCCGAAGGCGCGGCCGGTGTTTTCGTCGAGAGCGATGACATCCTCGTGGGTAAAAGCGAAGCGGCCGCCGAGCGGCAGGCTGCGCGTCTCCGTGAGTCCGTTCACGGTGGAGGGAGACTTGACGTAGGCGAGCTGGGCGCGGTCGCGGTCGGCCGTCGAAGTGCCGGGCGCGGCGCCGGGGGCGGAGGCGCGGTCGCGCGCGCCGAGGCCAAAGTTGTCCCAGGAACCGCCGACGTCGGCGCTGCGAACCTTGTCGTTTTTGAACCAACCCTCATCGGCGCGCAGGCCAAACTGGACCTCGGTCTTGCGCTGTTCGGGGATCGGCCGCGTGCGCAGGTCGATGGCCGCGCCGGAGGAGGTGCCGGGCAAACGCGGCTCGTAGGCCTTGGTGATGACGATGGCGTCCACCAGGCGCGCCGGGAAAATGTCGAGCTGCGGGCTCTGGCGCTCCGGGTCGGAGCTCGGCAGCACGATGCCGTCGAGCATGACGGGGTTGTAGCGTTCGGCGAGGCCGCGCACGACGGCGAAGGAGCCGCGCGAGGTGGTGGAGAGGCCCGGGATGCGAACCACGATGTCGGCGACGTCGGTGCCGGTGAACTTGCTGAAATCCACCGCCGACAACATATCGACGGAGACGTCGGCGCGCTGGCGCACGGCGACGACGCTGTTGGCCACGATGCGCCCCTCGACGCTGAGTTCGTCGAGCATGTAAACCTCGTCGTCCACCATCGGCGCGAGCTTCGCGTCCGGCACCGTGGCCTCGCCCTCCTCCGCGACGGCGAGCGGCCCGAGGCTCTGCTCGCTGTAGCCGGTGCGGCGGAAAGTGAAGAGCCGCTCACCGCCCGGCACCTCGGCCGTGAATTGCCCGGAGGCGTCGGTGGTCACGCCGGTCGGGGCGCCGTCCACCAGCACCTCGACGCCCGCGAGCGGCAGGTTGGTCGAAGTGTCCAACACCTTTCCCGAAACGGTGGCCGCCTCGGCGGAGGTGGCGGCCACGCCGACGAGAACAGCGGCGGAAGCGACGGTGCGAAAGAAACGAGCGGACGTGCGGCGCATAGAGGCGGCGACGTCATCGGAGGCTTTTCGAGGCCCGCAAAAGGAAAGTCCCCCACCCCGCCAAGTATCACCGGCGCGTCACAGTCGTAACGCGGGCGTCACGCGCCCCACTCCGCGTCGTCGCGATCAAGACCGCCTACGAGCGATCACCTCGCCGGCATCTGCTCGCCGTGCCGCAGACCGGCCGCGTAGGCACCAAACACGAGGCGCATCTGGTCGCGCACGCGGCGAAAATCGGCCATGACCACCTCGTCTTCGCCCTGCGTGTGGGCGGGGTCGTCGAAGCCCCAGTGGTGGCGCCGCGCCTGTCCGGGGAAGACCGGGCAGGCCTGGTCGGCGTGGCCGCAAACGGTGATGACCGTGTGGATCGGCCGCTCGAAAAACTCGCTCATGTGCTTCGAGCGGTGCCCGGAGATGTCGATACCGATCTCGCGCATGACCTGAATGGCGCGGGCGTTGATGCGGCCGGTGGGCTTCGCGCCCGCGCTGACGACCTCGACGAGATCGCCCGCGGCGGCGCGCAGGATGCCCTCGGCCATCTGGCTGCGGCAGGAGTTTCCGGTGCAAAGGATGAGGACCGTGGGCTTGGACATGGACGGGACGAAAAGTTGTCAGGCTCGCTCCGGCGTGAAACGGCGGCGCAGCCAAAGGCACACATGCACGAGCCCGATC
>JAUWBD010000036.1 GCA_030605125.1 Verrucomicrobiota bacterium | reverse complement strand
ACAAACACCTCAAGTCGACCAACCTGATCGAGCGGCTCAACCAGGAGATCAAACGCCGCACGCTGCTGGTGCGCATCTTCCCCGACGAGGCCAGCTGCCTGCGGCTGGTCCGCGCCATCGCCGTCGAGATCCACGAGGAGTGGGTCGACGAGAACCGCTACCTCGACATGGAACTGCTCCGCGAACACCTCAAACCCGCCGCCCTCGCCCACGCCGCCTGAAGGCGGGGGGGCTGCGCCTCCCCGGCCGCCCCGCCCCCAAAACCGAGCGGGGAAGGCGCCAAGCGCCTTCCCCTGCACCCCATCCCTAAAACATTTTTTAGTCCTCTAATCACCAAACCACCCAGCCGCTTTTGCTGAACTTGACGGACACAACTGGCGCCACCCCACCCTTTCCCCCGCTTCGCCTCGATGTCACGCCCAACGCCCCAAACCATGCGCCCCGGCCAGACGCGCCACGGGCCCCTCTGGATCTGGCCGGCGGCCGTGGTCCTCGCCAGCCTGTTCCTCACGAGCGCGCTGGCGTGGTCGGCTTGGAACGGAAACGAAGCGCGCGACCGGATGCGCTTCGACCTGGTCGTGCAGCGCACCAACGCCGCGGTGGAAGCGCGCATCGAACTCTACGTGAGCATGCTGCGCGCCGGCACGGGACTCTTCGCCGCCATCGACGAGGTGGACGTGGGGCAGTTCCAAGCCTTCGCCGAAAGCATCGATCTGCCGGTCTATTACCCCGGCGCGCAAGGCATAGGCTACGCGATCCGGGTGCGCCCGGAGGAGGTGGCCGGATTTGTGGAAACGGCGCGCCGACGCGTGACGGCGGATTTCAATCTCCACCCCGAAGGAGAGCGCGACGACTACTACCCGATCCTCTTCCTCGAGCCCCTCGACCGCCGCAACGAGCAGGCGATCGGCTACGACATGTATAGCGACCCGGTCCGCCAGACCGCCATGGCCCGCGCCCGCGACCTCGGGCGCCCCGCCGCGACCTCGCGGGTCGTCCTCGTGCAGGAAATCGACCCGGAAAAGCAGGCGGGCTTTCTCATCTACGCCCCCGTGTATCGCGGCGGAGACATCCCGCCGACGATGGAGGCGAGGCGCGAGGCGATCCTCGGCTTTGTTTACAGCCCGTTTCGCGCGGGGGACCTGCTCGCCGGAATCGTGGGGCCGGAGAAGATGGCCCGGCTGCGCCTGGAGGTGTATGACGGCGCGGAGCCCGGCCCGGACCGGCTCCTGCACAGCTCGGCTCCTCGCGGCGAAACGTCTCCGCGCTTCTCCCGCTCGGCCGTTCTCCGCATCGCCGACCGGGACTGGAACATGCGCTACGAGACCACCGCCGCCTTCGAGACCGGCTTTGGCGCCACGCTGGCGCGATGGATTTTCCTCATCGGGCTCGTCGTCAGCGCGGCCCTCGGGGCCATCAGCCTCGCCCTGGCGCGCTCCATGGCGCAGTCGCGAGCGAGGGGCAGCGAGCTCGCCCGGCACCGGGAACAGCTCCGCGTCACCCTCGCGAGCATCGGCGACGCCGTGGTCGCGACCGACGAGCACGGTCTGGTGGTGTTTCTCAACCGCGTGGCGGAGATCCTCACCGGCTGGCGGCAGGAGGAGGCGCTGGGGCGCCCCTTGACCGAGGTCGTGCCGCTGCTCAACGAGGATTCCAGCCAGGCGATCCCCAACCCCGTGGACGTCGTGCTGCGGACCGGTCGCACCATCGAGCTGGTCAACCACACCGCGCTCGTGCGGCGCGACGGCTCGCGCGTGCCCATCGAGGACAGCGCCGCGCCCATCCGCACGCAGGAGGGGACGCTGGTCGGCGTGGTGCTGGTGTTTCACGACGTCACGGAGCACCGGCGCGCCGAGGACGAGCTGCGCGCGAGCGAGGAGCGGTGGCGGCTCGCGGTCGAGGCCACGCAGCTCGGCGCCTGGGACCTGGATCCGCGCAGCGGCGAACTCCACTGGGACGCCCGTTGCCGTGAGCTGCTCGGCGAGCCCGGCCCCGTGTCGGACAACGTGGAGACGGTCTTCGCCAACCTCCCGCATCCGAATGATCGCACCCGGGTGCGCGAGGCGCTGCGGCAAGCGCTCCAACCAGGCGGCACCGGACACTGCGAGGTCGAGTGTCGCGGACTGCCGACCCGCGACGGGCGGGAGCGCTGGCTTTGCCTCACGGGCCGCGCCTACCTCGAGCCCCACCCCGACGGGGCCGGCGCCCCCCGCCCCCTGCGCTTCATCGGCACCGTGCAGGACATCACCGAGGAGAAACGCCGCGAGCACACCCTGCGCTTCCTCGTCGATCTGGGCGGCGCCTCGCAACGCCTCGCCGAGCCGGAGGAGATCTTCGAGGCCACGGCGCGCCTCTTGCGCGTCCAGATCGGCGCCGACGACTGCGCGCTGGAGGAGATCTCACAGGAGGAGGCGCTCGCCTGGGCGGAGAAAACCGCGCCCGGCGACACCGCTCGCGCCCTCTTCTTCGGAGCCGCATGCGCGCGGCACCTGCTCCGCGGCGACACCTTCGTCGTGGACGATTCGGAGCACGACCCGCGCATCTCCCCCGACGAACGACAGGTTTGGCGGAACCACGAAACGATGGCCTTGATCCGCGCCCCCGTGCTTCGATCCGGCCGGCTCGTGGCCGCGATGTCCGCCCGGCGGCGCCAACCGCGCACCTGGAGCGCCGAGGAAATCGCGCTGGTCGAGGTCGTGGCCACCCGCGGCTGGGAATCCGCGGAGCGCGCCCGGGCGCTCCGGACCCTGCGCGAGAGCGAGGGGCGCTTTCGTTTCCTCGCCGAGGCCATGCCGCAGAAAATCTGCACGGCGCGGCCGGACGGCGGCGTGGACTACATGAACCGGCCGTGGGCGGACTTCGCCGGCATGGATCCGGCCGCCCTTCTGGAGTGGGACTGGCAGAAGATCATCCACCCCGATGATCTCCCGATCCACCTCGCGGAGTGGCGCCGCTGCCTCGAAACCGGCCGCACCTTCCAGATCGAACACCGCCTGCGGCGCCGGGACGGCGAATACCGGTGGCATCTCACGCTCGTGCGCCCGATGCGCGACCAGGCCGGGCGCGTGTCGATGTGGATCGGCTCCAGCACCGACATCACCGACATGGTGAAGACGCGCGAGACGCTCGCCGAGCGCCGCGAGGAGCTGGAACACCTGGTCCGCGAACGGACCGCCTCTCTCCGCGAGGCGGTGGAGCAGATGGAGGAGTTTTCCTACAGCATCTCCCACGACCTGCGCTCGCCGCTGCGCGCCATGCAGGGCTACGCGCAGGCCTTGCTCGACGACCACGCGGAGCGGCTCAATGACGAGGGCAAGGAGCATCTCCGGCGCATCATCGCCGCGAGCACCCGCATGGACCGCCTGACGCAGGACGTGCTGACCTACAGCCGCGTGGCCCGCGCGGAGGCGTCACCGAAGCGTATCTCCACGGAACGCCTTGTGGCCGACTGCCTGCAACAATACGTGGAGCCGAGCGGGACGGGCGCCGAGATCACGGTGGATCGCCCGTTGCTCGACGTGAGGGCTCACGAACCGCTGCTCATGCAGGCGCTCTCCAACCTGCTGGGCAACGCGATCAAATTCGTGCCCAAAGGGGAGCGCCCGCGCGTGCGCATCCGCACCGAGCGCCATGAGGGCGCGGTCCGCATCTGGGTCGAGGACCAGGGCATCGGCATATCGCCCGAGCACCAGAAGCGCATCTGGGGCATGTTTGAGCGGGTGCATCCAAAGAGTGGATACGAGGGCACCGGCATCGGGCTGGCGATCGTGCGCAAGGCGGTCGAGCGCATGGGCGGGCGCGTGGGCCTGCTGTCCGAGGGCGGCGGCGGCAGCCGCTTCTGGATCGAGCTGCCGGCGCCGGGCGAGGAGCCCGCGCACGCCATGGCGGCGGACTCCGCCGCGGAGGAGCGCGGGTAGCCGCGATGCGCGGGGCGAGGCCGCGCGGCGCGGCCTACCAGGTGTCGAGCACGGCCGACTTCACCTGCGCGGCGAGGGCCTCGCCGAGAGTGGGCACGATGGCAAACTCCGCCTGCGTCTGCTGGACGGGCTGGAGGAAGGTGGGGCCGGCGGCGCTGCCGTCGTCGGTGAAGATCTGCCGCTCGACGACCAAGGCGCGGTCGGCGAACCATGTTTTCCCGCCCTTGGCGTCGCGAAGCGTGGCGCGGGCGTCGAGCACGAGGCCAAACTTGCGGGACAGGCCGGTGTCGGTCGGCAGGCGGGTGAGCGCGTCGCGGCGGAGCGAGGCGAGCTTCACGGTGAGGATGGCGTCGGCTTCGTCGGGCGTGTTCACCACGCGAAGACGACCGTCGCGGAGAAAGGCCTCGCGAATCTGGGTGGCAAGCAGCGCGGATGACTGCGGGAGCACGGCCTCCGTGTCCACCGGCGCGATGAAGATCGTGTCGAAGTCGCGCTCCACGCCGGTGCCGAGCCGGTAGTGGGAGCAGGCGGCGGCGAGCAGGGCGAAGGCGAGAAGACCGAGGGCGGCGAGGCGACGAAGAAGCATGGAAAGAGGAGGACGGCTCAGAACACCCAGAAGCGCTTGGCGCGGGGGCCGGCGCGGCCGGCGGCGGCGGCGTTGTCGCCGGACTCGATGCGCTCGATCGCGGCGAGGTGGCGGCGGGCGCGCTCGGCGACGGGCGAATCGGGGTGGATGGTGATCGCCTCGTTGTAGAAGACCTTCGCGGCGGTGTAGTTCGAGCGGTGGCGGTAGTAAAAGTCGCCCATGGTCATCTTGCTCTCGGCGAGCATGGTGCGGGCGGCGTCGAAGCCCTCGGTGGCCACGGCGGCATCGGGCTCGCCGGGATAGAGGATCAAGTAGTCCTGGAAGTAGGTCAGCGCGAGCTGCGTGGAGGCCTGGTCGTAGGGCGGGCCCTGGGTGATGGCGGCCTGGGCGCGGGCGAGCTTCAGGTAGGCGTCGGGCGTGAGGAAGCTCTCCGGGTAGTTGTTGATCATGCGGTCGAGCGCGTCGATGGCGGCGTCGCGGTCGCCGGTGTGGGTGTAGGCGTCGGCCGCGCTCATCAGCGCGATCGGCGCGTATTCGCTGTAGGGGGCGTTGGTGACGACGGTCTCGAGAAACTCGATGCCTTTCTCGCGCTGGCGGAAGCCGGGGATCACGCCAAAGTAGCGGGGGCGGGCGCCATCGACGAGGAGGCCGGCGATGCGGTATTCGGCGCCCAAGACCTCGGTGAAGCGGGGATAGGCGGGATGCTCGGCGATGATGCGCTGGAGATTGCGGAAGGCCTTGCTGTATTGGCGGCGCTGCTCGTAGAGGCGGGCGGAGCGGTAGAGCGCCTCGGGCGCGAAGACCGAGGAGCCGTATTTCTTCACGACGCGGTTGTAGGCCTTGAGCGCCTGGCGGGAGCGGCCGGCATCCTCGGCGCGGCGGGCCTCGTCCATGAGCGCCTTGGCGTTGCGCCCCTCGGGGGAGGAGGCGAAGGAGGCGAACACGCCGCCCTCGACGCGCCAGCCGGAGGCGGGCTCCCAGACCAGGTCGGCCCGGGCCCAGGCGCCGGCAAACAGGGCCCACACAAGAACGATTGTAGTGAAAAATCCGATACGGCGTGCGGCGGGCATGGTGTAGGTCACCAGCGAACCAGCGCACCCCCGTAGGTCAAGCCCGCCCCGAACGCCACAAACAGCACGAGGTCGCCGGACTTAAGACGGCCGGAGCGGCGCGCCTCGTCGAGGGCCAGGGGGATGGAGGCGGCGGAGGTGTTGCCGTAGCGGTCCACGTTGACGAGTATGCGCTCGTAGGGGAGCTCGAGATACTGGGCGAGCGCGTGGATGATGCGCAGGTTGGCCTGGTGTGGCACCACGAGCGCCACGTCGGCCCCGGACAGGCCGTTGCGGGCCAGCAGATCGCGGGTGACCTCCTCCATGCCGCGGACGGCGAACTTGAAGACCTCCTTGCCGCGCATGGCGATGTGGCGCCGGGCGTCGGAGGTGGCGGGCGAGGAGCCGCCGCCGGGCACGCCGAGGAGGTCGGCGGTGCCGGGGATGGCGCCGAGCTGGGCGTCGAGGATGCGCGCGGGCGAGGCGGCGCGGGCGGGGCCGAGCACGACGGCCCCGGCGCCGTCGCCGAAGAGCACGCAGGTGGTGCGGTCGCTCCAGTCCACGAGCGAGGAGATCTTTTCCGCGCCGATGACGAGGGCGTGGCGATAGCGGCCGGTGGAGAGGAGCGCCCAGGCGTGGTCGAGGGCGTAAACAAAGCCGGTGCAGGCCGCGTTGAGATCGAGGCAGGCCGCGCGCTCGCGCATGCCGAGGGCCGTCTGCACGAGGCAGGCGGTCGAGGGCATCGGCAAGTCGGGCGTGCAGGTGGCGACGATCAGCAAATCGATGTCGGAGGGCTCAAGACCGGCGTCGGCGAGCGCGAACCGGGCGGCGGCGGTGGCGAGCGAGGCCACGCTGTCGCCGGCGTCGGCGATGCGCCGTTCACGGATGCCGGTCCGGGTGAAAATCCACTCGTCCGAGGTGTCCACCCGGCGCGAAAGCTCGTCGTTGGTCAGGACGCGGGCGGGTGCGTTGGAGCCGGTGCCGAGGATGGCGATGGCGGGAGTGGACGGCGTGGACACGGAGGCTCGGGTAAGATGGGAGGCGAACGGAGCGAAGAAGCGACACTCGGGGAATGCGTGCCGCACGCAAAGGGGGGGGGATCGGGCTGGCTAGGACGCGGCCTCGGCGGGTTTGCCGGCGCCGGCGTCCACGAGCGGGGGGGCGTCGATGACCGCGTTGATTGCGGCGGTGTCGTGCGCGACGTGGTTGAGGAAGTCGGCGCGGATGACCTTGTCGGCCGCGATGATGGCGGCGTGGAGGGCGTGGCGGTTGCTCGATCCGTGGGCCTTGAGCACGTTGCCCCGCAGGCCGAGGAGCGGCGCGCCGCCGTAGCGGTCGGGGTTCATGCGCGCTTTGAGCGCCTTGAAGGCGCCGCGGGAGAGCGCCGCGCCGGCGAGGCGGAGCGGGTTGGCCTTCAGCTCGGATTCGAGGGTGCCCTTGAAAAATTTGGCGAGCGACTCCCAGCTCTTGAGGAGCAGGTTGCCCACAAAGCCGTCGCAAACCGCGACGTCGCAGTGGTCGGTGAAGACCTGGAAGCCCTCGGTGGGGCCGGAGTAGTTGAGGAGCCCGGCGGCGCCGCAACGCTTGAGGATCGCGTGGGTCTCGGTGGAGAGCGCGTTGCCCTTGCCTTCCTCGGTGCCAATGGTGAGCAGGCCCACGCGGGGCCGCTCCACGCCGAACATGACGCGGGCGTAGTGGCTACCGACGAGGGCGTTGTGCACGAGGTGGCGCGGCTCGGCCTCGGGGTTCGCGCCGGCGTCGATCAGGATGAAGTAGCCGTTGGCCCGGGGAATCACGGCGGCGAGCGCGGGGCGGTCGATGCCGTCGAGCGTGCGCAGGCGGAGCGTGCCGCCGGCCATGAGCGCGCCGGTGTTGCCACAGCTCACCACGGCGCCGGCCTCGCCGGTTTTCACCAGCTCGATCGCGCGCACCATCGACGCGTCCTTCTTGGAGCGGAGGGCCTTGAGCGGCTTGTCCTCCATGGTGATCACCTCGGAGGCGGGGTGCAGGCGCACGCGCGGATGCGAAACGAGCCCGTGCTGTTTCAGCAAGGGCTCGATCAAGGCAGGCTGGCCGACGAGCGTGAGGTCGTTGGCCAGACGGGGATCTTCGAGCGCGAGTTTCGCGGCGGCGACCACCTCGGCCGGGCCGAGATCACCGCCCATCGCGTCGATCGCGATACGTCCCGCGGAACCGGTGGGCGTGCCCATCGGGAACAAATTCCGACGATTTATCGGGAGGGGGACGGCGCTCAGACGGAGACGTCGAGCACCTGACGGCCGCGATACATGCCGTTCTTCGGGTTCACGCGATGCGGGCGGAAGGTGCTGCCATCGACCGGATCCTTGGCGAACTCGGGAGCCTGGAAGGCGTTGGCGGCGCGACGGTTGGCGCTGCGGCGTTTGGACTGTTTGCGTTTCGGATTGGCCATGGTGAGGACGGTTTGGAGATGGGTGGACGCGACGGGCGCGCCGTGTTTCAGGTGGGAAAAGTTGATTGGAATGAGTGCCGGGCGCGGCGCGGTCAAGCGCGATGTCGCCCACGAAAACAAGGGCGGGCCTACCCGCCGCCCGCCCGATCCGCGGCACGGCCGATCAATCGACAAAAAACAGCAACAGCGTGACGCCCAGCACCACGCGGTAAACCGCGAAAGGCGCGAGCCCGTGCCGGGTGAGGAAACTCACGAAAAACCGCACTGCGATCGCCGCGCTGATGAAGGCAGCGATCATGCCGACGATCACATTCACCCAACCGAAGGCCGCCACCACGGCCGAGCCTCCGTCGAGCGCATCCTTCGCCGCCGCCGCCCCCAGCAAGGGCAGGCCCAGCAGGAAGCTGAACTCCGCCGCGCGCACCGGCCGCAGGCCCATGAAATAGCCGCCGACCATCGCGGTCATCGAGCGGCTCATGCCCGGCCAGAGCGCGAGGCACTGGATCAAGCCGATGAAGGCGGCCTGCATCGGCGAAAGATCCGCCCCGCCCATTTCCTTGGCATAGGCGCCGACCGGGGCGGACGCGTCGCGACGGCGCCGCCAGCGCTCCGCCGTCCACATCAGCGCCGCCCCGACGAGCAAGGCCCAGGCGACCGTCTGCACCGAGAAGAGCTCCGTCTTGATGAATTTCTTGAAGGTCAACGCGACCACCACCGGCGGGATGCAGGCGATGACGATGTTGCGCAGCAGGCGCAGCCCGGCGGGATCACGGCCCGCCATGCCCGCCAGGATGCGCGAGAGCTGGCTCCAATAAAGAAACGCCACCGCGGCGATCGCCCCCGCCTGGATCACGATCGCGTAGGTGTCGGCCGCCTCCTTGAGCGACACCACCTGGCCGCGCTTGTCGGTGAAGACCGGCGCGGGCGAATCGAGCTTGAGCGCGTGGTTGGCGATCACGAGATGGCCGGTCGAGGAGACGGGCAAAAACTCCGTCACGCCCTCGACCACGCCCAGCACGAGCGCGTCCACCAACGTAGGCCGGGGCGGGAACAGCGGCGCTTCCTCGGGCTTCGCGACCGGCACCTCGCGCTCGATGATTTGCGCCACGGGCTGCGCCTGCGCGACGACGACGGAGAAGAGACCCACCAACAGGATAAACAGGACGCGAGACATGGTGGCATGCCTTACGCCGGCTTCGCCCTTGTCGAGTTTATGCTTTCCCTCCGAGGGCGCGCTCGGGCAATTCTCCCACCCGATTATGGTCGCGCTCCACGAACTCACCCCGCGTCTCCGCCAAGGCCAGGAACTCGCCCCGGCCGACATCGCCGCCGCGGCCGCCGCGCTCGCCGAGCCCTCCGAGCCCGCGGGCGACGCCGCCAAGGCCGACTTTCTTCGCGCCCTCGCCGACAAGGGCGAGACGCCCGCCGAGATCGCCGCCTTCGCCGAGGCATTTCGCGCCCGCGCCCTCGACCCCGGCGTGGCCGACATCGCCCCCCGCGCCATCGACATCGTCGGCACCGGCGGCGACCACACCGGGGCCTTCAACATCTCCAGCCTCGTCGTCCTCACGCTCGCCTGCGCCGGCGTGCCGGTGATGAAGCACGGCAACCGCGGCATCACCTCCAAGTGCGGCAGCGCCGACCTGCTCGCCGGCCTCGGCTTCAAGATCGACGCGCCGCCCGAAAAGCTCCGCGCCGCCCTGCGCGAGCTCGGCTACGTCTTCTTCTTCGCGCCCGCCTTCCACCCCGCCTTCAAGCACATCGCGCCCGCCCGCAAGCTGCTCGCCGCCGAGGGCCGCCGCTCGGTCTTCAACGTCCTCGGCCCGCTCATCAACCCCGGCCGCCCCGCCCACGTGCTGCTCGGCGTCTTCGCCGAGGAGTGGGCCCCGCGCCTCGCCGACACGCTCTCGCGCCTCGGCGCCGCCGCCGGCCTCGCCGCCCACGGCCGCATCGACGCCACCCGCGGCGTGGACGAGCTCACCAGCGCGACCGACACCCGCGTGCGCGGCTTCGGCCGTCTCCAGGATTTGGATACGGTGTGGCGGCCCGAGGACCTCGGCCTGCCCCGCGCCGACTTTGCCGACCTTGCCGGCGGCGACCTCGCGCACAACCTCGCCCTCGTCGAGGCCCTGCTCGCCGGCCGCGGCCCCGCCGGCCTCGCCGACACCATCGCGCTCAACGCCTCCGTCGCCCTCTGGATCTGCGGTCGCTCGCCCGCCCCCGCCGCGGCCCTCCCGCAGGCCCGCGAGCTCCTCCTCGGCGGCGCCGTCCGCGCCAAGATCGCCGCCACCCGCGAGTTTTTCGCCTGAAGCTCCGCCCGTAGCCCACCTCTCCGGCAACCCATCCCGCCTCCCGCATGAAGCGCCAATATTTCGGCACCGACGGCGTGCGCGGCCCTTACGGCGGCCCGGTCGTCAACGAGCCTTTCGCGGCCCGCCTCGGCCTCGCCGCCGCCCGCTGGGCCCGCGCCGCCGGCGCGCCCGTAGGCTCGACCGTCCTGCTCGGCCGCGACACCCGCGCCTCCGGCCCCGCGCTCCTCTCCGCCGTCGCCGCCGGCCTCCGCGCCGGAGGCCTCGCGCCCGTCTCGCTCGGCGTCGCCCCCACTCCCGCCGTCGCCCGCGCCGTGCGCGCCCGCGGCGCCCCGCTGGGCGTTGTCATCACCGCCTCGCACAATCCCGCCGCGGACAACGGCATCAAATTCTTCGCCTCCGGCGGGCTCCAGCTCACCGACGCCGACGAGGCCGCCATCGAGTCGCTCCTCCCCGCTCCCGAATCCACGCCCCCGTGGCGCGAGGCCCCGCTCCCGCCCGAGGAGGACGCCACCGCCGCCTACTCCGCCGACCTCGCGGCCTTGTTGCCCGCCGCGGCGCTCGCCGGCTGGCGCATCGTCGTGGACGCCGCCCACGGCGCCACCGCCGGCACCACCCCCGTCGTCCTCCGCCGCCTCGGCGCCGAGATTCACGCCCTAGGCACCGCGCCCGACGGCACCAACATCAACGACGGCCTCGGCAGCGAGCACCCCGAGCGCCTCGCCCGCGAGGTCACCGCGCTCGGCGCCCGCCTCGGCGTCGCCCACGACGGCGACGGCGACCGCTGCATCCTTTGCGACGAGACCGGCGCCATTCTCGACGGCGACGAGATCCTCGTCATCCTCGCGCTCGACGCCCTCCGCCGCGGCACGCTCGACGCCAACACGCTCGTGGCCACCGTGCAGAGCAACCTGGGCGTGGACGCCGCCATCCGCGCCGCCGGCGGCCGCGTCGAGCGCACCGATGTCGGCGACCGCCACGTGCTCGCCCGGCTCCTCGCCCTCGGCGCCCGGCTCGGAGGCGAATCCAGCGGCCACATCATCGACCTCTCCGCCTCCCCCACCGGCGACGGTCTCGCCGCCGTGCTCGGCGTGCTGGCCGTGATGCGCAGCAGCGGGCTCCCCCTCTCCGAACTCCGCCGATCACTGCGCAAGTTCCCCCAAGGCACCCGCAACCTCCGCGTCGCCGAGAAGAAACCCCTCGCCGACTGCCCCGCCATCCGCGCCGAAATCGCCGCCCTCGAGACCGAGCTGGGCACCGCCGGACGCGTGATGGTGCGCTTCTCCGGCACCGAGCCGAAAATACGCCTGCTCGCCGAGGCCGGGGACGACTCCACCGTCATGAGCGCGCTTCATCGGCTTGAAAGCGCCGTGAAACGCGACCTGCCGATGCCAGTCTAGCGTTGACCCTGCGCCGCTCCGCGGGCTGTCCTGTAAAGCAATCCCCCCTATGCAGGAAGTTCCCCTTACCTCCCTCGACGCTCGTTTGCAAAAACAGGTCGAGACCGCCCAAGTAGCCCTTCAGCGCGGCAACTTCGATTACGTGATCGAAGTCACCGCCCAAGTGCTCAAACACGCCCCCGGCTGCCTGCCGGTTCGCCGCCTGCAACGCGTCGCGCTGCTGAAGCGGCTCGAGACGAAAAACAAACTCATCTCCAAGGCCATCGGCTCCGTGACCATGGCCGGCTTCCTCTTCTCCGGGAAAAAAGACCCCGCCAAGGCCTTCGAGAACGCCGAGAAGATGGTCATCGCCGACCCGACCAACGTCGCCGCGCTCAAGGCCCTCGCCGAAAACGCCACCGCCCTCGGCCTCATGGAGACCGCCACCTTCGCCTGGGAGGCCATCCGCGAAGTCCAGCCCAAGGACCACGACACCCTCGTGCACCTCGCCGAGGCCTACATCGCCGCCAAGATGCACCGCGAGGCCGTCCGCGTGGCCGACGATCTGCTCAAGGTCCGCCCGCAGGACGGCGACGCCCTCGCCCTCATGCGCAAGGCCTCCGTCGCCCAGACCATGGACAAGGGCAACTGGGAATCCTCCGGCACCTCCTTCCGCTCCAAGCTCAAGGACGAGAGCCAGGCCGTCTCGCTCGAGCAGGCCAACAAGGTCGTCACCTCCACCGAGATGACCGAGCGCCTCATCGCCGAGGCCAAGGAGCGCCTCGCCCTCCAGCCGGAAAACCTCAACCACTACCGCTCCATCATCGACGGCTACCGCCGCATCAACGACCCCGCCTCCGCGCTCGAATACGTCCGCAAGGCCCGCGCGCTGCCCTCCGCCGCCGGTGACGCCACGCTCGAAAAGCTCCAGAGCGAGCTCGCCATCGCCGTGCTCGAGGCGAAGGTCAAAGCCGCCGCCGACAAAGCCGCCGCCGCCCCCGAGGACGCCGCCGCGAAGAGCGCGCTCGAGGCCGCCCGCGCCGAGTTGCACAAGGTCAAGCTCGACGACACCAAGGCCTACGTCGAACGCTACCCCAACGACTACGCCGCCCGCTACACCCTCGCCAACCTCCTCCTCGAGGCCGGCGACCACCAGGGCGCCATCGCCAACTTCCAGCAGGCGCAAAAGTCGCCCAAGGTCCGCATCTCCGCCCTCGCCGGCATGGGCCGCGCCCTCAAGAGCCGCAAGATGTATGACCTCGCCGTCCAGCAGTTCCAGACCGCCAAGACGGAGCTGCCCACGATGGACGACCTCAAGAAGGACATCATCTACCAGCTCGCCGAGTGCTACGAAGGCATGGGCCGCCAAGAAGATGCCATCAACGAGTTCAAACTGATCTACAGCGACGACATCGGCTTCCGCGACGTCGCCGACAAGATCAACGCCTTCTATTCCAGTCGCTGAGCTCCTGCACCCGCTCGCGCCTCGAGGCCCGCCCCACCCCAGGGCGGGCCTCGTCGTTTCCAAACCCCGCCCCTCAGCCCCCCGCGCCCCCCTCCGCCACCCGTCATTGGTCATTGGACATTGGTCATTGGTCATTCCGCGCAGCGGCGGATTTTCCCATCTCACGGCTTGAAACACCGGGAACCGCTCCGCACCGTGCCCGATTCCGCGCGCCCGTCGCGCGCCCGCACCTGTTCGCATGGACTCCTCGCTTACCCGTAATTTCTGCATCATCGCCCACGTTGACCACGGCAAGACGACGCTGTCCGACCGCCTGCTCGAATACACCAACACCGTCTCGCAACGCGTCCTGACCGAGCAACACCTCGACTCGATGGACCTCGAGAAGGAGCGCGGCATCACGATCAAGTCCCACCCGGTGACGATGACCTACCCCGCCAAGGACGGTCACCTCTACAAGATCAACCTGATGGACACCCCGGGCCACGTGGACTTCGCCTACGAGGTCTCGCGTTCCCTCGCCGCCTGCGAAGGCGCCGTCCTCCTCATCGACGCCGCCCAGGGCGTCGAGGCCCAGACCGTCGCCAACGCCCACCTCGCCACCGCCCAAGGCCTGAAAATCATCCCGGTCATCAACAAGATCGACCTCCCCTCGGCCAACCTCGAGCTCTGCACCACCCAGCTCGAAGACATCCTCATGATCCCCGCCGAGGAGGCCATCCTCGCCTCCGGCAAGACCGGCATCGGCATCCAGGACATCCTCGAGGCCGTCGTCGCCCGCATCCCGCCCCCGCGCTGGACCCACCACCCCGCCACCCGCGCCCTCGTCTTCGACTCCCTCTACGACAGCTACCGCGGCGTCATCACCTACGGCCGCGTCTTCTCCGGCTCCGTCAAGGCCGGCGACCAGATGCTCCTCATGAGCAACGGCCAGAAATCCGAGATCAAGGAGGTCGGCGTCTTCACCCCCAAGATGACCAAGACCGCCTCCCTCGACGCCGGCGACGTCGGCTACGTGATCTCCAACATCAAGGACACCTCCGAGATCAAGATCGGCGACACCCTCACCCTCGCGCGCCAGCCCGCCTCCGAGATGCTGCCCGGCTACAAGGAGGTCCGCCCCATGGTCTTCTGCGGCCTCTATCCGCTCGAGTCCAACGACTACGAGAAACTCAAGGCCGCCCTCGGCCGCCTCCGCCTCAACGACGCCGCCTTCCTCTACCAATCCGAGAGTTCCGTCGCCCTCGGCTTCGGCTTCCGCTGCGGCTTCCTCGGCCTCCTCCACATGGAGATCATCCAGGAGCGCATCCGCCGCGAACACGACGTCGAGATCATCTCCACCTACCCCTCCGTCGTTTACAAGGTGAAGGCCCACGGCGCCGAGGAGATCGAGGTGGACAACCCCATCAACCTGCCCGACCCCGGCACGATCGACTACATCGCCGAGCCCACGATCAAGGCCTCGATCCACATCCCAAACGAGAACATGGGCGACATCCTCTCGCTCGTGATGGAGAAGCGCGGCGTCTGCGAGCACACCGACACCCTCGACGCCACGCGCGTCATGCTCACCTGCATCCTCCCGCTCAACGAGATCCTCGTGGACTTCAACGATCGCCTCAAATCCATCACCCACGGCTACGGCTCGATGGACTACGAGATGGGCGAGTATCGCGAGAGCGACCTCGTGAAGATGGACATCCTCATCAACGGCGACCCCGTGGACGCCTTCGCGTCCATCGTGCACCGCGACAAGGCCGAGGGCAAAGGCCGCGAGCTCTGCGAGAAACTCGCCGAGATCATCCCGCCCCAGATGTTCAAGGTGGCGATCCAAGCCGCCATCGGCGGCAAGATCATCGCCCGCGACAACGTGAAGGAAATGCGCAAGGATGTGACGGCCAAGTGCTACGGCGGCGACATCTCCCGTAAGCGCAAGCTCCTCGACAAACAGAAAGAGGGCAAAAAGAAGATGAAGATGATCGGCAAGGTGAACATCCCGCCCGACGCCTTCATCCAGGTCCTCAAGAACTGAGTCGCACGAGTCGCACGCGCGAAGCTCGCCCCCGCCCCGCCAGCAGCGGTTACGCAATCGGGCGGAACTGCCACTCCCGAGTTTACTTGGGAGACTGGATGCTGTTGTCATCGGCCCAACGGCGCGTCGGGCGCGTCGTCATGCCCGCCGCGCCCAATCGCCCGCCCTCGGCTGAGCCGCGGGCTGCACCGCCGGCTCTTGCCCCGCCCCCCGCTCTCCGACCATGCGCCCTCCCTTCGAAAGCCAAAACCGCCCCGCCCGCGGGGCCCTCCGTGGGCTGGGCTTTTTCCTCGTCGTCGTCGGCGGCATCTTCGCGCTCGTGGGCCTCGTCGATTTCTTCAGCGCCTTTGGCGGACGCGGCTTCCCCACCAAATTTTGGTGCGCCTTTGTCGGCCTGCCCATGATCGGCATCGGCATCAGTTGCCTCAAAGCCGGCTACCTCGGCGCCATCGGCCGCTACGTCGCGGGCGAGACCACCCCCGTCGCCAGCGAGTCCGTCAAATACATCGCGGAAGAGCTGCGCCCGACGGCCCGCCGCTACGCCGAGGATCTCCGCGCCGCCGCCGCTCCTGCGCAACCCGATGCCGCCACGCGCCTCCGCCAGCTCGAAGAGCTGCACCGCTCCGGGCTCGTCAGCGCCGCCGAATACGCGGCCAAGCGCGCCGCAATCCTCAAGGCGCTCTGACGCCGCTTCGGCCCTCGTCCCCGGCCGCGGCTCTGCTTGGTTTTTCCTAGGGGAGCTCGATCCCTTGACGGATGCCTCTGGGAGAAATTCCTAGACGCATGGCAGGTGCGAATACGGGAGCCCACAGCGGAGTTTTGGCGGTTCATTGCATCCGCCGCCTGCTCGTGTGGGCGCTTCTCCTCGCCGCCCTCGCGCCAGTTCGAGCCACCACGCGCGCGGGCGGTGGATTTCTCGAATCGAGCATCCACGCCCCGGGCCTCAACGCCCTCGCGCTCCAGCGCATCCACCAAGCGGGCCACGACGCGCCGCACGCGGCCACCGCCGCCGGCCTCGCCTTTCCCAGAGCGGTGGACAACAGCGCCCTCCCCGCCTTCCCGCCGCTCTTCGACCAAGGCGACCTCGAGTCCTGCACCGCCGTCGTCAGCACCTACTACCAACTCACCCACGCCATCGGCCTGGAGCGTGGCTGGGACCAATCGCGCCTCTCCGACGCCAGTCGCTTCTCGCCCGCCTGGATCTACAACCTCACCAACGGCGGCGCGAATCTCGGCGTGAGCCTCTCCCGCGCCTACCTCGCCTTGGCGGAACACGGCGCGGTCACCCTCGAGTCCCTGCCCTATCGCGGCTCGCCGCCCGCGGCGGGGGAATCCCTGAGCAACCCCGAGTCGCCCGGCCTCCGCGACCAGGCCTTGGTCAACCGCATCGCGCGCTTCGGCGTGGTGGCCGCGAGCGACGCCGATCTGTATCTCGCCGAGCTGCGGCGCCTGCTCCTGAAAGGCCACCTGCTCACCGGCTCCACCGCGATCGAGGGCTGGAATCGCGCCACCGTCGCGACCCCGCCCGGCGAGCTTCCCGGCCGCCATGTCGGCGAAAAAATCTGCACCGAGATCGATCCGCGCGCGCCGGTGGGACACGCCATCACGATCGTCGGCTACGATGACGACATCTGGGTCGATCTCGACGGCGACGGCTTGCCCGGTCCCGGCGAGCGCGGCGCCTTCAAGATCGTGAACTCCTGGGGCACGCGCGATTGGAACGCCGGCTTCCGCTGGCTGCACTACTCCGCCGTCGCCCGCCGCGTGGCGCCGGAGAGCGGCGAGCTCGCGCGCCGGGGCGCGTTTTGGGGCGACCGGGTGTATTGGCTCCAACCCGGCAGCCTCGACCCGGTCGAGGCTCGCCCGGAAACCGCCCTCGCCGGCGTTCCGCTCGCGGAGGAAAGCACCGCGGGCCTGCCGTCCCGCCCGTAAGCCGCCCACAGCCGGCGGCCCGGCCCGGCATTCAAGTGCCCGGCGGCGGCGGCGGAGCCCCGTTGGCCGGGGCGGGCCGTTCCGGAGGCGGCGGGCGCCGCCAGCCCTCGCCGCCACGCTCGCCTCTTTCGGCGCCGCGCTCGCCGCCCGTGCGCTCGCCCTCGGCGCGCCGACGCTGGCGCTCCTCCATGATCGCCCGCATGCGCGCGCGCTGGGCTTCTTTCAGAACCTCAAACTTCTCCCGCTGCTCCGGCGTGAGTTCGCCGGACACGGCGGCGTTCATCGCCTCGATCAACGCGCCGCTCTGCCGGACGCTCTCCTGGCGCAGCGCGCGCAGTTGATCGCCGGTGCGGGTGATCACGGGCTCGATCGCGGCGCGCTGCTCCTCGGTGAGCCCCAGCTCGGCGGTGAGCCGTAGCAAGGTGTTCGGGCCGAAACCCTCCGGCGCCGGGCGAGGCGGCGTGGTTTCCACCGCGGGCGGGGGCGGCGGCGCGAGACGACGCGCCCCCATGGCGCCCACCACGATGCCGCAGCCAAAGATGCCGGCGACGAGCAGGGAAAGCTTGAAGGTGCGGTTCATCAGGATTGCACGACCACGAGGTAGTCACCGACCGGGTCGAGGTAGGCGTCGGTGACGACGGAGTCGCCGGAGCGGGCCTCGGCGGTGGCGGGCGTGCTCGCCCACAGCGCCACGGCGACGGCGCAGGCGCAGGCGAGACCGAGCGCGCGGGAGGCCACCCGGTCAAAGCCGCGCCCGAAAAATCCCGATCCCGCCCCGGACGAGGTGAGTTCCGCTCGCGCCACGACCCGGGCGGCGAAGCCGACGGGCGCGTCGCAGGCGCCCTCGGGCTCCGCGGCGCGAGGCGCGCGGCGGGCGGCGGCGGCGAGGCGCATCCAGGCGAGATGATTACGGTCGTTCATGTGCGCTCCTGTTGGGTGAGTTGTTGGAAGAGTTTTTGCAATTTCCGGCGCGCACGGAAGGCGCGAACCTTGATGAGGGTGGTGTTCCAGCCGGTGATGTCGCGGATTTCGACGAGGGTCTTTTGTTCGAGATCGAGCAGCTGAAGCACGAGGCGGTCCTGCGGGGCGAGCTGGTTGAGCAGCTTGTGCACCAGCTCGTGCGCGGCGAGGGCGTCGGCGGTGTCGGCGGCGTCCTCGCGGGTGAGCACCGCGTCGAGCGTGTCGGCCTCGGCCTCCGACAGGTCGGCCCAGCGCAACTCCGGGCGCCGCTTCTGCGCGCGAAGGGCGTCGATGCAGGTCGTCACCGCGATGCGCGACACCCAGTGGGCGAGCGGCACCTGGCCCTGATACTGGTCGAGCCGGGAAAACATTTTTAGAAAGATCTCCTGCGCCAGGTCCTCCTCGCCGCCGCGCCGCGGCAGGCGGGCGCGCACGATGCGGATGACCTGCGGGTAAAGGTGGTCCACCAGTTCCCGCGCCGCCCGCTGGTCGCCGGCCCGGATGCGCTCCAGCCAAGCCTCGACGTCGGGCGGCGATTCGGCGTCGGCGTCAAGGATCGGGGACATGGTGCGGTTGGGCGAAGTGCATGCACGAAACTCAAGACGCCCGCCATGGCGAGCGGTTACCCGCGGCGCCCTCCGCCGCCCTCCGCCTTGACTCCCCCGCCCTCCCGCCGTAACACGGCCCCGGATGCAAAGCACCGCCCAGGCGCTTCGACTTAGCTAGACGCACGATCCGCGAGACCGCGCGAGCGGTTGATTGTGCGTCCTTTTCCCGCCTGACTCCTCCGCTCCCTCCCGGCCCCGCGCCGCGCGAGCACGAGCTTCCGCCTTCCGTCCCTCCTCGTTTCGTTCCACCTCCTTCCCGATTTTTCAGGTTTTCCGCGTCATGTCCTTCTCTCCCGCCGGCAAATACGCCCCCTTCCCGCCCGTCCGCCTGCCCGACCGCCAGTGGCCCGACCGCGTCCACGAGCGCGCCCCCATCTGGTGCTCCGTTGACCTCCGCGACGGCAACCAAGCCCTCGCCCAGCCCATGAGCGTCGAGGAGAAGCTCGAGTATTTCGAGCTGCTGGTCCGCGTGGGCTTCAAGCAGATCGAGGTCGGCTTCCCCTCCGCCTCGCAGATCGAGTTCGATTTCTGCCGCCGCCTGATCGAGGAAAACCGAATCCCCGACGACGTCTCCATCCAGATCCTCTGCCAATGCCGCGAGGACTTGATCGTGCGCTCGCTCGAGGCCCTGCGCGGCGCGAAGAACATCATCTTCCACCTCTACAACTCCACCTCGCCCAAGCAGCGCGAATACGTCTTCGGCGCCACGCGCGAGGACATCAAGGGCATCGCCGTGCGCGGCATCCAGCTGCTCAGGCAGCACATGGGCCCGCTCGTCGCCGCCGGCTCGCGCATCCAGCTCGAATACTCGCCGGAGAGCTTTACCAGCACCGAGCTGGATTTCGCGCTCGAGGTCTGCGAGGCCGTGACCGACGTCTGGCAGCCCACGGCGGACAACAAGATCATCCTCAACCTGCCCGCCACCGTCGAATACGCCACGCCCAACGTCCACGCCGACCAGATCGAGTGGATGTGCCGCCACCTCACGCGCCGCGCGCTCACGCTGGTGTCGTTGCACACCCACAACGACCGCGGCACCGGCGTGGCCGCCACCGAGCTGGCCCTGCTGGCCGGCGCCGACCGCGTCGAGGGCACCCTCTTCGGCAACGGCGAGCGCACCGGCAACCTCGATATCGTCACCGTCGCGCTCAACCTGCACACGCACGGCATCGAGACCGGCCTGGACTTCTCCGACCTGCCCCGCGTGCGCGAGGTTTACGAGCGCTGCACCCGCATGGAGGTGCCGCCCCGCCAACCCTACGCCGGCGACCTCGTGTTCACCGCCTTCAGCGGCTCGCACCAGGATGCGATCAAGAAGTCCTGGCCGCACCAAAAGGCCGGCCGCCCCTGGGACGTCATCTACATCCCGATCGACCCGGCCGACATCGGCCGCACCTACAAGGCGATCATCCGCATCAACTCCCAGTCCGGCAAAGGCGGCGTCGCCTACGTGCTCGAGACCGAGTTCGGCTACACCCTGCCCAAGCTCATGCACAAGGAGATCGGCAAGCTCATCAACGACCTCGCCGACGCCCGCGGCACCGAGCTCTCGCCCGCCGAGATCTTCGCCGCCTTCCAAGGCGAATACCTCGAGCAATCCGGCGCGCCCGTGGTGCTCCAGGAGTTCCGCACCGTGGAGCGCGGCGCGCAGGTGAGCTGCGAGGCCGACCTGCTCGTGCGCGGCGCGCCCGTGCGCGTGAGCGGCCAGGGCAACGGCCCGATCGACGCCTTCATCCGCGGCCTCGCCGCCACCGGCCGCGTGCCCGGCTGCGACGTGCAAAGCTACAGCGAGCACTCGCTCGGCAGCGGCGCCGAGGCGCGCGCCGTGAGCTACATCCAGCTCAAGCTCGCCGACGGCCGCGTGCTCTTCGGCGCGGGCGTCGATACCAACATCGAGGTCGCCTCGATCCGCGCCATCATCAGCGCTCTCAACCGCGCCCTGCGGGCGTAGTCGCAAAGTCGATACAGAGATCGGAGGTCCGGCCACGAAGCTCGCGAAGGACGCGAAGAAGAGAGCGAATCAGCCCCCTCTCTTCGCGCTCCTTCGCGATCTTCGCGGTTGAAAACCCCGTCCCTCGGCCTCCTCGCCCTACTCGACGTTGGCGATCTGCTCCTTGATGCGCTCGAGCTCGTTCTTCAGCTCGATCACGCGGCGCGCGATCTCGTAGTCGTTGGCCTTGGCGCCGGTGGTGTTCACCTCGCGGCCCATCTCCTGGAGGATGAACTCCGCCTTGCGGCCGATCTCGCCGTCGCCGGAGAAGAGTTTCTTCAGCTGCGCGTGGTGGCTGCGGAAACGCGTGAGCTCCTCGGTGATGTCGCAGCGGTCGGCGAAGAGGGCGATCTCCTTGAGCACGCGCTCGTCGTCCACCCGAAGATCGAGGCCGGCCTCGCGCAAACGGCGCAACAAGGCCTCGCGCGCGGCGGCCACCACCTGCGGCGCGCGCACGGCGATCTCGTCGATGTGCGTCATCAGGCCGTTGAGCCGCGCGGCGAGGTCCTCGCGCAGCGCGGCGCCCTCGGTGCCGCGCATGGCGGCGAAGCCCGACAAGGCCTCCTCGAGCGCGGCCAGCACCGCCTCGCGCGACTCCTCGGGTGGCGGCGGCTCGATCTTGCGGCGAAACTGCATCGCGCACTGCACGAGCGCGTCGGTGGTGGGGCTGAAGATCACGTCGCGCCGCGCGGCGAAGGCCGCCACGCGGTCGAGCCACACGCCCGCCGCCACCTCGTCAAACTCGGCGGCGCCGCCGCCCGAGACCACGCCGTCGAGCTCGATGCGCACCTGCACGGTGCCGCGCGTGGCGACTTTCTTCACCGCCTCGATGATGGCCGGCTCCAGCTCCTCCCACGCGCCGGGCGCGGAGACTTTCACCTCGAGAGCCTTGCGGTTCACGGAGCTGACTTGGATGGAGAAACCTTGCGCGCCCACGGAGCCCGTGGCGCGGCCGTAACCGGTCATGCTGTTCATGGCCTCCAGCCCAAGGCTCCCGGAGCGCGCCGACAAATCCCAAAATACCTTGAGCGCGGGCCGGTTAAGCACCCGGCGCGCGCACCGGGGAAACCTGCCGGCGCCTCAGCCGTAACGATGCAGTCGAAGGCTGAGCAGCGGGGCGAGATGCGCGTGCATTTCAGAGGAGCACGACCGAGGAATACCCGGAGGGTATTTCGCTGGAAGTCAGCCACTGAAAGGCGCCGCCAGATCGCCTCGATGCGACCCTCTCGACTGAATCGTTACGGCTCAGGCCGCCGCGAGCTTCCGCAGGTGCTCGATGATGCTCGGGATGGCCTCTACCATCTCGTCGCGACAGGCTTCGTATTCGGCGAGCGGGCCGCCGTAGGGGTCGGCGATCTCGCGGGACGAGCCCTTGGGCATGAACTCGCGCCAGAGATGCACGTTCTTCGGCACCGGATCGAGGGCGAGGCCGATCACCGCACGGTGGCTCTCGGTCATGCAAAGGATGAGGTCGGCCTCGGTCGCGAGCTCGGGCGTGAGCGGCCGGCTGCGATGGTCCGAGATGCGGAGCCCGACCTTGGCGAGGGCGTCCACCGAGTTGATCGACACCTTCTCGCCGCCGCGCGCGGCCACGCCTGCCGAGACGACCTTGCAGGAACGCAGCGGCTCGGGCTCGGCGGCGAGCGCGTGGCGCAGAAGCGCCTCGGCCATCGGGCTGCGGCAGATGTTGGCGGTGCAGACGGTGACGATCAGCTTGGGCACGGGCATCGGCGAGTGGGAGACCATCTTAACGAGGTGGCGGAAGGTCAAATGCGCAGAGCGGGCGCGCGGCGGCCGGCTAAACCGCGAGCTTCGGCACCGCCTCGAGCAAACGACGGGTGTAGGGATCCTTCGGGTCGCGGTAGATCTCCTCCGCCGCGGCGGATTCCACGAGCTTGCCCTGGTGCATCACCAGCACGTGGTCGCCGATGTGCTCCACCACCGCGAGATCGTGCGCGATGAACAGGTAGGTGAGCCCCAGCTCGGCCTGCAGGTCCTGGAGCAGATTCACGATCTGGGCCTGCACCGAGACATCGAGCGCGCTCACCGCCTCGTCGCAGATGATGAACTCCGGCTCCACCGCCAAGGCCCGCGCGATGCCGATGCGCTGCCGCTGGCCGCCCGAAAACTCGTGCGGGTAGCGGTGCATGTGCTCGGCCTCGAGCCCCACGCGCCGCAACAAGGACGCCACGCGGTCGCGTTTGTCGGCGCGGCTCATCGCAGGGAAATGCAGGTCGAGCGGCTCGCGGATGATGCCCTCGACCGTCATGCGCGGGTTGAGCGAGTTGAAAGGATCCTGGAAAATCATCTGCACGCGTTTCCGGAACGGCAGAAAAGCGCGGTTGGAAAGCCCGGTGAGCTCGGCGCCGGCGTAGCGGATGGAGCCGCCGGTGATCGGGGCGAGCTTGATGAGCGCGCGGCCGATGGTGGTCTTGCCCGACCCGCTCTCGCCCACAAGCCCGGTGGTGCGGCCTCGCGCGACGGTGAAGGAGACGTCGTCCACGGCGCGCACATGGTCCACGACACGTTTCAGGAAACCGCCGCGCAGCGGATAGTGGACCTTGAGGTTCTTCACCTCGAGGAGCGGGGCATCGGTGGAGGCGACGGGAGCGGTCATGAGAAATCAGAAGTTTTTTGGCTAAGCCCCTGCCGCCATCTCCCGGGCGATGGCCGCGTGGTCGATGGTGGCCAGGCGATCCTGGCGCACGCCGAGCCGCGGGATGCAGCCGATCAACGCGCGGGTGTAGGGATGGCGCGGATGCCGCAACACCTCCTCGGTCGGGCCGTTCTCCACGATCTGGCCGCGATACATCACGGCGACCTCGTCGGCGAAGCCCTGCACGATGCCGAAATTGTGGGTGATCAAGATCACGCTCATCCCGGCCGAGGCGCGCAGGTCGCGCAGGAGGTCTATGATCTGTTTCTGGATCGTGACGTCGAGGGCCGTGGTCGGCTCGTCCGCCACGAGGATGCGCGGACGGCAGGCGAGCGCCATGGCGATCATCACGCGTTGCTGCATGCCGCCGGACAACTCGTGCGGGTAGGCCGCGTGCCGGCGCTCCGGATCGGCGATGCCCACCTGCCGCAAGGCCTCGACCACGCGGCCGCGCACATCCTTCACCTCGGGCAAATGCAGACGGATCGCCTCGGCGATCTGGTCGCCGACGGTGAAGACCGGGTTCAGCGAAGACGAAGGCTCCTGGAAAATGTAGGCGATCTCCTTGCCCCGCAGGGCCTGCAATCCGCGCCGATCGAGGCCGAGGACCTCGCGGTCGCCGTAGCGGATGGCGCCGGAAACGCGACAGGTCGGCGGGTCGGGAAGCAGGCGCGTGAGCGACAACGCCGTGACCGATTTCCCGGAGCCGCTCTCGCCGACGATGGCGAGCGTGCGGCCGGCCTCGAGGGTGAAGGACACGCCTTTCACGGCCTCGACCACTCGGTCGCGACCGTGGAAAGCGATGCGAAGATCTTCGACGGAGAGGAGGGGCATGGCGTCAGAGGATTTGGCCGGACCGGGCACACCGGTTACAAGGTTCGGGCACGGGAGCAACACCGGGAGACGTATTCACGCGGCCATCCCGTGCCAGGGTTCAGGCCAGGCAGGCGGCCGCACGGATGTCCGCCGTGAAACGGCCCACCACCGCCTCCCACGTGAGCCCCGACGCCGTGCGGCGCGCCGCCGCCCGCAGCTCGGGCCAGCGCTCACGCGCCTCGAGCGCGCGGCGCGCCGCCGCGTGAAAATCCGCCGCGTCGCCGAAACGCGCCACGAAGCCGTTGCGCCCGTCGCGCACATGCTCGCGCGTGGCCGCGTAGTCGTAGCCCACCGTCGCCAGCCCGCTCGCGAGGGCCTCGGTGACCACGTTGCCGAAGGTCTCGGTCACGCTGGGAAACAAAAACAGGTCGCCCGAGGCGTAGTGCGCCGCCAGCTCCTCCCCGCGCCGCATGCCCGCGTAGTGGAAATCCGGATGCGCCCGCATGAGCCCCTCCTTCGCCGGACCGTCGCCCACCAGCACGAAACGGAAGCGCGGCTCGCGTTCGCGCAGGCGCAGGAAGGCCTCCACCGCCAGCCCGAGGTTTTTCTCCGCCGCGATGCGCCCCACGTAGAGCGCCACCGGATCGTCCGGCGAGGCGCCCCAGCTCGCGCGCAGCGCCTCGTCGCGCCTGGCCGGATCGAAGAGGCGCGTGTCCACGCCGCGCGCCATCACGCCGAGATTGCGAAAGCGCGCCTCCGCCAGCTCGCCCACCATCTGGCGCGTCGGCGCGAGGGTGCAGCGGGTGCGGTTGTGGAACCAGCGCAGATAGCCCAGCGTGACATCGCGCAAGGCCGCCACCCCGTAGTGGCCGCCATAGGCGTGGAAGTTGGTGTGGAAACTCGAGGTCACCGGCAGCCGCAGCCGCTCCGCCGCCTCGAGCGCGGCCAGGCCGAGCGGCCCCTCCGTCGCCACGTGCACCACGTCGGGACGCCACGCGCGCCAACGCGCCTCCAGCCGCCGCACGACCGGGAGCCCGATGCGGAGCGCGTCGTAGAAGGGGATCACGATACCCGGCACCACGAAGTCCTCCGCCGGGCCCGGCCCGCGCTCGTGGAGCTGGCGCGGGCGCACGACCTCCACCGCGTGGCCCGCCGCGCGCAGCCCGCCGACGAGGCGGCTGAGCGTCATCGCCACGCCGTTCACCTCCGGCGGATAGGTCTCGGTGACGAGGGCGAGGCGCATGCGGGAGGCGGCGGCGGGTGGCGGGCGGGAGCCTTACTCGATGCCCAGCTGTTTGCGGCCGGCCTCTGAAATCATCTGCGGAGTCCACTGCGGGTCCCACACGATATGGACCTTCGCCTCGGTCACGCCGGGGAGCGCGGCCACGCGCTGGCGCGCGTCCTCCGCGATCACCGGCCCCATGCCGCAGCCGGGCGCGGTGAGGGTCATCTTCACCTCGATCTTGCGGCCGCCCGTGGCGAGGTCCTCGACGTCGAGGTCGTAGATGAGCCCGAGGTCCACGATGTTGACCGGGATCTCCGGATCGAAGCAGCCCTTGAGCGCATCCCAGACCGCCTGCGCGGAAAACTCGCCGCCCGCGGCGAGCGCGCCGGCGGAGGCCTCGCGGTCGAGCTGGTCGAGATCGAGCCCCGCGATGGCGCCGGCGTGCTCGCGCGCGATGCGAAAGAGGCCGTGGTCGCCGCGCACGGTCACGTTGCCGCCGAGGGTCTGCACGATGTGCACGCTCTCGCCGGCCGCGAGGGTCGCGGGCGTGCCGGCGGGGATGACGGTGGCGGGGACGTCCTCGAGGAGGCGGGTCGTGCGGCTGGTGCTGCTCATGCGCGCAAGGGCAGCCTAACGCACGCGCAGGTCAAGCGGCAGGCGCGCATAGACGCCGCGCGGATCGTTGAAACGGCCCAGCTCGCGCGCCTGGCTCTCGGCGCGGCGCAGTGCCTGGCCGAGCGGCCCGCGCACGCCGCGCGCGAGGCGGGTCTCGGGGCTGATGCGATCGCTGAAAAGCTCGGCCAGCGCCTCCGCCAGCGGGCGGGTGGAGGGAAACTCGCGCAGGGACGGCTCGCCCTCGATGCCCGCCATCTGCGCGGCATGCGCGATCGCCGGCGAGAGGCCGCCGCGCTGGTCCACGAGGCCGAGCGCGAGGGCCTGCGAGCCGGACCACACGCGGCCCTGGGCGAGCGCATGGACGACGTTTTTCTCCAGGCCGCGGCCCTCCGACACGCGTTGCAAAAACTCGTCGTAGGTGCGGTCCACGAGGCGTTGGAAAACCGCCAGCTCGGCGGGCGATTTCGGACGGGCGGCGGTGAGCAGGCCGGCCTTCTCCCCCGTCTGCACCCGGTCCCAGGTGAGGCCGAGGTTTTCGCCGAGCTTCTGGATGTCGAACTGCACGCCAAATACGCCGATGGAGCCGGTCACGGTGGTGGACTCGGCAAAGACGCGGTCGCCGTAGGCGGCGATCCAGTAGCCGCCCGAGGCGGCGTAGCTGCCGAGCGAGACCACGACCGGCTTCACCTCGCGCAGCAGCCGCAGCTCGCGCAAAATCTCCTCGGAGGCGCTGGCCGAGCCGCCCGGGCTGTTCACGCGCAGCACCACGGCCGCGACGGATTCGTCCTCGCGAAGCGCCCGCAGCTCGCGCGCGAAGGCCGTGCCGCCCACCTCGCCCGTGCCGCCCTCGCCGTCCACGATCTCGCCCTCGGCGTAGAGCACGGCGACCACCGCGCCTTCGCGCTCGGGGGGCGTCGGGATCTGTTTCAGATAGTCCGCGAAAGCCACCTGGCGGAAAGGCTCGCCGGGGCCCGCGCCCGTCTCGTCG
Organism: Verrucomicrobiota bacterium; assembly: GCA_030605125.1. Lineage (GTDB taxonomy): Bacteria > Verrucomicrobiota > Verrucomicrobiia > Opitutales > Opitutaceae > IMCC26134_A. The sequence continues at coordinate 3,718 of JAUWBD010000036.1, read as the reverse complement.
CGCAGGGCCTGCAGGATCTCGTCGCGATACGCGATGCGGTTGATCAGGCCCGCGTCCAGCGCCGCGTCGGCGCCGATGAGGCCCTCGCGGTCCACCAACGTCTGCAGCGAATCGGCCCGAAGGCCGCGCCCCTCCGCGATGTCCCCGCGGATCACGCTCCACAGGTCGTTGAGCAGGACGCTGAGCTGCTCGCGGTTTTCCGGGCTGAGATCGGTGCGCGTGAAGGGCTCGATCGCGCCCTTGTATTTTCCGGAGCGCGTCACCTGCACGCCCACGCCCCACTTCTCGAAGGCGGAGCCGAAAAAGATGGGCTCGCTCGCCAGGCCGGGCAGCACCACGAGGCCGAAGGGATTGAGCACCACCTCCTGCGCGGCCGAGGCGAGGTAAACCTCCGCCGTGCCCGCCTCGTCGAAGTAGGCGCGCACCGGCTTGCCCGCCGCCCGCACCTCCAGCAGCGCCGCGCGCAGCTCCTCGAGCGCCGCGAAGCCCGTGCCGTAGCCGTCCGGCCAAAACATGCCGGTGATAAACACGCCGCGGATGCGATTATCCGCGGCGGCGGCGCGCAGGCCGGCCACCGCCTGGCGCAGCGAGAGCGGCGACGGCGAGTCGCCGAGCAGGAGGCTGCCGAGCCCGCCGGTCTCCACCGCGGGCGGAGCGTCGGTGAGATTGGCGCCGTCGAGGTTGAGCACCAGGTAGGAGCCCGGCTCCACCTGGACGATCTTCGCGCGCTCGCCCATCGAGGCGAGCACCGCGAAAGCGCCCACGAGCAGCACCACGGAAACAAAGGCGAAGGCGAACAGGGCGAGCAGCGTGCCGACGAAGGAGGCGAGGAAACCTTTCATGAGTTGCCCCGCACCCTAGCCCGCCCCCGCAGCGCCGCGCCAGCCTGCGTTTGCGCCGCGCGGCCCCGGGGTCGCCCCCGGGGGCACCCCGGCACCAGAGCTCACATCGCGTCGTAGATCTGCACGCGCTCCCAGCAGGGCTTGAAGCGCTCCACGAAGGCCTTGTGCACGGGGTCCACCTGGTAGGCGTCGTGCGCCGCCACATCGGCGAAAATCGCGGTGAGGGCGAAGCTGTAGCTCGCGTCCACCACCGGGCGGGGCGCGATCGGCGCGGGCGTGCCGATGTGCAGCTCCTTCACGCTCTTGATCGGGCGGAGCGACTCGAGGCCCTCCTTGAGGAACTCCTCGCGCTGGGCGGGCGTGAGATCTTTGCGAAGCCAGAAAACGACGGTGTGGACGAGCATGGTGGTGGATGAAGGAAACGGCGCGCACCGTCGCCGCCCCCGCCCGGCCGCCGCGAGCCAAAAAACCCGTTGCCGCCGGCGCCTCCGCGCCCGCAGCTTTGCCGCCCACCCGCGCCACCATGCCCTCCCCCGTCAACATCCAGCTCATCGGCACCGAGGTCGCGATCGCCTGGGACGACGGCCTCGAGACCTACTTCCCCGCGGAGGAGCTGCGCGCCGCCTCCCCCAGCGCCGAAAACGTCGGCGAGCACGACATCCTCGGCAACAAATACGGCGGCGACGGCCCCTCGCGGTTCCCCGGCGTCACCGTCCTTGGCTGGGAACAGGTGGGCAACTACGCCATCCGCTTCGAATTCAGCGACCGCCACCGCACCGGCCTCTACAGCTACGACTACCTCCGCGCCCTCGCGGCCAAGCTGGGCTGAAGGCGGGTCGCCGCGTCCCTCATTTTTTGCCCGATTCACGCCGCCGGGCCCCACATCCGTATTTTTTCATTGGTCATTGGGCATTGGTCATTGGTCATTACATCGAAGATGTCCTCCTCCTTCCCCGCTCGCACCACCCTCCCGGAAATCGAACTCGGCTCGACGCTTCAGCCCAAGTTCGGCCCGGATGGACTCATCCCCTGCATCGCGCAGGATGTGCACACCGGACAGGTGCTGATGTTCGCGTTCATGAACGCCGAGTCGCTCGCCCACACCCTCAAGACCAAGAAGGCCACCTACTGGAGCCGCTCCCGCAACAAGCTCTGGTGCAAAGGCGAGGAGTCCGGGAACGTGCAATGGGTGAAGGAACTGCACACCGACTGCGACCAGGACGTGCTCCTCATCAAGGTCGAGCAGACCGGCGCCGCCAACGCGTCGTGCCACAACGGATACAAGAGCTGTTTCTACCGCAAGCTCGAGGACCTCGACGGCACCGACTTCAAGCTCGCCTTCACCAGCGAGCCGCTCTTCGACCCCGCCAAGGTTTACAAAAAGAAATAACCCCCCACCCACCAAGCGCCCCGATCCCGTGGCGCTTTTTCTTTACCCGCCACCCCGCCGATAGAGGCCAGCACCGCGCAAACGCCGGGCGTAGCCTCCCCCCGTGCCGAGCCCCCCGGCATTCGCGCATCATCATCCGTCCCGCCTTCAACCCAACATGCTCTGCTACGCACCCGCCGAAGACTCCTCGCTCGAGCCGCGCGCCGCGCTCACCCCGGCCACCGCCGAGGCGCTCAAGAAACTCGGGCTCGATGTCCGCTTCGCCCCCTGCCTCGGCCTCGCCAGCGGCTACCCCGACGCCGCCTACGTCGCCGCCGGCGCCACGCCCGCGCCCGTGCACGCCACCGCCCTCGTCGAGGCCGACCTCGTGCTCCGCGTGCGCAAGCCCCCGCTCGCCGACGTCGCCTGCCTGAAGCCCGGCTCCGTGCAGATCGGCTTCCTCGATCCCTTCAACGAGTCCGATCTCCTCGCCCGCCTCGCCGCCGCCGGCGTCGCCGCCGCCTCGCTCGAGATGATCCCGCGCACCACCCTCGCGCAAAAGATGGACGCCCTCAGCTCGCAGGCCTCCCTCGCCGGCTACGCCGCCGTCCTCCAGGCCGCCGCCCGCCTGCGCCGCGCCCTGCCCATGATGATGACGCCCGCCGGCACCATCCTCCCCGCCCGCGTCTTCATCCTCGGCGCCGGCGTCGCCGGCCTCCAGGCCATCGCCACCGCCCGCCGCCTCGGCGCGCGCGTCGAGGCCTTCGACACCCGCCCCGTCGTCGAGGAGCAGGTGAAGTCGCTCGGCGCCAAGTTCGTGAAAATCGACCTCGGCGGCGACACCGGCCAGACCGCCGGCGGCTACGCCCAGGCCCTCACGCCCGAACAGGTCGCCCGCCAGCAGGCCGGCATGGCCAAGGTCTGCGCCCAGTCCGACATCGTCATCACCACCGCCAAGGTCTTCGGCCGCCGCGCCCCGCGCCTCGTCACCGGCGAGATGCTCGCCGGCATGCAGCCGGGCTCCGTCGTGGTGGATCTCGCCATCGACAGCGGCGGCAACGTCGAGGGCTCCGTGCCCGGGCGCGACGTCGTCACGCCCAACGGCGTCACCATCCTCGGCGCCTCCAACCTCGAGGGCACCGTCGCCTACCACGCCACGCAGGTGCTCGCCGCCAACCTTCTCGCCTGGGTCACCCACTTCTGGAACGCCGAGACCAAGACCCTTCGGCTCAACCCCGACGACGAGATTCTCAAGGGCTGCCTCCTCACCCGCGACGGCGCCATCGTCCACCCCCAGTTCGCCGCAAAGTCCGCCTGATCCTCCGCCCTGTCGCTCTGTCCTCTGTCGCTCCGTCGCTCTTCCGCCCCATGGAACTCATCCTCCTCGTCTTCATCTTCACGCTCGCGGCCTTCCTCGGCTTCGAGCTCATCGCCAAGGTGCCCTCCCAGTTGCACACGCCGCTGATGTCGGGCTCCAACGCCATCTCCGGCATCACCATCGTCGGCG
>JAUWBD010000195.1 GCA_030605125.1 Verrucomicrobiota bacterium | reverse complement strand
CGCCGACGCCGACGGAGAGCGTGGGGTCGAGCGAGCCGTCGAGGTTGAAGCGGGCGAGGCCGCGGGGCGTGAGTTCGCCGGAGTTGGTAAACTCGCCCCAGGCGAGGAGGCGGCCGTTCAGGTAGCGAATGCCGAGGACGGAGGCGTTGGGCCCGGAGGCGGCGGGGCGGACGAAGGAGGGATCGAGGGTGCCGTCGGTATTCAGGATGGCGATACGGGCGGCGGACTGCCCGGCGATGGTGCTGAAGCGGCCCGCGACGGCGAGGCGGCCGTCGGGGAGGAAGTCCCAGGCGTAGATGTTCCAGTTGAGCGCGGGAGAGGTGAAGGTCGGGTCGATGGCGCCGGCGGCGGAGAGAATTTGCAGGCGGTAGGTGGTGGTGGATCCGGAGGATGTCTGGTGCGAGACGAGGACGCGGCCGTCGGCGAGTTCTTGGGCGGCCCAGACGTAGCCGTTGGAGACGCCGGTGCCGATGTTGGCGGCGACGCCGTTGGTGCCGAAGGTGCTGTCGAGCGTGCCGGCGGAGGTGAAGCGCTTGAAGCCGCCGCCGGAGACGCCGCCGAGGTAGAGTTTGTCGCCGGAGCCGAGGGCGAGCGACTGGACGGAGTGGCTGAGGCCGAGGTTGTAGGCGGTGTCGAGGGTGCCGTCGGCGAGGAAGCGGGCCACGCCGTTGCGCGAGACGGTGGAGCCGCCGTTGATGGCCACGTTGGTGAAGAAGCCGGAGACGAGGATCTTGCCGTCGGACTGAAGGACGAGGTCGGTGGTGGAGCTGTTGAAAACGATGGCGGGGAAGCCGGTGTCGATGGTGCCGTTGGCCTGGATGCGCACGAGGCCGGTGTTGGTGACGGCAAGGTAGCGGCCGTCGCCGAGCGGGATGGCGCGGGTGATGGCGGCGGAGACGTTGGAGGTGAAGCCGCTCAGGACGACGGAGCCGGCGGGGACGGAGATGGAGACGGTGGCGGTGGCGGAATTTGTGCTGCCGGCGGCGTTGGTGAGCACGGCTCGGTAGGCGCCGGCGTGGAGCTCGGGGTCGGAGTTGAGGACGGAGTAGCGGGTGCCGGTGGCCGAGGGGATGTCGGCGAAGGGGAGCGGGCCGGGGCCGTCGGGATCGCGTTGCCACTGGATCGTGGCGGGGAGCACGGACTCGTAGCGGACGGAGAGGGTGAAGCCGGCGCCCTGTTCGAGCGTGGCGGAGGCGGGGGGCAGGGTGACGATCGGCGCGGAGTCGTCGTCGCGGATGGTGACGAGCGTCTTCGAGTTGGCGGCGGGCACGGTGGCGCCGCCGGTGGGGCTGCTCAGGGTGACGGTGAAGGTCTCGGGCGGCTCGGCGGTGGCGTCCTGGAGAATGGGGATGGTGATGGTTTTGAAACCGCCCTCGCCGGCGGCCCAGGAGAGCGTGCCGTTGGTGGTGGTGTAGTCGGCGCCGGCGGTGGCGGTGCCGTTGGCGCCGCCGGTGGAGGTGGCGAAGTTGACCGAGACGGCGCCGGTGGTGCCGCCGAAGCGCGAGACCTGGAGCGTGATCGAGCCGGCGTTTTCGGCGACGGAGGCGGTGGCGGAGAGGAGACAGATGGCGCCGGGGGAGGAGGCGGAGTAGGCGTTGACGAAGCGGGTGAGATTGTAGGTCTCGAGCGCGGGATCGGTGACGCGGGAGAACCAGCCGCCGGCGACGAGCTTGCCGTCGGGCTGGATGGAGAGGCTGTAGAAGTGGGTGAGGTAGTAGGGGGTGATGTGCTCGTTGTCGCGGTTGTCGGTGTAGGGGAGCGGCGCGGGCTCGGCGAGGAGCTGGCCGGTCGGGTCGAGGCGGGCGAGCGAGGCGCGGGGCTGGTTGCCCCAGAGGTTGAAGATACCGGCGGCGAGCACGGTGCCGTCGGGCTGGAGTTTGAGGTCGAGGATGGAGCCGTTGGGGCCGATGCCGACATTGGCGACGAAGGCGGTGTCGAGGGAGCCGTCGGGCTGGAAGGCGGCGAGGTCCACCTCTTGGCCGGTGTCGGCAAGGGTGAAGAAACCCGCGGCGAGCACGCGGCCGTCGGGCAGGAGGAGGAGCTTGTTGACGGCGCCGGTGGTGTTGACGAGGCCGGGAGTAAAGGAGGGATCGAGCGCGCCGTCGGCGAGCAGGCGGAGGAAGACCGGGCGGCTGGCGTTGCTCAGGCCGGCGACGAGGATGCGGCCGTCGGGGAGCAGGGCGATGTCGCGCACGGCGGCGGCGGAGACGCCGGCGAGGGCCGAGAGGGCGTTGAAATCGAGGTCGAGGCTGCCGTCGGCGTTGAGGCGGGCGAGGTGGTTGCGGGCAGTGCCGTTGATGGAGGAGAAGGCGCCGCCGACGAGGAGCTTGCCGTCGGGCTGGAGGGCGAGGGTCTGGGCGTAGCGGAGACCGCCGCCGAGGCCGGTGGGGGCGAAGTCGAGGTCGAGCGAGCCGTCGGCGAGGAGGCGGAGGATGCCGGAGCGGGCGGTGGCGTTGTAGGAGGAGAAGACGCCGCCGACGTAGATGCGGTCGGCGGAGTCCACGAGGAGGACGTTGACCTCGGGCTGGCCCTCGGTGGCGGCGAGGCCGGCGCCGCCGGAGTTGAAGGACGTGTCGAGCGCGCCGGTGGGGAGGAGGCGCTTGAGCGCGCTGAGATCGCCGGAGGTCTGGTAGCGGGAGACGTTGCCGCCGGCGAGGATCTGTCCGCCGGACTGGAGCGCGGTGGCGTTCACCGCGCCGGTGCCGTTTAGAAAGGCGGGGTAGCTGGCGGGGGTGAGGCCGGGGCTGATCTCGGTGACGAAGGCGGAGTCGAGGTCCGACGAACCGATCGCGCTCGGCGCCAGCGGAATGAGGGTGAGCAGGCTGGCGGCGGTCGAGAGGGCGAGGGTGCGAAGAGACATGGCGAGAAGGCGGGAAAGGGACCGGAAGGGCGTGGGGCGAAGCCCCGACGAGGGATCGGGCAAAGCCGGGCACGAAAATTGGAAATAAGTTGTAACAAAGACGTCTCCTTGGGTGGTATCCCCTATTCGGGGTATTTTGTTATGACGTGCATAAGTTTTATTGCCGCAGCGGGCGCGGGGGCGTGGATGCGGTGATGCCCAAGCGTTTGACATCACCCATGGCGTGGCTGGCGGCGGCGGCGGTTTACGCGCTGCTGCTCTCGGTGGCGGTCGTCTTGATGGCGGTGCGCCAGCCATGGATGGGGCTCAGGCTGGAACACGACGCCGCGCTCGACGCGGTGGTGGTGCGGGCGGCGGCGGGGTCGGCGGCGGAGGTGCCGGTCGGCACGGTGATCGTCGAGGTGGCGGGCGGCGGCCGGGCGATGGAGCTGCGCGGGCGGGACCTCATCCCGGAACCCGACGGGGTGCTGGAGACCTACGCGATCTACGACGAGTTTATCGCGCGGCAGGAATCGCTTTCTCGTATCCTGAGGATGGATACGATAATCCTGCGCGACACGGAGGGCGGGGAACATGAGCTGCGGCCGGCGCCGACGCGGCCGGTCGGCGACCTGCCGGCGGCGTTTTGGGTGCAGCTGGCGGTGGGGGTGCTGGCCTGGCTGATCTCGGCGGCGGTGTGGGTGTTTCGTCGTCAGGACACGGCGGCGCGCCTGCTCCTGCTGAGCGGCTGGACGACGGCGCTTTTCGCGCCGCTGGCGGGCGTTTACTCTACGCGCGAGCTGGCGATGGACGGCACGTTGGTGCGGTGGTTGTCGGACCTGAATTTTCTGGGCGGCAGTCTCTTCGCGGGGGCGCTGGCGGCTTTGTTGACGGTGTATCCGAGGCGGGTGGGACCGGGCTGGCTGGCGCCGCTGTTTGTCGGCGCGCAGGCGGCGTGGTTCGTGGCGCAGCAGGTGGGCGTTTTTGAGTCGATGATTTTCGCGCGGCGGATGCTGGTGATGGTGGCGCTGGCGGCCTCTTTCGTGCTGGCGGCGTGGCATTGGCGGGCGACGCGGAGGGACCCGGTGGGGCGGGCGGCGTTGCGTTGGTTTTTGCTCTCGTGGCTGACGGGCACGAGCGTGTTCGGGCTCTTCATCCTGCTGCCGCAGATGTTTGGCGTGGATACGTCGGGGCTGCAGGGCTACGCGTTCCTGTTGTTCGTGCCGGTGTATGCGGGGCTGGCGTTCGGCATCCTGCGTTTTCGCTTGTTTGGCTTGGACGAGTGGTGGGCGCGGATCGTGACCTGGCTGGCGCTCGCGGCGGTGTTGGTGGCGCTGGATTTGTTGTTTTTGTTTCAGCTGCGCTTGGACGGCGGCTTGTCGCTGGGGCTGGCGCTGCTGGTCTGCGGCGTGTTGTGGCTGCCGCTGCGGGGCTATCTGGCGGAGCGATTGCTGGGCAGGGCGACGGCGGACCCGCGGGCGGCGTTTCGCGCGGTGGTGGATGTGGCGCTGGCTCCTCGGGCGGAGGAGCGGGAGGAGCTGTGGCTACGTTGCCTGCGGGAGACTTTTGATCCCTTGCGGGCGGAGCGGATCGCGGCGGGGCCAGTCGGGGGGCGGCCGGTGCTGGAGGAGCACGGCGAGGCGCTGGTGTTGCCGGAGACGGGGGAACTCGGGGCGGTGCGGCTGGAGCACGCGCGCGGGGGGCGGGCGCTGTTTTCGCCGCGTGATGCGGAGACGGCGGCGGAGTTGGTCGATCTGCTCCGCCACGTGATGGAGAGTCGCGACGCCTATGAGCGGGGCGTGCGGGTGGAGCGCGGGCGGATCGCGCGCGACATCCACGACAACATCGGGGCCCGCCTGCTCGGGGCGCTGCACAGCCGCGAGGAAACGCGGCGCGAGGAGGCGCTGCGGGGGGCCTTGGCGGACTTGCGTGGGATCATCAACGACACGACGAATCCGGATCTGTCGCCCGAGGAGGCGCTGTCGGATTTGCGCTTTGAGTCGGCGGAGCGACTGGAGGCGGCCGGGGCGACGCTGACTTGGGAGATCGCGGCGGAGGACGCGGTCAGGTTTTCGCCCAAGCTTTCGCACGCGCTGCGCCCGATGATTCGCGAGGCGATCAACAACATCGTGAAGCATGCACGCGCCGCGATGGTGCGGGTGGTGATAAAAGCGGGGGAAGGCGGGGTGAACGTGATGATCGAGGACGACGGGGCCGGCTTTGATCCGGAGCGAGTGCGCCGAGGGCAGGGCCTGGGCAACCTCGAGTCGCGCGTGGCCGAGCTGGGCGGACGCGTCGGCTGGGGCGCGGGCGCCGGAGGGCGCGGGGCTCGGGTGGACATTTGGTTCCCGGCCGGATTTATCCGTCGATCGTCATGAAAGTCCTGATCGTGGAAGACATGCCGGCGACGAGGAATTGGCTGGCGGAGATGGTCGGGGAGGCGTTTCCCGGCGCGGAGCTACGCGAGGCGAGCGGTTTCGCGGAGGGGCTGAAGATCTGCGAGCGGGAGGCGGGTTTCGGCATGGCTTTGGTGGATCTGTTTCTGCCGGACGGCCCGGGGCTGGAGGTGATTCGCAGGCTGGTGGTCCGGCATCCGGAGGCGCAGCGAATCGTGGTGACGGTGGCGGGCGATGACGCGGCGTTGGTGACGGCTTTGGCGGCGGGGGCGCAGGGTTATCTGCTGAAGGACCAGCCGAGGGAGGTGTTGGTGCGTCAATTGGCGCAGGCGGTGCAGGGCATCCCGGCGATCTCGCCCTCGGTGGCGCGACGGATCATGGATCATTTCCGGCTGACGGGGCCCTGCGACAAGAAGGAGGACTTGTTGTCGCAGCGGGAACGGGAGGTGCTCGGGTTGATCGCGCGCGGGCTGAGGATCGCCGACGCGGCCCGGGCGCTGGGCATGGCGGAGGGCACGGCGGCGAGCCACGTGAAGTCGATCTATCGCAAGCTGGACATCGGCTCGCGGGCCGAGGCGGCTTTGCACGCCTCGCGCATGGGGCTGATCTGAGCGGAGGTTGCGGAGAGCGGGAGAAGCAGGCCGTCCCGCCCGCCCCACCCTACCCCGCCACTCGTCCCCGCACCCGTGGACGCGCCAGCCGCGCCGCCAATTCGCCCACCGTCCGCACCGCCGTCTCGATCCGCGGCGACCACGGCGAGCCACAGCCCAGCCGGATGTAGTTGCGATAATTGCCGTGCGGACAAAACAGCGGACCCGGCGCGATGCCTACGCCGCGCTCCGCCGCCAGCCGCTGCAGCTCCACCGCGTCCACCCCCGCCGGCAATTGCACCCACAGAAAACACCCGCCGCCCGGATCGCTGGCCGACGTGCCCGCCGGGAAATGCGCCAGCACCGCCGCGCGCATCTCCGCCACCTGCTCCGCGAAAGCCCGCCGCAGCCTCCGCAAATGCCGGTCGTAGGCCTGCGTCGAGAGATAGTCCGCCAGCCCCGCCTGCGCCGGCCCGGGAGAGCCCACCGAGGTGATGTTTTTCAACCTCCGCACGCGCTCGTGGAAGCGCCCGCCCGCCACCCACCCTAGCCGCAGGCCCGGCGCGAGCGTCTTGGAAAACGACCCGCAGTAGAGCACCTCTCCCGCCCGGTCCCAAGCCCGCGCCGGCCGCGGCCGCTCGGCGCCAAAATACAGATCGCCGTAGATGTCGTCCTCGACCAACGGCACGCCATGATCCGCCAACAACTCCACCAACTCGCCGCGCCGCTCCGGCGCCATGCAGGAGCCCGTCGGATTCGAAAACGAGGTCACCAGCACCACCGCCTTCACCGGGTGATCCTCCAGCGCCTGCGCCAGCGCGCGCAGATCCGGCCCGTGCCCGCAGTCGCCCGGCACCGGCAGCGCCTTCAGCCCCAGGCTCTCCACGATCTCCAGCACCCCGAAATAGCCGGGCGACTCCACCACCACGATGTCGCCCGGCCGCGTGACCGCGCGCACCGCGAGATTGAGCGACTCCATCGCCCCCGCCGTGATCGTGATCTCGTCCGGCGCCGCCTCGCAGCCCAGCGTAGCAAACCTCGCCGCGAGCACCCGCCGCAGCCCCGGATGCCCGCCCGCGAACGAGTATTTGCCGATCAAATACGGATCACGCCGCGCCGCCGCCGTCACCGCTCGCTCCAGCTCCGCCAGGGGCAACAACTCCGGCGCCGGCACCGAGGTGCCGAGCGACACGATTCCCGGATCCGCCGCCTGATCCAGCAGCCGCGCCACCTCGTCCGAGACGCCCACCTGAGTCGGCTCCGCGTCGGGCCGAAGCGTCCGCGGAGCTTCGCCCCCGCCCGCCCCGCTCGCCCGAAGCGTCGCCAGGCTTCGCGCCCGCACGTAGTGCCCCGAGCGCTCCCGCACCTCGACCAGGCCCGCCCGCTCCAGCTCGGCATAGGCCTGCAAAACCGTCGCCGGGCTCACCCGCTCGCGCCGGCACAGCTCGCGCACCGAGGGCATCCGGTCGCCCGTGCGCAAGGTGCCGTTGTCGATCAGGCGCGCCAATACCCCGCCGACCCGCCGATACGCGAGATCACCCGTCATGCCGCGCTTGCTCATGCGCCCACCTTAGCACGGGGCGACGACCCGCGGTAGTAACAGTTTCCCGCAAGACTGTGATAACAGATAACAGTTGTCCGCGGCCCCGCCACTCGGATTCCGCCCGCCTGTGCCTCCCGCCGCGCGCCCGCCCGTGGCATCCTGCGCGACATGAAACGCTTGCTTCGCCGCTTCCTCCGCCGGCTCCTCCCCCGCCGGCCGCACGTCTCCGTCACGCTCCTCCTCGATCCCGCCCGCCTTGCCCGCGACGACCCCGCGCCGCCCGGGCGCCGCATCGTGCTCGGCGCCTCGCGCTTCATCGTCCTCCGCCGCTAAACGCCCGCCTCTCCCTTTCCTCCCGCGCCCTCGCATTCGTCATTCGACATTCGTCGTTCGTCATTCTTCATCCCGCTCTTCCGTCCGCCATGTGCCAATCCGCCTCCTCCCTCCCCCGCCCGCACTCCTCCGTCGTCGTTGACGGCAACGACCGCGCCCCCGCCCGCTCCATGCTCCGAGCCGTCGGCTTCACCGACGAGGACTTCCAAAAACCGCAGATCGCCGTCGTCTCCTCCGCAAGCGACATGACCCCCTGCAACGTCCACCTCGGCGACCTCGCCGACCACGCGCGCAAGGGCGTCAACGAGGCCGGCGGCAAGGCCGTCTATTTCAACACCATCACCGTCACCGACGGCATCAGCATGGGCACGCAGGGCATGCGCTACTCGCTCGTCTCGCGCGACGTCATCGCCGACTCCATCGAGACCGCCTGCGCCGCCGAGGGCTTCGACGGCCTGGTCGCCGTCGGCGGTTGCGACAAGAACATGCCCGGCGCGATGATCGCCATCGCCCGCCTCAACCGCCCCGCCGTCTTCGTCTATGGCGGCACCATCCTCCCCGGCTTCCTGCCCTCCGACTGCGACATGCAGAAGCCCATGGACATCGTCTCCGTCTTCGAGGCCGTCGGCAAACACGCCAAGGGCGAGCTCGACGACGCCGGGCTGAAGGCCGTCGAGTCCCACGCCATCCCCGGCCCCGGCTCCTGCGGCGGCATGTATACCGCCAACACCATGGCCTCCGCCATCGAGGTCCTCGGCATGTCGCTGCCCAACAGCTCCGCCCAGCTCGCCGTCGGCAAGGAGAAGCGCGACGACTGCGAGCGCGCCGGCGCCGCCGTGGTCAACATGCTCAAGAAGGGCATCCGCCCGCGCGACATCCTCACGCGCAAGGCCTTTGAAAACGCCATCACGGTCTGCACCGCGCTCGGCGGCTCCACCAACCTCATC
>JAUWBD010000017.1 GCA_030605125.1 Verrucomicrobiota bacterium | reverse complement strand
CAGATCGAGCTCGTGGCCATCGACGCCGACGCGCCGCCGGACGAGAAGATGCGCCGTTTGCTCGCGGCCAACTTCGAGTTTCTCGACGCGAATCCCGACTTCGTGCGCATGCTGCTTTGGGAAAACCTCGAGCACGGCCGGCACATCGCCGCCGCTCCGGAGCGTCTGAGCAAAAACCCGTTCATCGAGCGCTTCCGCGGGATCGTCGAGGAGGGAGTGCGCGCCGGGATTTTTCGCCAGCCCCACGATACCCGGCACCTATTGGTAAACTTTATCGGGATCTGTTTCATCTACTACTCCAACCGCCATTCGCTCGCCGCCTCCGTCGGTGTCGGCGACAACCCCTTCGACAAACGGGCGCGGCTCGAACAGGCCATCGACCTGATCTTGCACGGGCTCGGCGCCGCCCGCCCGGGCCGCTGATCGCCCGCTTGACGGTGAAATTGGTCACCTGAGTGAGTGGTGGGACACTTGGACGATACCGCGGGGGCCCTACTCTGCCCAGGTCCCCCCTCCCGCCGGGAACGCCGACGGGAATCATCAAAACCGCACCATAACCGCCGTGCCCACCCCCGTCCCCACCTCCGCCCTGTCCCTGCTTCTCCTCGGCCTCCTCTCGCTGGCCGTCATGCCGACCGGCTCCGCGGCCGCCGACGAAGGCCGCAATGATCCCAACCGACGCGATGTCGTCTTGGCGAGGGTCTCGAAGGAGCAGGAAGCGTGGAAGCGCCAGCTGCCGGCCTCGCGCCCTCGGCTTTTTTTCCGCGCCGGAGAAGTCGAGGCGTTGCGCGAACGTTTCAGGCGCGCCGACGGCCGTGAGCGTCAGCTCTTCGACGATCTGCTCGCCACCGCGCGCAAGATCGCGGCGGAGCCGCCTCCCGTCTATCGTCCGCCCGAGGAGCTGGTTCGCCCGCCCAATTTCACGCTCTACGCGGCGCAGGAGGAGAATTGGATGCGCCCCATCGGCGACAACATGGTCGCCCTCAGCCTCGCCGCCCTCCTGGTGGACGAGCCCGCGTTGAAAGAAAAGCTGCGTGAACTGGTCCTCACCGCCTGCGCCTTTCCCCAGTGGGGCCTGCGCCCCAAAAACGGCGACCTTGCCGCGGGCCACGTTTCCCGAGGCGTCTCGATCGCTTACGACTGGCACCCGGCGCTCTGGAGCGAAACCGAGAAGAAAACCATCCGGGACACCATCCGCGAGCGCGTGATCACGCTCAATTCAAAGCTCTATATCCCGGAAGGCTGGGGCGGCCACTATCAGCTCAATCACAACCACGTCGGCGCAAACGGCATCGGTCTCACCGCGGTGGCCTTTTTCGGCGAGATCCCGGAAGCCGCCGAGTGGATGGCGGCCGCGCTAACGAATTTCGAGAAGGTCGCCAAATACAGCAACGCCGACGGCAGTTCTCCGGAGGGCGTGCCGTATTGGAGCTACGCCGCGTCTTATATCCTGCAATTCATCGAGGGCGCCGACCCCGTGCTCGGCACCCGCCGGCTCTACGACGCGCCGTTCTTCCGGAACATGGCCGCCTACCGGCTGCACTCCTCCACCTCGGGCTTCGCCGGCACCCTGACCTACGGCGACTCCGTCCCTCGCGACTACTACGGGCCGCAACACTTCCTGCATCGAGTCGCGTCGCACTTCCGCGACAGCGGGGCGCAGTATCTCGCCGCCGCGCTTCCTTTCAAAATCCAGGGCGGAAACGACGGCGTCGCCTTCGCCGCGCTCTGGTATGACGCCTCCGTCCCCGCCACCCCGCCGGCCACGCTCGACCACCACCAGACCGTCGCCGACATCGTCACCTTCCGTAGCGGCTGGACGGATACGGATTACCTGGTCGCGCTGAAGTCGGGCTTCACCAACCGCAACCACAGCCACCTCGACGCGGGAGCCATCACCTGGGCCTTCGGCTCCGAATGGCTCATCAACACCCCCGGCTACGGCAGCGGTTTCGGAAATCCCGCGTTCTGGCAACGCCGCGGACCGCGCTGGACCTATTTCTCAAACGCCACCGAATCGCACGCCACCCTCCTGATCGACGGGGAGAACCAGCTCTTCACCGAGGAGGCGCGAGGCACCGTGGACGCGTTCCTTTCCGGCTCCCGCTGGACCTGGACCAGCGTGGATCTGCGCGAGGCATATCGGAACGTGAAGTCCGCGCGCCGCTCCTTGCTGCATCGTCGGGGCGACTATGTCCTGGTCTGGGACCAGGTCGAGACGCCTAAGACGGCGCAGGTCGAGTGGCTCGCGCAGACTCCCCCCGCGGGCCGGATCGATGACGGCCGCGTGTTCATCGACGGGAAGGCCGGCTCGTTGGAGATCCGACCGCTGCTCCCCGCCGACGCCGCCTTCGCGCCCCGCAAACCCACGAGCGCCACGATCGACGTCGGCGAAAACCGCATACGCAGTTCCGCACTCTCCCAACAGACCCAATCCGCGGAGTATCTCGTGGCGCTGATCCCTTCTTTCTCCGGCTCCTCGGCGACCGTCGCCTCGCTCGAGCTCGCGGAGGTAAAGGGGGGAAGGCTGGCCGATATCCGCGGCTCGGGCTGGCGCGACCTGGTGTTCGTGCCGTCGATCGGACAACGCGAGCCCGCGGAAGCCTCTCTCGGCTCAGGCGGGCTCGGCGTCGCCGCCGCGGGCGGCGAAACGTTCGCCTTCCAGGCCCGTCTGGCCGCCGCGCGTTTTGTGGACGGGAAGCCGGATTCGGGAGTCTTCACCTCGACGCGCAAGCTCGCCGTCGGCGGATGGGCCCTGGTCTTTGATCGCCCCGTCGATCTCACGGTGCAGCGGTCCGCGGAGCGCGCCGCGTGGACCCTCGACCTTGCGGCCCCCGTCTCCCTCGCCCAGCCTCCGCCCGCGGGATGGCGGCTTGATCCGGCGCCCGGGGCCGGCGGCAGGCTCGAGGCCGGACGCCACACGTTGGTCCGTCGCTGATTGTATCCACATAACAACGACAGCCGACGACGATGCTTCCGTCCCATTCAGGTCGGCCCGGCCTTTCCGCGGTCGGGCTCGGCGAGTTAGGCCGCTTTGAGGCGGCGCCCGCCACCTTCACGGTCACCACGCCCTCCCTCCCTCGCCGCTGGGACTACCTTTTTGCCAACGAACACACGCTCCTGCGCATCGGGCAGGACGGCGTGGGCCATTTGCAGGCGAGGCCGCCCGAAGGCATCCTCCTGTTTCGACCCGAGCGGCTCGAAAAAACTCCGGTCCTCCACGTCTGGCTGCAACCGGCGGGGGAGGCTCCGTTCAGCAACTTTCCGCTCGCTCACGCCGCCGACGACGATGCCGCGCAAGGCGCGATCCACACCTGCACCTTCAGCCCGGGCGAAGCCCGCTACACCCGACGACAAACCGGGTGGACCGTCGAGACGCGGCTCACCCTGGCGCCCGACTCGCCCGCCCTCCTGCTTCGGCTGAAGATCACCCGCACCTCCACGGCTCCATCCAGCCTTCGCGTGGTCCCCTGCCTGCGCCCACACGTCGGACCGGCCGTGCTCGCACCCTGGGATGTGCTCGAGCTCTACCAACTGTGCCATGCGTCGGCGCGACCCGCCGCGTCCGTGGTGGTGGAGACACGTTCTCCCGCCGGACGCGTCGAGGAGCGGCACCGCGCAGTCTGGATGACCGATCTGCCCTGTGACCGCGCGGAGCTCTCGCTCGATCGTTTCGCCGGCGGAGGCGACTTTATCAGGCCGGACGCCTTGCGGACCGCGGCGCTGCCCGTCGCCCTGGATGCACCGGGAAGCAGCTTGCGAGCGCAGGCACCCGTGGCCGCGCTCGAGGCCTGGTTGGATTTTGAGCCGGGCAGATCTCGTGAATATTCGGTGGTGCTCGCCTCCGCCACCGGGGGTGACGAGGAGACATTGCTTGCCAACGCGCACCGCCTGCTGGACGCCGACTGCTTCGCAAACGGCGCGCAGCGCCTCGCCGACGAACACCGTGATTGGTGCGCCCGCTTCTCGGTCCGCACCCCGGACTCCGCCTTCGACGACTACATCAACCACTGGTTGCCGGCCCAGTTGCACTGGGTCGGGAGGCTCGACCGCGGCTGGCCAAGCGGGCTACGCGGCACGCGGGATGCCGCGCAGGATTTCTCCGGAGTCGCCCGGCTCTTCCCGCCCCGCGCGAAGTCGATGCTGATCGACATCCTCTCCTGCCAGCGATCCGACGGCTGGTTCCCCCGCCAGTTTTCGATCCACGGGCCGCAGGGTCGCCACGACCTTCGCGACTACGTGGACTCGGGGTGCTGGGTCCTCGAGTTGATCGTGGACCTCTTGCAATACGGCGGAGACCCAGGGCTGCTGGACGAACCGGCGCGTTGGCTCGACGACCCTCGGACCGGCACCGTCCGCGAGCACGCCGAGCGACTGCTCGACTATTATCTGTCCCCCGGAAATCGAGGCGCGCACGGGCTCGTGCTCATCCGCGGCGGCGACTGGAACGACGCGCTCAACCAAGCCGGCGTGGAGGGACGCGGCGAATCCGTGATGGTGAGCTGCCATGTGGTGCACCTGCTCGATCTGGCCGCGAGGTGGCTCTGCCCGACCGCCGAGCAAGCGACGGCCTGGGCGCAGGCGGCGATCGAGCTGCGCGAAGCCATCCGGCGCCATGCGCTCAACAAGCGTGGCTTCCTCAACGGAGTGTTCACCGACCGCGGCGAGTGGGTGTTTTCCGACCACGACCCCGACGGCGCCTGCCGGCCAAACGGAGCGGTGAACGCGTTCGGACTCATCGCACGCGTCTTTGAGCGCGAGGAGATGGACGGTCTCCTCGCGCAACTGGATCGGCTGAAGGGGCCGCATGGGTGGCGTTTGTTTTACCCGCCGCTCGGCGAGCCGGCGCAGGTTCACGCCCTAGGTCGCCTCGGCACGGGTGACTTGGTGCCCGGCGCGGGTGAAAACGGCACCGTCTATAACCACGGCAGCCAGGGCTTCCTCGCCCGGGCGCTCGCCGTGATCGGCGACGGCGAGCGCCTCTGGACCGTGATCCGGCACATCCTGCCCTACGAGCAGACGATCCATCCCGTGGAAGTGGCGCGCACCGCGCCCTACGCCATCGTGAACCATTGGATGGAGACGCCCGAGCACGACGGCGAGGGCGGCGCGGCCTTCCTCTCCGGCACGATCAGCACCCTCCAACGCGTCGTGCTGAACGGACTGCTCGGGTTCCAGGTCGAGCCCGACGGGGTCCACATCCGCCCGGTGTTGCCCTCGCACTGGCCCGGGTCGGAGTTCACCTTTCGGTTTCGCGACGCGGAGCTGGTTGTCGCGATCACGCGGGAAGACTCCGCCCCCCGGACGGCCCTCGACGGAAAGGAAATGAAAAACGGCCGGATACCGTTCTCCGCGATCAGCGCCGGGCAGCGGCATGAAGTGAAGGTGATCGTCCCGCAAAGAAGCCGACCTCCCACGATCGCCGCGCCCGCCGCCTCCCGATAATGCCACGAGCTTGCCGATGGCGTGCGCCTCGGGGATTGCGGCGCCGAGCCGAGGGAACCAGTCTGCGGTGCAAGCACGCCTCCAGCGTCTTATGACCACCTCATCCCGAGTGACCCAGAAAGACGTCGCGCGCGAGGCCGGCGTCGGTCGCAGCACCGTCACCTACGCGCTCAAGAACAGCCCGAAAATCCCGCGTGAGACGCGGGAGCGCATCCTGCAAATCGCCGAGAAGCTCGGCTACGTGCCCGACCCGATGCTCGCGTCGCTGGCGTCCTACCGGGCGAAGAAGCGCCCGCACTCCTTCTGCGGCACGCTCGTCTGGCTCGCCTACTCGGCCGAGCCGATCAACAACGAGTGGCGCCTGAGCCCGCACTATCTCCGCTACTTCCAAGGAGCGGAGAAACGGGCGCTGACGCATGGCTACAAGCTGGAGGAGTTCGCCTTCAATCGCACCGAACTCACGCCGCAGCGGGTCGCCGGCATCCTCAAGACACGCGGCGTCGTGGGCGTGTTGCTCGGGCCCCTGCGCCATTCGGATATGGAGGTCGATTTTCCGTGGGAGGAATTTTCGACGGTGACCTTCGGCTACACCCTCCGACGCCCGCGATTGCATACGGTGGCGTCGGCGCACTTCCAAAACGTGCGTCGCGCCATGCAGCGAATGAAGGGCCTCGGCTATCGCCGCATCGGCCTCATGGTCGAGCGGGAGACGGATGTGCGCTGCCAATGCGCCGTGTCCGGCGGCTATCTCGCCGAGCAGATGGCGGAGACGCACGACCCCTCGGCATGCATGCCGGCCTTTCTCGATTACTCCTTCGACGACGCCTTTTCCCCGGAGGTGAACCGCCGGCTCTGCGACTACCTGCGCCAACACCAGGCGGACGCCCTGCTGACGTCCAACTACCTGATAATGGACCAGGTCAGAAGGAAGCGTTTCCCCCTCCCCCGCGGCGTCGGCCTGGCGGGCTTGAGCCTGCCGGCGCCGGACCCGGAGTTCTCGGGCATCGTCGAGGATTCGGAGCGGATCGGAGAGGTGGCCGTGGATTGGCTCGTCGGCATGATCCAGCGTGGCGAACGCGGCGTGCCCGCGGCGCCCATCCGCTCGCACGTCGAGGGAATCTGGACGGACGGAAGCTCGCTCAAGAGGCGCCCGACCGCCGCCCGCGGCCGTGCCGGCTAAACGGCCCGGCCGCACACTACTCCGATCGCGAAACGCGCAGCCGCATGAAGCGGCGCGGAGACTCGCTCAAGGGCCGCGCGTCGCGGACCCATAGCTCCGTGGGAGTATCGCGCAGCACGACCGTGTGTTCCGGGCCGGCGGCCCACGAGCCGAGATCGGAGGAGACCTCCGCCTCCCACGCCAGGCTCGTCGCGAACGCGTTGCGCGAGACCTGGAGCGCGAGGTATTCCTGCCCGTCCATCGGCACGAGCAAGGTCTCCGGCCCGGCCTGCGAATCGGCGGACGCGGGATCGGAACCCAGCGCGAATTCAAGAAGATTGCTTCGCCCGTCGCCATCCGGATCCGCGGCGAAGCCCATGCGCGCCCCGGAGAGGCCACGGCTGTGCATCCACGCCCCGTAGTCGCTCGGCAGCGGTGTCATCTCGAGGAGACGGACGTGGCTCAAACGCCCGCCGCCGCCGCCGCCGGGGGGCTCGACTTGCAAAGTGAGCACACCGTCGTCGCCCGCGATGACCGGCCCAAACAAGGCGCCCGCCGCCTCGGAGCGAGCCACCACACCGCTCCCCTCGTCGGCCTTCAGCAAGGTGAACCGGGACGCGGAGAGGAAACCCGAGCGCTCCGAGCGCGCTTCGAAAACATAGGCTGATCCCGGCGACAATCCGGCGACCGTCAGCGCGCCACGGGAACCGGGCGCCACATCAAACCGGTCCGGACCGGCGGAGGTGAACGCCTCCCTCACCGAGACCGACAGGGACGGGTGGTGAAACCCTTCGTGGTCCCTGACCACGCCGGGGGTCAGCGCGCCGGCCGTCGGGCTCGCGAGATGGTTGGGGCCGGCCAGCGACGGCGATTCTCCCAGGTCCACGCGAAACGAGCGGATCATCGCGAAGCCCTCGACCGAAAGCATGGCCGGCGGCGAGAACACCGCCGCGGTGCGGACCTCGATCCCGCCCAGCGCCAGCCGCGTGTAGCGGCCGGGATCGGCGCTTTGCGCGGTCACCGCGCTGGCGCCGGCGAAATAGGCGGGCCAGGCCGGGACGGAGACGCCGGAGGCGACAAAGGTGCCCGAGGCGGTGAAGCGTTGTCCGCCCGGATAGAGCGCGGTCGGCGAGATCAGCCCGGCCGAAAGCGACCAGCCTGTCGGCGAGAGCGTGAGGTCGAGATGATCGAAACGGTAACGAGCGGTCGTCGTCGTGGTCTCGGAAGAAGCGCCAAGCGCAAAAGCCGCGAGGGTCGTGTAAACGTTGGCGGGCGATTTGTGGCGGAGCTGCAGGACGTTGCCCGAGCGATCCAGGTGGAAAAATATCGCGTGGCTGCCGGTCTGGCTGGCGAGAGACCCGGCGCTGGCGCTGTCCACCCCCAGGCGGGCGAAGTAGTTGGCGCCGGCCGGGTGCGAGTCGAAGACGACTCGCTGGAAGCTCACCGTTTTCTCGCTCGCGGAGAAGTCGATGTCGTCGGATCGGTCGGCGGAGGTGAACGCGGAGACGCGGTGCGTCGTCAACGAGGCCTCGGCCTGCGCGGGCTGGGCCAGAAGCACGGCCGAGGCGAGAGAGGCATCGTAGCCGTAGCTCGTGAGGGTCGGCGCGCCGGCGGAGTTGATCACGCGGGCGGGCAGGTTCGTCTCCGCGTTGGCCTCGGTGTCCAGCGCCAGCCAACGGCTGCCGCTGACGGCGACCTCGTATTCGCCGGCATGTGACGCGCCGGCGTTCTCCACGACCAGTTCCCGGCCCGTGGCTCCCGGGATCGGGGCGCCGTTGTGGAACCATTGATACACGAGCCCGTTCCCCGCCGCGGACACCTCGAACTTGACCAAGCCACCATGCCAGACGGTCTGGCTCTCGGGGGGCGAGGTGATCTCGGGCGTGCCGAGGTGGGTCGCCAACGTGAGCGTGGCGGGTTGCGACACCGCGGGCTCGGCGGAGATCTCGATGCCCCCGACCCAGAGCGTGGCATAGCGGGAGAACTCGGTGCTCTGCGTGGTGACTGAGCGCAGACCGAGATGGTATTCGTTCCACGGCGCGAGCGTGACGCCGGCGTCGGAGAAAAGCCCGCTCGCCTCCAAGTCGGTGCCAGCGGCGTGCAGGCTTGTCGGCGACTCCAGACGGGCCTGCACCGACCAGCCCGAGCCGCCGAGCGTCATCGTGAGATGGCGGAATCGATACCGGAAGGAGCCGCCGCCTCCGGTGGGAGAGCCGAGCGGGAACTGGGCGAGCGTGGTGGTGGTGGTCGTGCCGGCGGGCTTGTAGAGCAGGCGAAGCACGTTGCCGGAGCGGTTGAGGTCGAAGAAGATCGCCTGGTTCGCGCTCACGCTGCCGAAGGCCCCTCCGCTCGTGCTCTGCAACCCGAGGCGCGCGAAATAGGCGGAGCCGGAGAGGTGGGTCTCGAACAGCACGTCGTCGAACGTGATCGTTTTCCGCTGCGCCATGAAATCCAGATCCGCGGAACGATCAGCGTGGCCGAAGGCCGAAACGCTGTAGGTCGTGCTGGCCGCGGCCTGGGCGGGCTTGGCATGCAGCCGGACGGCGCCCGCGGACGGATCGAAGCCAAACGCGTTCTCATGCGGTTGGCCGCCGGAACTGATCACGGAAGCGGGCAGGTTGACCGCGACCTCGCTCGCCTGATGAAGGCCCAGCCAGCGCGAACTGGTGACGGTGAGCCAGTATTCACCGGCATCGGCGGCGCCGACGTTGTCGAGGATGAGCGTGGGGCTGGTGGCGCCCTCGACCGGGTGCAGGCCGCGGAACCACTGATAGGACAAGCCCGAGCCCGAGGCGGCGGCATCGAATCGCACCGAGGCGCCGGGGAAGGCCACCGTGGAAGCGGGGTGAGCGGTGATGACGGGCTTGGCGACCGGCCCCAGGCCCGGCGTCGAGAGCGAATGGCTGCCCGCCTCGACCGTGAGGTTCAACATCCCCGCCGCCGGCTGCCAGGCCACCGCGCTCAACCGCGGGGAGTAGGCAGGATCGCCGACCGGCGGCACATCGAAGCCTTTCGCGTCCCGCAGCGCCGAGACGTCCGGCATGCGAAGGCTCACGTTGGCATCGGCCGTGGCGTGGACATGGAGACGGCCCGCGCCGTAGGCGATGGTGGAAGGCTGGTTGGCGGAGATCAAAGTCTGGCCTGCGCGGGCCAGATGCGTGCCGTCGATCAGGAGCGAGGAGGAGCCCTCGAACACCGCGGCGGCCCCGTCGAAAACCACATCCTCCACGTTCACGGTCCCGGAGGGTGCGAGGCGGATGTAGGCGGTGTAGCCGGCGGTCGTGAGCTTGAGACAATTGCCGATCTGTTGGCGCGTGATGCTCCGGCCGGTCGAGGTGCTGGAGAACACGTCCAAGGTCGCCACGATCATCGTGTCGGCCTTGGGAGGCAGGGTGAACGCGGCATGCCACTGGTTGGGCTTGGCGGCGAAACGCTGCTGCGGGCGGAACTCCACCCCTTCCGGGCTCAGAAACTTGTCGTGCTGCGACACGGAGACATCCGACGGGAAGTGGACCTGGGCCTTGAGCCTCGCCTGCCCCTTCGAGATGAGCGCGCTCTTCTCGGCGGCGGTGTTGGTCAAGGCCATCTGATTCACCGCGTGCAGATTCCATTCGAAAGCCCGGGCCGCGCCGTTGGAGGCGAGGTCGTCGATGACGACGTAGGTGGAGGGCTTGAGGAAGATGATATGGCGCTTGGCCCGCGAGAGGTTCGCGGCGTAGGCGGCCGAGGCGTCGCCGCTGGTGGCGTCGAAGCTTGGATGCGTGGCGAAGCCGCGAATGGCGCCTTTCGAGCGGATGTTGCCCTCGGAGTTTCCGGCGTCGAAGAACTGCCCCTTGCGCCCGTCGTGGGTGATCGCGTTGGCGGAGTGGGTGCGGTAGGCGAAAGCCCGGCCGTGCGGGCTGTGATACCAGTCATACCAGCCGGCGGTGATGGCGAGCGACTCCTTGAAGGCGCTTACGACGAAAGCGTTTTGGTCGGCATGGCTGTGGTTGTAGCTGCCATAGGGGCTGGAGCGGAAGTAGAGCGAGATGCGGTTCTGGTCCACGAGGCTCGAGTGCATCGCCACCCAGCCGATGTCGCGGGAATGGCGCGCGGTGGGATACTCCGTCGGCGCGCGGGGCTGGATCGTGTTGTCGGGCTGGCCGTAGTAATACAGCTCCCGGGTCGGGATCGCGGGACCGCGATTCACCGCGAGCCATTTGGCCACGGGATTCGAATGGGTCTTGGCCAGCATGTGGCCGGTGATGACGGTCGCGACATCTCCGGACGCGGGGATGTTGTGGTCGTCGCCGAAGAGGCCGGTGGGCGATCCGTTCGGGAAAAAATAGAGCGGAAAAAGATACTGGTTTCGCGCCCAGGCCTTGTCGAAAAAGTCGAATCCCGTGGCGCTGAGCACCGCGTCGCGCGCCTCGATGACGGCCTGCGACGTGGAGTTGGCCCAGTAATTGGTGCCGTTGGCGAAGCCCCCGTCGTCTCCGCCCCAGATCGGGACGCCGTTGAAATAGAACGGGAATATGCTGCGGAACCAATGCTCGGCCTCGCCCGCGGGATACTCGCCCTTGGTCGCCATCGCGATCACGCCCATGTAGCCGGCGGCGGTCCATGCATGCGAGTCGAAAGGCCTCGCGTTGAGCGGCGTGCGGCCGAAGAGCCGCACGAACATGTCGTTGGTGCGCACGCGGATCATCTCCCGCACCGTCGCCCGCTGATTTTGGTCCAGCAGCCCGTGGATCCAGTCGTAGGCGATGGCCGAATTGTAGGCGATAAGGCGGTGCACCTGGTCATGAACGTCGTAGTGGGTGACTCCGTTCGGATCCCACGAGGCCAGGGCCAGCAGCCGCTTCACGGCGTCCGCCCCCACCGCCGGATCCTCCTCGATAAGGTAAACAAAGGCCGACTCGAGCAGCCGCTTCGCCGCGGTGTCCGAGGCGTTGCGAAGCGCGTCCATGGCGTCCTTCCAGGCCGGGTCGTCCCGGGGGTAGTCCCGGGGATCGACGGTCGGCTCGGCCGGAGGGTCCTCCGTGAGTTTCGAGAGCACGTCAGAGCGGACGCGATTGTAGATCGTCGATGAAATGCCCGTCGCCCGGGCGCGGTAGGCCGGGAGGGTGGCGGGCGTCGCCCAGATGCGGGGGCGGGCTGGGGCGATGTTGGCGAGGAGCGTCTCCATCGAGGGAACGACAAAGGACCTGGCGTCGCGCTCCACGCGAAAGCGACGCACGGCGCTCCAATCGGACACGCCGGGGATCGAGGTGTATCGAACACGCCAATACCAGTTGCCGTGCCCCAGGACCACCGCGTCGTTCAAAAAGTTCGCGGGGATCCCGGCGACCAGGCGGCGCTCCTGTGTCATGCCCGGATCGCGGGCGATCTCCATCTCGTAGGCGTCCACGCCGACGTTGCGCGGCCAGCGGAAGGGAGGGGGCGACTGGGTGACGGTCTGGCGATCCACGGGGTGAAACCAGGCGTTCAGGCCGCCGAGATCCTCGGGGAAAGGCAAAGCGTCCCCCGGGGCTCCCCGACGGAGCGCGATGTCATCGTAGTGCATCGTGGATACGACGGGCGCGGACGGGGTGGTGGGTATGTAGCGCTGGGCGACGAACTCGTCGATCCCGCCGACGGCCCATGCCGCTCCTCCGGGAATCACCAGCTGGGAGGCGACCACGGCGCCGTTCAGCCAGAGATCGTAGCGACCGGTCGCGGTGTCCACGAACACCCGCAACCGATGCCAGGACGCCACCGGCACGTTCACCGCGAGATCGGTCCGCGCCACGTTGGTGTCGCCCGAGCGGGTGTAGGGAGTCAGCCGGCCGTTGAGCTCGAGCAGGGCGAGGGTGGGAAAGTCCGACCCGCGGCGAAACCCGAACTTGAGCCGCGTGTTGTGGTCCGTCGGCCGGAAAGACATTTCCACGGTGTAGCGACCGGTGCCCTTCAACCACACATAGACGTTGGTCGTCATCGAGCCGGAGCTGTTGATCTGGCTGCGCAGGCTGCGTCCGCCCCCGCCGGGAGCGGCCTCGATCGAATACGTCGAGCTCTGGCCCTGGGCTATCGTCAGAGGAGCCTGGGTGAGCGAGACAGGGCCGAGAGGCATCGCGTCGAACCGTTCGCCGAGAAGCAGCTCGCCGGCGACACCGCGGACGCCGAGCAGGGCGGAGAGCACAAGGCCGAGGAGGAAAAAGCGATTCGCGAGAGACCGAAACGGCAGCGCGAGCGCGGGAGCGGTGGAGGCGGCGCGGAGCCGCCCCGCCATGGAGGGGGTGGTTGACATGGGGGTATGGGGTTGGGGTCGGAAAATCGATGGCGGTGCGGGACGCGGCTCCCCGCTCAGGGGCGGGCCGCCCTGAAGCCGAGCAGGGCCTCGCGCATGCGCGCGTTGGCGGCCGGTGTGTTCTCGTGCCTGGCGGCGGGATCGTTGAAAATCTCCTTCGGCCCCGGGATCACGTTGTAGGCCGCGTAAACCGAGGTCGGCGGGCAGACGGTATCGATGAAGCCGACCGTGAAGAGCGTCGGCACGCGGACGCGCGCGGCAAAGTGGACCATGTCGAAATAGCGGGCCGTCTCCCTCACCCGCGCCCCTTCCTCGGAAGGTTTTTGTCCCGGCTTGAGCAGGTGGGGCCAGCCGGGGGGACGTCCGGCCTCGAAGGCGAGCAGATCGCAAAACGCGGGCACGCCGGCGACCAGCCCCGTGACGCGAGAGTCCAGCGCCGCGCCGACGATCGCCTGGGCGCCGCCTTGGCTGGTCCCGTGCAACAACAGCACCCGCCCATCCCATTCCGGCCGCTCGGCGAGCACGTCGATCGCACGGAGCACGCGCACAAACATCTCGCGGAAGTAGAAGGACGAGGGGTCCTCTTTGCCGAATTCGCGGTAGTCGCGGAGCGTCGTCTTCGCGAGCTCGGCGTAGAATTCCTTCGGGCGCCCGTTCGGCAGCCCATGCGCGTTGATATCCAAGGCGAGGAAACCGTCTTTCGCCCAACGCGTCGCGAGCGGAAGCCTCGAATCAAAGACGCCCGCGCCATGCAGGGTGAGGATCGCGGGCAGACTCCCGGCTTTTGCGCCCGCCGGATACGCGAGATAACCCGAGACGGGTTTCCCGCCGAGCGAATCGGCCTGGACGTCGAAAGCGACGATCCTCGCGTCACCGACCAGTTCGGGGGCGATGGCGGTCAACCGCACATTCAGTGGCACCCGAGCCAGCTCGGACCGTTGATACGCCCAAAACGCGTCAAAATCGGCAGGGGCGCCCTCGATCGGTCCGATCTTCTCGGGCTCCACCCCGGCCGCTCCGAGCGCGGTGAGGACGGAGGAGCCCGCCTGGGGCGGACGGACGGCAACCTTGCACTGCAAAAAACCCGGCGAGGGAAGCGAGCCGACGATAGTCCCCTCCCCCGCCTTGAGCTCGACCTCCCCTTTCCTCACCGGCGCCATGCCGTCAGCGCTGAGCTCCCAAGTCGCGATCACGGTCTCCGGCGGCCGCACCGCTGGATCCGAGTCCGAGAGCCTGACGACAAAAACCACCTGCTCATTGGCGCGGTAGATCGCGTCCGACCGACCGGCCGCGACATGCAGCCGAGGTTCGGCGAGAAGGACAGAGGCGCTGGCGACGAGCCACGCGAAGGCGATGGCTAGGGGATGATTGTTCATGGATAGGGGAAGCCCACGCCACGGCCGGGGACGGCGTGGCAAATGTCACGAATCTCGACGGCGGCGCTCCGTGGCGCCGCCGTCGGTTGTATCACCATCATCTCGGCAGCTCGAAGGCGCTCAGCTCGCCCCGGTCGTTGCCGACAAGAACCTGATCGCCATCGGGCAAGAGCATGGTCGGCGTGCCACCGACTTTGGCGCCGGCCACGATCCGGCCGGCGGCGTCTATCACGGAAATCCGTCCGTCAAACTCCGCCACGACGAGGAGAGGTCGGCGCGACGGCGCGCTGATGGCGCGCATGAGCACGGGGCGACCGGCGGTGCGAACAAGGAAACGCGCGGAAAGATCCTGGTCGAAGGCGATGACGAGCCGGCGGTCGAGGGCGACCACGATTTCCTTCCGCTTGTCCCCGTCGAGATCGATCAACTCGAGCCCGCGGACATTGAGATCGCGGGTGATGGAGCGACCGTAGGTCCGGTCAAGAACGCCGGTGGCGACGAAGCCCGGGCCAAGGTCGGCTTCCTTCTGCGGCTTCCCCTCGAGGTCCCACAGGACGAGCCGGTTTTGCGCGCCGTTGAAGTCCCCGATCATCTGCAGCGGGCCGTCAGGCGTGAGACGGTCCACGCGAAGGAAGTTGCGTCCGACCATGCTGAAGCCGAGGCCGCCGAGGTTGGTGCCGTCGATGCTGTGCACGATCCGGCGCAGGCGCTGGGTCCACTCGCGCCCGTTGTGCGAGACCTCGTAGATGTAGGGATCGCCGCCCATGGAGCGCTTGCACAACATCGCGGCAGGTTTGCCGGCTTGGGCCGGCTGCAGGGCAAAACCGTCCACGGCGCCCCAGGTCTGCCAGAAGCGTCGCTCGAGCTTTCCGGCGTCGTCGATGATCTCGACGGTCCCCGCGCCGCCGACGAACACAAACTCTCGCCCGTCGCCGCGCGTGAAGGTCTCCAGCGCGATCACGCCCGGGATGGAGCTCTTGAACCAGTAGAACTTCCGGCTCTCGACCAATTCCGGCGCCATCTCGGATTTGAAGGACCAGCGCACGGTGCCGTCGAGATCCACCGCGCGCAGGGAGTCGTCCCGGGCGCCGACGAGCAGGAGGCCCTTCGCGGCCCACCAGTGGATGGCGCCGATGGTCGCGGGCCCGGGGATGGAGCGGATCTGCGCGCCGGCCTCGTCGAGCAGCCTGAGTTCCGAGCCGTCGGCGACCGCGAAGATCGTTTTCCCGCTTTGCCGGATGGGCACGATGGAATGCACGTAGGACGAGCCCTTAGCCTGCCACTTCCGCTTGAGCGCGGGAGGCTCGGGAGCAACAACGGCGGTGGCGGCCGAACGATCGCGCAGGATTCGCTCCGCCTGGGCCGCGAGCGCATCCGGAGCGAGCGGAAGGGGCGCATCGGCAAGCTCGACCACGAGCGTCTCACCCGCGGGAACGGCGACCTCGCGCGAGACCGGCAGCAGCCTCACTTTGCTCGTGGCGGCGGCGTGGATGCACAGCCGGCCGGCGCCTCGATCATAATCCACCGTCACCGGTCGATCCGACGTCAGGAGGCCGGGCACGTGGCTGACTTGATGCGCGAAGACACGGCCCTCCTCGGCCAGGATCGCCTGGCCTTCGCGCAGGCTGAGGATCGCGGGCCGGGGCAGACGGAGCGCGACGACTTCGCCGTCCTGGCCGGCGGATGGATTGGCCGCATCGGGCGCGCCGGGGCGCAGCACGGAGGCGAAAGCAAGGGTCTCGCCCTTCTTCATGGGCTTGCGCAGTTGGAAACGGGAGATGACGCCCGAGGATTGGAGGGTCTTCGTCTGGGCGGCCACTTCGACATCGGCCGGCAGACTGGTCGCCAACGTGTAGGCCGGGTGCCGGGCCCCGGCCGCCGCTTTCGGAGCCAGAAGGAATTCGCCGCCCGCGGGTTTGGCCGTCACGGAATCCGAGCTCTCCCAATCGTTGTCGATCTGGCTCTCGCGGGTGTCGGTCAGCGCGGTTACGCGATCGATCACGATCAGGTGACTGTTCTCGCGGAGCAGGAACGTGCGGCTCCATGCATGGCGGTTCTGGTCCCGCACCTCGCCGTGGACGACCAGCGTGCCGCCGACGCGGACGTGGCCGGTCACCCGCGTGAAGCGGCTGATGTCGGAAGCGAAGAGCCCGTCGCGATAGACGTGGAGCTGGTTGCCATAGCCGCGGAGGAGCGATTGCCCGTCGATGCGGAGGTTGATCAACGCGAAGTTATGAAAGGGGTTTCGCCCCGATTCGTATTTGGAATCGATGAGGAGAAAGTCTCCCCGCGCGTCGTCGAACTGCCGGTAGGACACGAAATCCATGACCTCCTCTTTCGGAAAATCCGACTTCCAGCCCATCGCCTCCGGATCAAACACCTGGGGCTGCACGGTGCCGGCGACCTCCTTGAAGTAGTTTCTCGGGTAGGGGCGGGCGGGCCAGTAGGACTGGCCGATGCGAAAAATGTCGGTCGCCTGCCGGGTGTCGCCGACCAGATCGGCGTAGCCCTGGTCGTTGGTGAGGGCGGCGGTCAGGTTTAGGAAAAACGGCGACGCGTATTCGGTGGCCCAGCCGCCCTTGGTGCGATCGGAGAGCCTGCCGAGCGTGGCGGCGTATTCGCGGACCACGGCGTTGTCCTCGTAACGGAGCGGATCGGAAAGCGCGGCGTAGATGAAGGCGGGCTCGATGTAGGTGCCATACCAATACAGCGTGCCCAGCCGCATCGCGAGGTGCTTGTCGAAGGCGTGGAAGGCGTATTCGGCGACCTCGAGACAGCGGCGGGTGGCCGGTCCCGGACTGTATTTGTCAAAATAGCGGGCGATCACGTAGGCGGACATGAGCTCCCAGAGCTCATGCCGGCCGCCGATCACCGGATCGGGCCGGGCGAGCCGGAGGACCTTGTAGGTGTTGTTCACGTGATAGGCGAACTGGTCGGCGAACTTTTGCGTGACCAAGGCGCGAAAATCCTCGGGAAACACGGGGCTCTCCTCCACGAGGTCCCAATAGATCATCATCATGATCGCGTCGTAATGGTAGGGCTTCACGAGCGGATCGCGGGGGTCGTCGAAATTCTCGCGGTCGATGGCCAGGATATCCTTCACGCCCTGTTCGTCGGGAACGGCGAGCCGCATGAACTCGCGGGCCCATTTCTCGTCGCCGGTCATGTAGTAGGTGGCGAGCAGGCGGCTGAGGATGTTCCAGCCAAAGTGGGTCTGCCGGCCGTAGCCATCGGAGCGCTCCCACGGGATCGCGTCGGCGACCGTCTCAGGAAGCACCGTGCCCTTCGCAAACTCGGTCCGCTGGAGGCGGCCCAGCGCGAGCGAACCTCCGCGAGGCGACAGGCGGGCGATCTCCGCGACTAGCCAATCGACCGCGCGCGCGAGCCCCGCGGAATCCATGGCCCCGACGGTGATGATGTTGAAACCGTCGCCAAAGGGATCGTGCAGCGAGCGCAGATCGCTGCCTCCGGGCCCGGGGAACCGCGCGTCGAGGAGGGTGTAGTGCAGGTAATAGAGCTTCTTGAGCGCGAGATTGGAGTCCCGATCGCCAAGGATGATGAGATTCCGGTCGAGGCTCCTGATGTCCCTGCGGCCCTGATCTAGCTCGACGGGCAGCTCCACCCCATGTGGCGCGAGGGCCGCGTTGATGCGGGCGGCCTGCTCACGAAAGGAGGGGACGTCGGGGATGACGATCGCCGCCGCGGGACGCCCTTCGCGGATCAGCATGGTCTCAAGCCGCAGGTCGCGCGGCCTGACCTCGATCGGCGGCGCTTCCGCGGCGCCCGCCGGCCCCGCCCCCGCGAACAACGCGAGGCCGGCAAAGAGAAAAAGGGAGGCGAAACGGGTGCGCATGCGGAAACGGGCGTCGGTGGCTGGGGCGGTTCACGGCCGCACGAGCGGCGAGAGCGCGAGATCATCGATCCGAAGCGCGCCTTGGACGTGAAGGCTGTTGTCCAGGCCGGCGGGAACGAGGAAATATAGGGCGTTGACCGGGGCGCCGGTGCTGATCGCGCCTCCGGAACCAAGCGGCCACACGAGCCGCTTCTCGCCGTTGATCCAGAGTTCGCTGTGGCCGGGCGAGACCGTGCTGCCGACCTTGCGCTCGGGCGATCCGGCCGACGACAGGGACAACACATAAGGGATCGGCGCGTTCGTGTTGTTGAAGACGAAGTCCAAGGAGTTCACCTGGCCCGGCTCGAAAGGCGTCTCGTTGAGAGGACCGCTCAACATGGTCGTGTGGTTGCGGCGGTTGATGTTTCCATCGGTGATGTGGAAACCGGTCACGGTATTGGCCGTGTTGACCGTGCCGAGATCGGTCGTGGTGTTGGCGAGGAGCGTCACGCGAAACCCGGCCCGCCCGTCGCCCTTGATGCCGCCCGCGGCGACAAAGAAGCGGAACGTCAGGTGCCCGGCGGCGAGCGGAGAGGCGATCGGCCGGGAGAGGAGCGTGAGATCCCGGGTGGCCTGCGGGCCGCGTTTAAGCTCGAGCACGCAGTTGGTGGGCCCGCGGCCGAAGTGGTTCTCGTCGTCAAAATAAACGGTGATGGAGCGGCCCTCGAGGTCCTGCTTCGACATCCACTTGAGGCGCGTGTCCGTGGAGGAAACGGGGAAGAAGGCCGAGGTCGGGTAGTTGTCGAAATTGTCCGCAAAGACCGGAGGCGCGGAGGCGAAGGACTCGAGTCCGGCGAAGGCGGCGGCTAGGACGAGCGAAAGGCGAAGCGAAGGCATGGCGCGGGGGATGTGGTTGAAAAGTGCGGAGGGAACTCGCGGGCGCGGCCCTTGCGTTCCGTGGCGGCGGTCCCCGCGCCGGCGCGCGGGGAGATCGATCGAACGCAGGCGCGGGGCTCAGCGGCTCTGGGCGCGACGACGACGGAGGAACAGACCGCCGAGGGCGGCCGGGAGCACGAAGGCGACGGTGGCGGGCTCGGGGATCGCGGCGGGCGAGAGCACGATGTTGTCCACGTTGAAGACGCCCTGCACGTGGGAGCTGTTGCTCAGGCCCGACGGAGCGGCCCACCACATGGAGTTGACGCCGTTCCCCTGGCCGGCCGTGTTGCCGGAATTGAGCGACCAGGTCGCCTGCTTCGTGCCGTTCAAGTAGATGTCCATGAAGCCGGCCGACAGGCTGCCGCCGTCATAGACGAGCGTGCTCGTGGTGTTGTTGAACACGATGCGCAGCGAGTTTTTCTGGTCGGTGGTGAAGGAGAATTTGCTGGCGTTGTCGGTGAGCATCGCGGCGCCGGAGCTGCGCAGATTGATCGTCCCGTCGGTGAAGTAGATGCCACCGACCGTGTTGGCGCTGGTGAACGTGTTGATGTTGGTGCTCGTGTTCGCGAGGAAGGTGAGCCGGAAACCCGAGGCGTTGTTGGTGCTGGTGATCGAGCCGGCGGCCACGAAAAAATCGAAATTGATCTCGCCGCTGAGGAGCGGGGTGGAAGTCGGCTGGGTGATGGCGTTGAGATCCGCGGTCGCCCCGCTGAGGCGTTCCAGGCGGAGGTATTGGTTGGAGGCGCCGGCGCCGAACAGCTCCGAAGTGTCGGTGTAAACCCGCACGAGGCGGTTGGTGTCGATGGTGCGGCTCAGCCAACGCACGCTCGTGTCGGTGTTGGACTGGGGCAGCGTGACGAAGGTCGCCGGCGGCGTGATCGTGTAGGATTGGAAGTTCTCGGTGAAGACGGCCTGGGCGGAGGCGGCGCAGGCGGTGAACGCGAGCCCGAGGGCGACGCGGAGGCTGGTGGCGGATGATTTCATGGTGATGACGGGGCTGGATGGTTTTCTTGCGATACGGGAGAACCTGCCGCCGACACGGGGCCGGCGGAGAAAGCGGGGGGGGCGGGACGCGGGCGAGCCGGGCCGGGCCGGGCTACTGCCACCAGCGCCAAGGCGAAGTGGCGGCCGCGGCGTCGGTCAACGCGCCGGCCCGGAATTCCACGTGACCGTCCGCGAAGGCGTAGTTGGAGCCGGTGCCGTTGCGATGGGAGATGCGGTAGGTTGTATCAACCGAACCGGTGCGGTCCGGCGTGGGGTTAAGCCCCGAGACGAACTCGCCGTTCCGGTTGATCTCGCCGATGAGGATGTAGCGCGAGGGCGTCGGCACGCGGGCGCGGATGTAGTTCCACTGCGGCTCGCGGATCATCACGTTCATCCCGTAGTGGCGAAGA
Organism: Verrucomicrobiota bacterium; assembly: GCA_030605125.1. Classification (GTDB taxonomy): domain Bacteria; phylum Verrucomicrobiota; class Verrucomicrobiia; order Opitutales; family Opitutaceae; genus IMCC26134_A. The sequence continues at coordinate 20,732 of JAUWBD010000017.1, read as the reverse complement.
TGATACCGGTCGGACGCGTTGACCTTGATCTTCTCGGCGGAGGGGCAGTCCCAGACCGGACTCGAATCGAACTGCGGCGCGTTGGGATTCGACGACGCCGCCTGCGAGATGATGTAGGGATTCAGCTTGCTGTTCCAGGTGACGTTCTGCCCCGGAGCGTTGACGTAGGCGGTCGGAAAGTTGCCGCGGTTGTCGTCGGCGTAGAGCATCATCGCCAGGCCGATCTGCCGCAGATTGGAGGCGCACACGGAGGACCTGGCGCTTTCACGCACACGGCCCACGGTGGTGATGACGATCGCCGCCAGGATGCCGATGATGGCGATGACGGTGAGCAGCTCGATGAGCGTGAATCCACGCTCGGTTCGGAAGGACGATTGAGAGGGCATGGGGTGGACGGAGTCGGGGTGTCTCGTTTCTGCCGCACATATTCCCACGGCCCCGGTTTCGTTAAAGCGCGCCGGCGCTGACTCAGGTCACAAAACGCAGCGCCCGCCGCCCGGCCCACCGGGCCTTCACTCGGTTGACCTGTGTCAATCGCGTCCCGTTCGCGCCGTTTCGCGCGGGGGAGTGGGATGCTCGTCGATGCCTCCCACCGCTTTTCTCGACAAATACCGCGGCGGCGCCGCGCGCCCGGTCGCGGCTGCGCTCCTCAACCCGCGCCTGGCCTGCGTGTGCAACGCCTCCGAACGCGCCGCGTTTCTCCCGCAGATCGAGCGGCGGCTCGGCGCGCTGCCGATCGACGCGCTCTGGCTCCCGCAGGGCGTCATCTGGGAGCGCTGGCTGCGGGAATCGCGCCCGGACATCCTGCTGACCGGATGGTCCACCCCACCCTTGCCCGCGGCCTGGATCGAGTCCCCCGACTGCACGCTCCGCTACGTCTGCCATCTCGCCGGCTCCGTGAAGAGGCTCGTGCCGCGGAGCTTCATCGAGGCCGGCGGCACGGTCAGCAACTGGGGCTGGCTGGCCGCCGAAGGTGTCGCCGAGCACGCGCTGCTCCTCGCCCTCTCCGCCCTCCGCAACCAAGGGAACTGGCGAAAGATCATCTCGCTGAAGAACCGCGACAGCGAACCGTCTCTTCTGGGGACCAAGACCCTCTTCGACCGGGGTGTCGGCATCCACGGCTTCGGAGCGGTGGCCCGCGCCCTCGTGCGCCTGCTCCGTCCATTCCGAACGCACGTTCGAAGCTACTCTGCGGGCGTGCCGCGCGACGTGTTTCTCCAAGAGGGCGTCACCCCCTGCGCAAGCCTCGATGAACTGCTGGGAAGCTCGCACATCTTCTTCGAATGCGAGAGCCTTACGCCCGCGACCGAGGGCTGCATCGGCAGGAGGGAGTTGTCCCTGCTGCCCGACGAGGCCGTATTCGTCAACGTCGCGAGGGGACAACTGGTCGATGAAGCCGCGCTGGTCGCGGAGGGGCGCGGGGGCCGCGTGCGCGTGGCGACGGATGTGGTTGTCGCCGAACCACTCACCTTCGACAATCCGCTCTGCGCGCTCGAAGACGCCGTTCTCTCCCCGCACATCGCTGGGCCCACGCGCGATCAATACGTCAAGATCGGGGAGTTCGCGTTAAGCAATATCGAGCGTTACCTTCGAGGGGCCGAAGTCGAATCCCGTGTGACGCTCGATATCTACGACCGCTCCACGTGACGGGATGCCCCGCCTGCGCATCAACGGCAGCGGCGGATCGAAGCCCTCGACCGCGTGGAAAGGAAAAAGCCCAGCCCGGCGCGTGCAGCCGAACGCCAGCTCGCGCGCCTGGGGGTGATATGGTTGGACAGCTGCCAGAGGTTGACGCCGTCGTTCGGGTGCGCCGGGCGCTTTGATCCGGTCGGCTCGCCCCGCCCGAGGCCGCGCCTCAGCGCCCGGCCAGACCGCAGGAGCCGCGCTTCACGAAATCCGCCCGCACCCGGGGCTCCTCCAGCTCGGCCGCCGAGAGCAGCGGGTTCTCGAGCAGACGCGTCGCCGCCTCGAACACCGTCTCCGCGAGCCGGTCCAGGTGCACGTCGAAGGTCGTGAGCGGCGGCGTCTGCTCCGCCGCGATCGGCAAATCGTCGAAGCCCGTCACGCTCAGGTCGCGCGGCACGCCCAAGCCCGCCGCCCGCGCCGCCTCCAGCCCGCCGCAGGCCAGCCAGTCCGAGGCAAACACCACCGCGCTCGGCCTCCGCGCCGCATCCGCCAGCACCGGCGCGAGCGCGCTCGCCGCGCCCCGCACGTTTAGCTGGTCCGCCCCCAGCGCCAAGCGCCACTCCGCCGGCGATTCCAGCGAAAACTCGTCCACCGCCGCCGCGAAGCCCTCGTAGAATCCGCGGTGGTGCAGCTCCGTCTCCGGCCCCGCCACCAGCCCGACGCGCCGATGCCCGAGCGCCGCCAGATACAGCACCGCCTCGTAGGCCGCCGCCCGCGTATCCACCCGCACCGGCACCACTCGACCGGCGCGCATCCGCCCCTGTAGCGACACCGTCGGCAACCCGCGCCCCGCCAGCAGCTCCAGCGTCGCCGGCTCGAAGTGACCATAGGTGATCGCCGCGTCGAACTCACCCGCCTCGCAGCGCGCCACCACGTCCGCGTCGCCGCGATACTCCACCAGTTGAAACTCCAACCCCCGCCGCTGCGCCTCGGCCCGCAGGGCCTCCACCGTCGCCACCGCCGCCGGGTTGATCTCCCCGCCCGGCCCCACGAAAGGCGCGAAGAGCAGCGCCACCCGCCACAGCGGATGCGACTTCAGCCGCCGCGCCGCCGCGTCCGGCACGTAGCCCGCCCGCTTCGCCGCCGCGATCACGCGCTCCCGCGTCTCCGGATCGACCCCGTAGCGGTTGTTCAAGGCCCGCGACACCGTGCCCACGCTCACGCCCAGCTCCGCCGCGATCTGCTTGATGCCCACTTGGCGCCCCCGCCCCCCCTTGCCAAGCCCGGCCTCCCTCTCTCCGGCGCGATTTCGCAAGGCGTGCTTAGGCATGATGCTTGCAAATACATCCGCAGACGCGGGCGCGAAAGGAAGCGTTTTTTGACTTGTCATTTCGTAAACGTTTTCGATAACGTTTGCGACAGTTCCCTTCCGCTACCTCCATGTCAACCCCGCAATCCCTCGCCCACCGCCGCGCCGCGGCCTCCGCGCTCCTCGCGCTTTTCGCCGGCATCCCCGCCGTCTTCGCTCAGTCCGTCTGGAACGGCACCACCGGCAACTGGAGCGTCGCCGGCAACTGGTCGGGCACCGGCCTCCCGTCCTCCGGCAGCTCCACCGTCCTCCAGTTCAACAACGCCGCCTCCGCCTACACCGCGACCAACGACCTCGCCGGCGATTTCCAGCTCAACAGCATCATCTTCGGCGGCAGCGCGGCGAACACCGTCTCCATCGCCCGCAGCGGCACGCAGTCGCTCAACTTCGTCTCCCACAACGGCACCGCCTCCACCATCCATTTCAATTCCACCAGCACGTCGTCCAAAACGATCAACGTGCCGATGATTCTTTCGGCCGACCTCACCGTCACCAACTCAGTCAACGGCAACGGCAACCTCCAGCTCGGCGCCATGAGCGGCGCGGGCAAACTCATCCTCGATTTCGGCTACACCGGTTCCGGCGGCGTCCTCCTCTCCGCCGCCTCCAGCCACTCCGGCGGCGTCACGCTCGAGCGCGGCCGCATCTACGTCGGCAACAACTCCGCCCTCGGCTCCGGCGCCTTCACCCTCGCCGGCGGCGCCATGCGGACCACCGCCGGCGCGACCTCGCTCGTCCTCGCCAACCCCTTCCACATCGCCGGCAGCGCCTCGATCTTCGAGGCCAGCTCCAGCAACTCCTTCGCCTTCTCCGGCGGCGGCTCGATCCAGGGGACCAACACCACCCACACCCTCACCTTCGGCAACGCCGCCAACACCCTCACCCTCGGCGGCGCCTTCACCGGCTCCGGCAACGGCCTCACGCTCGCCGGCTCCGGCGGCCTCACGCTCGGCTCCGGCGCCTCCGACACCGCCGGCAACACCTTCAACGGCGCCACCACCGTCTCCGGCGCCACCCTCAGCCTCAACAAGGCCGCCGGCGTCAACGCCCTCGCCGGCAACCTCGTCGTCTCCGCCGGCACCGTCTCCTGGGCCCGCTCCCACCAGATCGCCGACACCGCCTCCCTCACCATGGGCGGCGGCACCGTCACCCTCGCCCAAGGCCTCTCGGAAACACTCGCGGCCACCACGCTCTCCGCCGGCGCCTTCACCGTCGCGAAGGACGCGACCTTCACCACGGGCTCGCTCGCCGTCACCACCGCCGGCTCGCGCACCATCGGCGGCGCCATCGAGATCGGCTCGGGCGGCCTGAGCATCACGCACGACGGCAACACCAGTTCGACGCGCAACGCCTTCACGCTCTTCGAGTCCGCCACCTCCGCCCCCGGCGTCCTTCGCCTCGGCGGCGACCTGACCTTCGCCAACTCCACCGGCGCTTCCACCAAGGTCCAGATCACCCGCAGCTCCGGCACCGGCTACATCGACCTCGGCGGCGCCGCCCGCACCTTCACCATCGCCGACGGCGCCGCCGCCGAGGACCTCGAGATCAGCGTCCGCCTCACCAACGGCGGCCTCGTGAAGGAAGGCGCCGGCGTCCTCGCCTTCCTCAACACCGCCTCCGACTACGCCGACGACACCCGGATCAACGCCGGCACCATCCGCGCCACCACGATCAACACCACCCCGCAGGTGTTCTCCACCCAGTCCACCTACGTCCTCGCCGACAACGCCGGCGTCACCCTCGACCTCAACAACATCAACCAGACCGTCGGCGGCCTCTCCGGCGGCGGCGCAACCGGCGGCGCCGTCACCCTCGGCACCGCCACCCTCACGGCCGGCAACAACAACGCCTCCACCACCTTCGCCGGCGCCATCACCGGCACGGGCGGCCTCACCAAGACCGGTTCCGGCGCCCTCACCTTGTCATCAGATCTTGGATACACGGGTGCCACGCTCGTCTCCGCCGGCACGCTCGTCGTCAACGGCCAGCTCGCCAGCTCCGGCGTCACGCTCAACGGCGCCACCGCCGTCCTCGGCGGCTCCGGCCGCGTCAACGCGCTCACGCTCACCCAGGGCACCTTCGCCCCGGGCAACAGCCCCGGCGCCTTCACCGTGGATGGCAACGTCTCCTTCGGCGCCGCGTCCGTCTTCTCCGTCGAGGCCGCCTCCGCCTCGTCCTTTGACCAGCTGATCGTCAACGGCGCCTCGTCCACCGTCACCATCGCTTCGGGCGCCTCGCTCGTCCTCTCCGGCTTCGAGTCGCTCCCCGCCCTCGCCACCGGCACCGAGTTCCTCGTCCTCGTCAACCACTCCGCCAACTCGATCAGCGGCACCTTCCTCGGCTACGACGAAGGCCACTCCTTCACGCTCGGGGCGAACACCTTCGCCGCGAGCTACCAGCTCGGCGCCGGTGGCAACGACTTCGGCTTCACCGTCACCTCGGCCATCCCGGAGCCCTCCGCCTTCGCCGCCCTCGCCGGCCTCGCGGTCCTCGCCGTCGCCACCCGTCGCCGCCGCTGATCGCCCCTTAACCCCACCCACCATGCACTTCGCCCGTCTGGCCTCCCTGGCCACTGCCTTGCTCTTCGCCTGCGCCTCGGCGCCGGCCGCCGAAATCACGCTCAACCCGGTGCAGGACGTCCTCGTCGCCAGCAACGGCGAGATCGCCCACGTCCTCAATCTCGGCGTCTCCAACCGAGGCCCCGACTACATTCGCCGCACCCTGCTTCAATTCGATCTCTCCGCCCTGCCCGCCGGCGCCCAGATCGAGAAGGCCTCCCTCCGCATGATCCCCAGCGCCGTGCTCGGCAAGGAGGGCGGCATGGTGCCGATCACCCTCTGGGGCCTTGCCGAGTCCGTCGCCTGGCACGAGGACTCCATCACTTGGGAAAGCGCGCCCAAACGACGCGCTCTCCTCGAGCAAGGCTACGGCGAGCCCGGCCTGGAGCGCCTCGCCGCCGTCGAGTGGGACGCCGCCACCAACATCTCCCGTCGCCCGCCGATTCTCTTCGAGGCCGACGCGCTCACCGCCTTCGTCCGCCGCTTCACCGGCCGCCCCGTCACGCTCATCCTCGCCAGCGAGGGAGAACTCAAGACGCCCGGCCTGATCTTCTTCTCCAAGGACAACCGCCCCGCCGCCCGGTCCGTCTATCCGGCCCTCGTGGTCACCACCAAATAAACATGCCCCCCGTCGCGACCCAGGTCCGTAAAGATGGCGTGGCCGAGGAGGCGTCCCGCCTCCTCGACCCCTCCCGCTCGCCCGCCCCCTCCATCGATCTCCCCGCCCTCCTCCCCCCCGGCGGCGAGCTCGTTCTCGTCGCGCCCGCCGCCCTCCGCTTCACCTCCGCCGACGGCCTCGTCTTTTCCGGACCCGTCGTAGTCCCCGATTGGATACGCTGCGTTTACTACGCGCCCTTCCAGCGCCACGCCATCAACCCCGACCTCGACCTCTGGCCCGAGGGCTACAACCAGTGCCACCCCCTTCCCGTCCGCTCGCTGCACGACGTGAAACGCGGCGGCCTCTTCGCCGTCCTCGAGCTCGAGGACGGCGGATACCTCGCCCTCCTCCCGCTCGTCGGCCACCGCAGCGCCGCCTGGCTGCGAGGCGACGGCGACGGCCTCCGCCTCGAGGCCGGCACCTTCGGCACCGCGCCCGGTTTCGAAGGAGAGCTCCCGCTCCTCGCCGCCGCCCGCGATCCCGACCTCTACCGCGCCTGCGCCCGCGTCTGGGCCGCCGCCCTTCGGCACCCCGCCCTCTCCGGCGTCGGCCGCCTCCGCCACCACAAGACCTACCCCGAGGTCTTCGACCACCTCGGCTGGTGCTCCTTCGAGGAGTTCAAGCTCAACATCGATGAGCAGATCATCGTGTCCTCCATCCGCCGCCTCGCCGCCTCCGAGATCCCCGTCCGCTGGGTCCTCGTGGACGACGGCCACATCGACGACGGCACCCGCGCCTCCGCCCCCGCCCTCGAGACGCAGGAGGGCGCCGCCGGCCAGGTCTCCGCCGCCCTCGACGCCCGCCGCCTCCACGCCGCCACCCCGCATCCGGAGAAGTTTCCCCGCGGCTGGAAACCCGTCACCGAGGCCGTCCTCGGCACCCGCATCCGCTGGCTCGGCCTCTGGCTCAACTTCAACGGCTACTGGGGCGGCGTCTCCGCCCGCCACGCGCTTGGCGCCACGCTCGACTCGCACCTCGTCACCGTCGCCCCCGAAACCAAGCTCCCCGGCGAACGCGTCATCGACGGCGAGATGTTTTTCGACGCCCTCACCCGCCCCGCGCGCGACGCCGGCTTCGACTTCCTCAAGGTGGACAACCAGGCCGGCAACCTCCGCAAATACGCCGGCCGCGTGCCCAACGCCGTCCGCGCCTCCGCTTCCTGCAAGCACGGCCTCGACACCGCCGTCCGCCGCCACTTCGACGGCGTCATCGGCTGCATGGCGCACAACAACCTCTGCGCCTTCCACCAGCCCGCCGCGCAGATCATGCGCTGCAGCGAGGACTACAAAAAAGAGGACGCCTGGCGCGCCCGCCACCACCTGCACAACTCCTTCGGCAACATGCTCTGGCTCGGCCAGACCGTCTGGGGCGACCACGACATGTTCCACTCCAGCGACCGCGTCGCCGGTCCCCTCATGGCCCGCAGCAAGGCCATCTCCGGCGGCCCCATCTACCTCTCCGACGCGCCCGACCGCTTCGTCCCCGGGCTCATCCGCCCCCTCTGCTTCGCCGACGGCCGCATCCTTCGTCCGCTCGCCCCCGCCGTCCCCTTGCCCGAGTCTGTATTCACGGATCCTTACGAGCACGACAACGCCTACCGCGTCATCGCCCCCCTCCCCCACGGCTGCGCCGCCGCCGCCGCCTACAACCTCACGCACCCCGCCAAGCCCGTGCACGGCGAATGGACCGCCGACGACCACCGCCACGCCGCCGCCCTGCTCTCGCCCGCCGAGGCCGCCGCCTGGTCGCGCCCCGCCGCCGACGGCTTGCTGCGCTACGACTGCCTCTCCGGCCGCGCCGAGCTCCAACGCAAACCGGCTCGCTACACCCTCGCCCCGCTCACCGACGCCTTCGTTGTTTTTAGTCCTGTGCAAGAAGGCTGGGCCCTCGTCGGCGATCCGCAAAAATACCTCCCCCCCTCCGCGGTCACGCGCTTCGAAGTCCTCGGCGACCGCGTGCGCCTCGCCTCCTACGAGGCGTGCGAGGTCCTCGTCTGGCGCGCCTCCGGCACCGTCAATGCCGGCATTCACGTAGCCCCGGCCGGCGACGGCCTCTGGCGCGTCTCGTTGCCCGGCGGAGACGCTCTCGTTGAAATCCGCGCCGACGGCTAAGTCCTCCGCGCCCGCCCCTTTCCCCGCCCCGCCATGCACCCCGCCCGTTCTTCGCGCCCGCCGCGCGCCTTCACGCTCATCGAGCTCCTCACCGTGATCGCCATCATCGGCATCCTTGCCGCGATCATCATCCCCGTGGTCGGCAGCGTCCGCAACAAGGCGCGCATGGCCACCTCGATGAACAACCTCCGCCAGCTCGGCTCGGCGATGCAGATTTTCGTCAACGACAACAAACAGACGCTCCCGGTAAACAGCGCCAACCACACCACCCACTACTGGTATCGCGAGCTCTGGCGGATCATCTACGCCGGCCAGCCCGTGCCCGCGATCCCCACCGTGCCCGACACGCGTGACCGTTACATCGAGGTGTTTGGCAACACCGTCTTCTTCACGCCGCTCATGGAAGACGTGCCCTCGCCGCGCGCCTACGGCTACAACGCCTACCTCAGCCAGTTTACCACCGCCGGCGTCGCCACCAACCCCGCCACGCCGCTCCAGTTCGGCCACGTGGCCAATCCCGCGCGCACCGTCGCCCTCGGCGACAGCACCAGCATCAACCTCTTCCGCTCCACCGCCACCGGCCGCAACGACGGCCTCGTTTTCTGCGTCTTCGTGGACGGCCACGTGGACAAGCTCCGTCCGCCCGAGACCGCCAACCCCAACCCCTCGGCCGAGGAAAGACGCATGCCTTACAACGAGGCCTCCACCTTCTGGCGCGGCGTGCCCCGCGCCGCCAACGGCACCGTCCTCACCGTCTGGTGATGTAGGCCGACCGCCAATTCGACCGCTTCGATCCTCGAAGCGAAACGGCGCGGCCGTTTCGCCCCGCCGCTCCGCGGCCCCGCCCTCCGTCTTCTCCTCTTCTGCCGCTCTGTAGTTCTGTCGCTCTGCCGCTCTGTCGCTCCGTCACCCCATGCATCTCACCTCCCTCGACTGGGCCATCGTCGCCGCCTTCGTGCTCGGCCTCGCCGTCGTGGCCGTCTGGATACGCCGCTACACCCGCAGCGTCTCCGACTTCCTCGCCGCCAACCGCTGCGCCGGCCGCTACATGCTCACCCTCTCCGAGGGCCTCGCCGCCTTCGGCGTCGCCAGCGTCATCGCCAACTTCGAGAAATTCTACCAGGCCGGCTTCGCCGCCTACTGGTGGGGCATGATGCTCGCTCCCGTCGGCATGCTCGTCGCCATGTCGGGCTGGGTCGCCTACCGCTACCGCGAGACGCGCGCCCTCACCATGGCGCAGTTTTTCGAGATGCGCTACAGCCGCCGCTTTCGCGTCTTCGCGGGCATCCTCACCTGGATCTCCGGCGTGCTCAACTACGGCGTCTTCCCCGGCATCGTCGCCAACTTCTTCATCCACTTCTGCGGCCTCCCGCAGACCGTCGTGATCGCCGGCGTCGAGGTGCGCACCCTCCTCCTCGTCATGGCCTGCTTCCTCGGCCTCGCCCTCGCCCTCGTCTTCGGCGGCGGGATGGTCGCCGTCATGGTCACCGACTTCATCCAGGCGCAGTTCGTGAACATCGTGTTCCTCGTCCTCATGATCGCCGTCTTCGTGAGGATCGGCTGGGGCGACACCTTCGCCGCCCTCTCCGCCACCGCCCCCGGCAAGTCCCTCCTCGACCCCTTCGACCAGCAGGGCATCAGCGACTTCAACTTCTGGTTCTTCGCCATCTTCGCCTTCAAGGCCTTCTACAACTGCCTCGGCTGGCAGGGCACCCAGGGCTACAACGCCGCCGCGCGCAGCCCCCATGAGGCCAAGATGGCCCGCGTCCTCGCCGAGTGGCGCAACGGCGTCACCTACCTGATGCTGATGCTCCTGCCCATCGCCGCCTACGTCGTGCTCCACCATGCCGGCTACGGCGCCGAGGCCGCCGCCGCCCGCTCAACGCTCGACGGCATCGCCGACCCGCAGATCCACAGCCAGCTCACCGTCCCCGTCACCCTGCTCTCCATCTTGCCCGCCGGCATCGTCGGCCTCCTCGCCGCCGCCATGGTCGCCGCCGCCATCTCCACCGACGACACCTACCTCCACTCCTGGGGCGCCATCTTCGTGCAGGATGTCGTCCTCCCCTTCCGCAAGACTCCCCTCTCGCCGCGCGCCCACCTCAACCTTCTCCGCGGATCCATCGTCTTTGTCGCCGTCTTCGCCTTCTGCTGGTCCGCGCTCTTCCCGCTGCGCGACTACATCTTCATGTATTTCCTGCTCACCGGCACGATCTACCTCGGCGGCTCCGGCGCGGTCATCATCGGCGGGCTCTACTGGAAACGCGGCACCACCGCCGGCGCCTACGCCGCCATGATCTCCGGCTGCACCGTCGCCATCGTCGGCATCGGCCTCCAGGCCGTCTGGCCCAAGATCCCCGCGCTGCTCGCCCTCGCACCGAAGTTTCCGCTCAACGGCGCCTGGCTCGCCATGGTCGCCTACGCCACGAGCATCGTCTCCTACGTCCTCGTCTCGCTCGCCACCTGCCGCCAGCCGGCCGATCTCGACCGCCTCCTCCACCGCGGCGTCCACGCCCTGCCCGGCGAAACCGCCGGCCCCAAGGTCGCCGGCCTCGCCCGCTGGCGCCAGGTGCTCGGCTTCACCACCGATTTCACCCGCGGCGACCGTTTCATCTACTACTTCAAACTCGTCTGGACCGCCGCGTGGACGCTCGTGTTTGCCATCGGCACCATCGGCGGCCTCACCGTCGGCTTTTCCAAAAACGCCTGGGGCGGCTTCTGGCTCACCGTCGTGATCGTGAGCGCCATCGTCGGCTCCATCACCGTCGTCTGGTTCCTCTGGGGCGGGATCAAAGACCTCCGCCGCCTCCTCGTCGCCCTCCGCAACCCGACCCGCGACCTCACCGACGACGGCCAGCTCCACAACGCGCAGCCCGCGGACGCCCATCCCGCGCCCACCCCTCCCGCCAAGACTCCGGCCCCCGCGCCAGTCAGTCTCTAGCTCCACCCATCGACCACGGATCACACAGATTCTCACGGATACCCATCCTCCGACATCCGTGCCCATCCGTGCCCATCCGTGGTTAAAGATTTCTCTCCGCGATCCGCGCCCATCCGCGCCATCCGCGGTTAAAAACTCCGCCTCTCCGTGCCCTCCATGTTCTCCGTGGTTAAAAAATCCCTCTTCGCCTTCCTCCTCTCCGCGGTCGCCTTCGCCGCCTCCGCGGTCTCCGCCCCGCCACCCCAGCCCCTCCTCGTCCTCGCGCAGGACTTCCAACTCCCCGGCGGCTGGATGACCGACACGCGCTCCGGCTCCCTCGGCGCGCGCATCCTCCGCACCCCCGGCACCGACCTCAACGCCCTCACCGGCATCAGCGTCCCCGCCGCCGGCGACTACAGCGTCTGGGTCCACGCCGTGGACGTCACCCACAGCCAGCCCGGCGCGCGCCGCTTCACCCTCGCCTTCAACGGCGCCCGCCTCCCCCGCGAAGCCGGCGCCCACGGCAAGGAAGGCTGGGCCTGGCAAAACCTCGGCACCGTCACGCTCCCGGCCGGCGAGACCATCGTCGAGCTCGTGGACACCGCCCGCTTCTTCGGCCGTTTCGACGCCGTCCTCCTCGCCGCCGACCCCGCCTTCGATCCCAGCACCAAAACCCGCTCCGCCCTCCTCCGCCTCAAGACCGCCCCGCTCATCCTCGCCACCGAGCCCGTCCGCGCCACCGCCTCCGACTCCGCTCCCGTCTCCCTCGCCGGTTCACCCCGCGAACTCGCCACCCTCGAAAACACCGCCGCCCGCGTCCGCTTCCTCGCCCACGATGACGGCCAGGGCCGCACCCTCGTCCGCCGCGAGACCGCCGTCCGCTCCGCCGACGGCGCCTGGATCCCCCTCCCCGCCTCCGCCGCCCCCGAATCGCTCGATCTCCTCCACAGCCCCGCAAACAACATCGAGGCCGGCCAGATCCACCCGCGCTGGCGCAACCCCGACAACGAACTCCTCATCCGCTCCGGCGGTCGCGGCTACCGCACCGCCGGCGACGCCGCCAACCCCTACCGCGCCGCGCCCTCCGCCCGCTACCTCGCCCGCTCCGCCCGCGCCCTGCCCGACGGCTCCGTCGAGCTCACCTTCTCCTCCGCCGCCTCCTCCTCGCCCGCCGGCGACACGCTCACCGCCACCTGGCGCCGCGCCCCCGGCGGAGGCGACTTCGAGGTCTCCGTATCCATCAATCCCCTACGCTCCGGCTTCTACTCGGTCGTCGCCGCCCCCTTCGCCGAGGCCGCGCCCGAGTCCGTCGCCTTCCATCTCCTCCCGCCGCTCTACCAGTTCCAGCGCCTCCCCGAACGCCCCAAGCTCGTTCCGAGCAGCGTCACACCCCACCCGGTCTCCTTCATCGAGCTCGCCGCCTCCTCCGATCGCCCCGCCATCACCCTCGGCGTCGCCAGCGATCCCGCCGAGCTCCCCTTCGAGTGGCCCAACGCCTCCAACGCCCGCTACGGCTTCGCTCTCCAATCCGACTCCGGCCTGCTCCAGCCCGCCGTCTTCCGGCCCCTGCTCGGCCTCGGCGACTCCGAGTGGCGCGCCGGCGAGCCCCGCACCGTCCGCTGGCGCGTCCTCGCCCGCGCCGGCGACTGGCGCGACACCCTCGCCTACGCCACCCACCACATCTTCAGCGTCAGAGACTACCGCCACCCCGTCAACGCCTCCCTCACCACCGCCGCGCTCAACATGATCGAGCTCATGCGCGACGAAAAAGGCGGCGGCTTCGACCCCTCGCTCCGCGGCTTCTGGAACATCGAGGGCCGAGGCGTCGCCACCCAGGCCTCCCCGCTCACCCTCCTCTCCGCCGCCCTCCTCACCGAGGACGAGTCGCTCTACGCCAGCCACGGCCTGCCCGCCATCGAGTGGACCCTCACCCGCCCCATCGCCCACATCGCCCGCGAGGTGCCCGACACCTACCCGCCCTACGTGGACGAAAAGACCATCCGCATCACCAGCCCCTCGCGCTTCTACGGCGCCGCCTACTGGCAGGGCGTCCACGCCCTCACCGACTCCGCCAACCCCTGGATGATCGACCTCGTCAACCGCGCCGCCGCCGCCGGCCCGCGCCAGAAATGGGTGCCCAAGTTCTCCGACACCCTCGCGCTCCACCGTCTCAACCCCTCGCCCGAACTCCTCGCCGCCGCCGAGCAACAAGCCGCCGACTACGTCGCCAAGGAGATCGACGGGCGCAAAACCGGCGACATCGGCTACACGCCCTTCTACAACCACGACTTCATCCCCGTCTGGTGGGATCTCCTCGCGCTCCATGAGCTCACCGGCGACGCCCGCTGGCTCCGCGCCGCCGAGACCGGCGGCATGCTCACCGTCGCCGGCCTCCGCTCCCAGCCCCAGGCCACCGCCCCCACCCAGCTCGTCCACCCCAACAACGAATTCATCGGCAACAACCATCTCTGGTGGCGCGGCGACGTGCAGTTCCGCCTCGGCCTCCCGCGCACGCCCGGCGACGTCACCGAGAAGACCGTCCCCTCCTGGCAGGTCTCGCCCGTCGGCCTCGGCTTCGAGCAGCCCTCCACCTTCTTCGCCGGCTCCAGCAAAAACTCCACCGACGGCTTCCAAAACATCCTTATGTCGTCCTGGACGCCCGCGCTCCTCCGCCTCCACGCCGCCACCGGCAAGGAGGTTTACCGCGACTTCGCCCGCTCCGGCGTGGTCGGCCGCTTCGCCAACTACCCGGGCTACTACCTCCGCGGCTTCACCGACCTCATCCACGATCCAGCCTACCCGCTCAAGGGCCCCGACGTCACCAGCTTCTACTACCACCACATCCCGGTCCAACTCGCCTTCACCCTCGACTGGCTCTTCGCCGAGGCCGAGCTGCGCTCGCGCGGCGCGATCAAGTTCCCCTTCGCCCAGCAAGCCGGCTACGTCTGGTTCAACAACCGCATCTACGGCGCGGGCGGCGGCGAGATCTTCGGCGAGAAAAACCTCCGCCCCGTCCTCTCGAAAGGCGTCGTCGTCTCCGATCCCGGCCTCAACTGGATCGCGGCCCGCGGCGAAAAAACCTTCTGGCTGATCCTCATGAACGATGCCGCCGAGCCGCGCCCCGCGCTCGCCCAGCTCGATTCCGCCGCGCTCCGCCTGCGCCGCGGCCCCGTCGAGGTCCACGCTCCCGGCCAGCCCGTCCGCCGCGTGAGGAATTCCTCCACCGTCAGTATCCCCCCGCGCGGCCTGGTCGCCCTCGCCTTCCCCGCCGAGCCCGCCCCGGCCAAGCCCGTGCTCCCGCCCGTGGCCTCCGCCCCGCTCGCCGCCGATCTCCCCGAAGGCCACGGCAAGGTCCTCGCCTGGCGCATCCGTTCCCCGTTCGGGAAAGACTCGCTCTACGTCTGCCTCGACGGCGGCCCCGAGCGCCGCGGCGCCTACGAACTTCTCCTCGAGGGCCACGATCCCCGCGCCATCACCCGCTACCCCTACGAATTCACCGTCCACACCCTCTCCCCCGAAGCCGCCCTCACCTTCCGTATCCGCCACACCGATACCGCCGGTGCCGTCACCACCTCCGAGCCCTTCAGCCTCTAGACGAACCAACCACGGATCACACGGATTATCACGGATACCAATCCTCCGCCATCTGTGCTCATCCGTGTGATCCGTGGTTAAAAATTCTTCTTCCTAATCCGCGCCCATCCGCGCCATCCGCGGTCAAGAAACTCCGTCTCCGTCCACCTCTCCGTGCCCTCCGTGTCCTCCGTGTCCTCCGTGGTTAAAAAATCCCGCCCCGCCTCCGCCGTCCTCCTGTCGGCCCTCGCGCTCGCCTCCGCGCTCCCCGCGCACGCCGCGCTCCGCCTCCTCCCCGACCACTCCGTCGAAATCACCTCCGCCTCCGGAGACCGCAGCGCGATCTTCTCCCCCGACTTCGTGGTTCTCCTCCGCCAAGACGACCCGGATGTCGCGATGCGCCCCTCCGGGCTGAAATCCGTCACCATCAACGTCCCCACCTGGCGCGCCCACGCCGGCGCCGCGGCCGACTACGCCGCCGTGGAGCGCAGCGCCTACATCGGCGGCGACGGCCTCGACGACCGCATCCTCGATGGCGACGCCGACGGCCGCACCGCCAACCTCTTCGCCGCCGGAGAAAACATCCCGCTCCGCGCCAGCTCCGCCCGCCTCTCCACCGACTCCGCCAAAGCCTCCGTCGTCACCTGGACCTTCCCCGACGACCCGCGCTTCACCCTCTCCGCCACCCTCACCGAACCGCCCGGCGCCGCCCGCCCCTCGCTCTCCTTCACCCTCACGCCAAAAACAAACGCGTGGTTCTCCGTCGGCTACCGCGGCGCCCCGTCCGCCCCCGCCTCCGAACTCCGCGAAGCCTGGCAACCGCTCATCTGGGTCGAGAAACGCCTGCCCGACCGCCCCTACCTCACCGCCGCCTACATGTGCCCGCTGCCCGCCGCGCTCACCACGCGCGGCGACGGCACCACCACCGGCCTCATCGCCGACCCCGCCGAGCTGCCCTTCCAGCCGCTCCCCACCTTCGCCAACTCCCGCTTCGGCGTCGCCCTCCGCGACCGCGACGAACGCTTCCGCGGCATGGCCTTCGCCCCCCTCATGGGCGGCCCCGGCTCCAGGCGCGCCGCCGGCGAGAGTTTTTCCTTCAAGCTCCACCTCGTCGTCACCGCCGAGCCCATCACCACCCACTTCGAGACCCTCGCGCGCGATCTCTACGCCTTCTCCGACTTCCGCCGCAACGACCTCGGCTCCCTCAACACCACCCTCGACAACATGCTCGCCTACGGGCTGAGCGACTACTCCTGGTTCGAGCGCGACCTCAAGGGCTGCGCCTACTCCACCGACGTCCCCGGCGCGGTGAAAAACGTCTCCTCGCTCAACCCCCTGAGCCTCGCCCTCGTCGCCGACGAGCCCCGCGCCTTCACCGAGCGCGGCTACCCCATCGCCGAGTTCATGCTCTCGCGCGAAAAGACGCTCTTCACCCTCGACCCGAACCAGAAGATCCAGAGCCCCTCGCGAAAGCTGCACGGCCCCGCCGCCCTCGTCAGCGAACTCGCCGCCCTCCACGGCCTCACCGGCGGAAAAGTTTTCCGCGACCTCGCAGAGAAACAAATCTCCACCCGCCCCGTCGCGACGAACTGGCGCCAATGGCTCGCCCTCTGGGAAAACACCGGCGAGCCCGCCCACCTCGCCCGCGCCTTCGAGCTGGCCGACGCGTATTTACAACGCCGATACGCCGCCCCCGCCACCGACTTTCGTGACCGCGACGCCGGCGGCCTCTTCTTCTGGACCTCCCACGCCCCGCACTGGATCGAGCTCGTCCGCCTCTTCGAGGCCACCGGCGAGCCCCGTTTCCTCGCCGCCGCCCGCGAGGGCGCCCGCCGCTTCGCCATGTTCATCTGGATGTGCCCGCGCGTCCCCGACGAGGAGATCCTCGTCAACGAGGGCGGCGTCGCGCCCCTCTACTGGTATCTCGCCGGCAAGGGCCACGAGCAGATGCGGCTCCCCGAGGAGCGCGTCCCCGCCTGGCGCCTCTCCGAGATCGGCCTCACCTGCGAATCCTCCGGCACCGCCGCCGGCCACCGCGCCATCTTCATGGCCAACCACGCGCCCTGGATGATGCGCATCGCCCAGCTCACCGGCGACCGCTTCCTCCACGACATCGCCCGCCACGCCGTCATCGGCCGCTACCTCAACTTCCCCGGCTACCACATCAACACCGCCCGCACCACCGCCTACGAGAAAGCCGACTACCCGCTGCGCCCCCACAAGCAGCTCGGCGTGAATTCCTTTCACTACAACCACATCTGGCCGCACATGAGCATCCTGCTCGACTACCTCGTGGCCGACGCCACCGCGCGCTCGCAGGATCGCATCAGCTTCCCCTCCCGCTACATCGAGGGCTACGCCTACTTGAAGAGCCGCTTCCTCGGCGACCGCCCCGGCAAGTTCCACACCCTCTCCGACGCCGAGCTCTGGATGCCCTCCGGCCTCCTCCAGTCCGACAACGTCGAGCTCAACCACCTCTCCGCCCGCTCCGGCGACACCTTCGCGCTCGCCCTCCTCAACGAGTCCGCCGAGCCCCAACGCGCCACGCTCGCGCTCGACCTCGCCCGCTTCGACGGCCTCGCCGGCGCCACCCGCACCGCCACCGTCTGGGTCAACAACGCCGAGTCCGCCCCGCTCCCCGTGACCGACGGCCGCCTCACCGTCGAGGTGCCGCCCCGCGGGATCGTGGCGCTCCTCGTGCCCGAGGCCCGCCCGCGCGTCGGCGCCCGCCGCGATCTCCGCGCCGCGTCCTGGAAAAAAGACTACGCCGAAGCCGACACCGGCGGCCTCCGCGCCATGGTCCTCGATTTCGGCCCCGGCCGGCGCAACGTCTTTAGCTACCTCCGCGAAGACGACGCGCAGGTGGCGCGCGCCGAGCTCGAGATCACGATCGACGGCATCACCACCACCCACCTCGACGACGCCTACCCCTTCGAGTGGACCCGCCCGCTCGCCGACGACACGCGGCGGATCGCCGTCCGCGTCACCCTCACCCGCCCCGACGGCCGCGTCGAGACCACCCCCGCCCTCGATCTCCACCGCTGATTGCGCCTTCCGCACCTCCTTGCGGCCATTCCGTCAGTGCCCGCCCGTAGCCCTCACGCCCCCACCGCCGCCAGCGCGGCCTCCACCCGGCCCGCCTCGTGGTCGCAGTCGAAGACGAGGTCGAAGTCGCCGCGCAGGACCTTGAGCGCGTAGATCTCGCGGTCGATCTCCTCGCGGGACCGCAGGCCCGCCTTGCGCATCAACGGCAGCGGCGGATCGAAGCCCTCGACCGCGTGGAAAAGGAAAAAGCCCAGCCCGGCGCAGGTCGCGAAGCCCCAGCGGCGGTCGCGCGTCACCGCCAGCGCGGCCGTGGCGAGGCCCACCGCCGCCACGTTGATTTGCAGGTAGCGCTCGACGCTCCACTCGCGCCGCAGCTCCTCGATGCGTGCCGAGATCAACTCGCCCGGCTGCCCGGCGTAGATGCGCAGGCGCCGCGCCATGTCCTCGTCGAGCTTCTTCAACTGCTCGCGCGAAGTGTAGCGGCGCACCCGGTCCGGCTCGCGCCGCCCCTCCCGCTCCGCCGACTCGGAGGGCGCCACCGCCGCCAGCGTCGAGTCGGGCTCCTTCGTTTTGGCCGCATCCAAGTCGCCGCGGATCGCCTTGAGCGCGTATTTCTCCCGGTCGATCTCGGAGCGGGTGCGCACCCCGAGCTTGCGCAGGACGGGCAGCGGCGGACACCACCCGCTCACCGCATGCTGAAACAAAAAGCCGAGCACGCCGCCCGTGAGCAGAAACCACTTCTTGCTCACAAAGGTCCCCATCGCCGCGCCAAACAGCGCCAGCGTGGAGGCGTTGGCCTCGAGCGTGCGCTCCACGTCCCACTCTCGCTCGAGGTGGCCGATACGCCCGCCGATCTCGTCGGGATGGCCGGCGTATTCGCGGATGTTCTTGCGGGTGCGGGAGTCGATCTTTTCGGCCGACTCGGATGAGGTGTGGCGCCGCACCCGGTCCGGCTCGCCTCGAATTTCCTTGGAAGCGTGCATGTTTCCTTCGACCGCCCGCCGCCGCCGCGGGTCCCCGGCGCGCGGCCCCAGCGGCGCGTGGGAAATTCGCCGAAACACGTCCGCTTGCCCGCCTGCTCTCGCCCCTGGCGCCGCTACTCGATGTGAAACCCCAGCACTTCCAGCTCAGCGAGTTGAAACGGCGCGCTGGCCAGCACCTCGCGAAACCGCTCCAGCGCCGACGCCCGGTCCGGCAACTCGCACCGCGCCACGCCGTCCTCGGCGTCGTGCAGGTAGATGCCCCACGCGCTGTCCGCCTCGACGCTCTTCTGGTAGAGCGAGCCGTAGAGATAGTTGCCCGGCAGCCCCGGATGCGGCCCCGTGCCCGGCACGAGAAACAGAGTGTGCGCCGGATCCTGCGCCGCCGGCACCCCGTGTCGCGCCCGGTGCTGGGTCTTTCGCGCCACGACCGTCGTCCTGGCCGACTCCGCCCGCGCCTGAAGCGCCGCCGGCAGCGAACCCACGTAACGCGCATAGATGCTCGCGTCCGCCTCCAGTTGCTCCGCCGAAGCGCCACCCGTGGCGAAGGCCTCGAAGTTTTCCGCGTAAAAGGCCGGCAGGGCGGCCAGCGAGCGCACCGTCACGTAGCCGTCTTTGTGGTCCGCCGATAGATACACCTGATGCGAGGCCAGCAACCGGGCCAGCGCGTCGCGGTAGGTCGGCGTGTGCGGCACCGCGCCCACCGGACTGTGCTCGATCATATCCAAGATGGTCTGCTCCAGCTGCGCCGCGGGGTCGAGGGACATGCCGCCACCCTGGACGCGCATGACGCCGAACACCAGCCCCCGCACCCGAATCCCAATCCGCGCGCCGTTTCCCGCAAGGAACGCTCCCCGCGGCCGCCAAAACCCTTGTTTTCGCCGCCCCGCCTCCCAGCCTGCGCGCCACCGACCCGCGCCATGAAGATAAAGGCCAACGACGACCGCATCCCGATCACCGCCGCCGCCCTGCTCCTGCTCTACCGCGCCCGCCTCGCCCGCGGCGACTTCGGCGGTCTCGTGAGCGGCGCCCTCGCCGACTACCGCGCCGATCCCGACGAGTTCAAGGCCGCCCACCCCAAACGCGATCTCGCCGCCGCCCGCGACCTCGCCGCCCTCGTCGAAGTCGTGAAGGACGCCAAGCGCCGCGATCTCTACCAACAGCTCCTCGAGGCGGTGGATGTCGTGCTCGCGCGGATCCAGCGCAACAAGATCCAGTTCAGCAGCCTCGCCGAGCTCGACAACTACTTCGTCGCCAACCTCCGCCGCTTCGACTGACTCAGCCCCCGCCCGCGCCGCCGCCGCCACCACCCGGCCGCGTCATCGCCGCGGGGTCGAGCGCGGCGTCGAGCTCCTCGGCGCCCATCAGGCCGCGCTCCAGCACCACCTCGCGCAGCGTGCGGCCCGTCGCGAAGGCCTCCTTCGCCACCGACGCCGCGGCGTCGTATCCGATTTTCGGATTCAGCGCCGTCACCAGCATGAGCGAGCGGTCCACCAGCTCGCGGCAGCGCTCGGCGTCCGCCTCCAGGCCCGCCACGCAAGCGTCGGCGAAGCGCCGCGCCCCCGCCGCCAGCACGCGGATCGCCTCGTGCAGCGCATACGCGACCAGCGGCAGGGTGACGTTCAGCTCGAAATGCCCGGCGTTGCCGCAGGCGACCACCATCGAGGCGTTGCCCTGCGCATAGATCGCCGCCTGCACGAGCATCTCGCTCATCACCGGGTTCACCTTTCCGGGCATGATCGAGGAGCCCGGTTGCGTGGCCGGCAGGAGCAGCTCGCCGAGCCCCGCGCGCGGGCCGGAGCCGAGCAGGCGGATGTCGTTGGCGATCTTCATGAGGCTCGCCGCGATCGCCGCGATCTGCCCGGCCGCCTCCACCGCGTCGTCGCGCGCCG
>JAUWBD010000270.1 GCA_030605125.1 Verrucomicrobiota bacterium | reverse complement strand
GCCTCGACCTCACCCAAACATTTTGTCACCAATTTGGTGACACTTTCACATATCCAGCAATTTTTCAGTAACTTGAGAAATCGACTACGGCGCAGGCAGAGCCCCCATTTGTCACCTAATGGGTGACACTTTCCCGAACTCGGGCGCGGGAGCCAAGGGGACGGGAAACGCCTTCGACAAGGCTCCACGTGCCGCGCAAGGTGCCCGCGTTTTCGCCTCCGCACTCCACACGTCCACCTTTTGCCTCCCGTGCTTCTCCCACCGTCCTCCCGCCTCCTCTTTATCGGCGACTCGATCACCGACGCCGGCCGCGACCCCATGGGGGAGCCCCAGCCCTGGGGCGGCGCCGGCCTCGGCCGCGGCTACGTTTCCCTGATCGAATCCTGGCTGCTCGCCACCCGCCCGCAGGACCGCGTGCGCGTCTTTAACCGCGGGGTCTCGGGCAACAACGTCCGCCACCTCGCCGCCCGCTGGCAAACCGATGTCCTCGACCTCCGACCCGACACCGTCTCGATCATGATCGGAGTGAACGACGTCTGGCGCCAGTTCGATACCCCGCTGCGCACCGAGGAACACGTGCTGCCCGAGGAATACGAGCGCACCCTTGACGACCTCGCCACGCGGACCCTCGCCACGCTCTCCGCGCCGCGCCGCCTCATTCTTGGCACGCCCTTTTTCATCGAGGCCAACCGCGCCGACCCCATGCGCGTGCGCATGGACGAATACGGCGCCATCGTCCGCCGCCTCGCCGCCAAACATGGCGCGACCTTCATCGACACGCAGGCCGCCTTCGACGCCGTGCTCGCCCACGTGCATCCGATGACGATCGCTTGGGATCGCATCCACCCGCAGCCCGTCGGCCACATGATCCTCGCCCGCGCCTTCCTCTCGGCCCTCGGCGCGCTCTGAGCCCGCCGCGCCATCGTCCGCCGTTCCGCTCGCGATGTCCGCTCCTTCGCCCAAAAGACTCCGCCTCGACGAGTTGCTCGTCGCCCGCGGCCTCGCGCCGACGCGCGCCAAGGCCAAGGCCTACGTCATGGCCGGGCTCGTGCGCTCGGGCACCGAGCGCCTCGACAAACCCGGCAAGGAAAACCCGGCCGACATCCCCGTCTAGCTCGCCCAGACCAGCCCCTTCGTCTCCCGCGGCGGCGAGAAACTCCAGGGCTGGCTCGACGCCTATCCGCTCGATCTGCGCGGCGCGCACGTGCTCGACGTCGGCGCCTCCACCGGCGGTTTCACCGACTGCGCCCTCCAGGCCGGCGCGGCCTCCGTCACCTGCCTCGATGTAGGGCGCGCGCAACTACACGGTAAACTGCTCGCCGACCCGCGCGTCACCAACCTCGAACAGGTCAACGCCCGCCACCTCGACCCCGCCATCCTGCCCCGCTCCGCCTACGACGCGGTGGTGATGGATCTCTCCTTCATCTCCCTGCGGCACATCCTGCCGCGCGTCTGGCCCGTGCTCCGCGCCGGCGGCACGCTTGTCGCGCTCGTGAAGCCCCAGTTCGAGGCCGGCAAGGCCGAGGTGGACAAGGGCCAGGGCGTGATCCGCGACCCCGCCGTGCAGGAGCGCGTGCTCGCCGAGATCCGCGCCTTCGCCCTCGCCGAGCTACCCGGCGCCGCCCTCGTCGGCGTGATGGACAGCCCCATCACCGGCACCGACGGCAACCGGGAGTTTCTCCTCGGACTGACGAAGGATACTGAACCGCTAAAGGACGCTAAAGATCGCTAAAGTCGGAAAAGGTTCTGTTATCCGTGCGCATCCGTGACATCCGTGGTTTCAATTGCTGGTTTCAGATTTTAGCGGCCTTTAGCGTTCCTTAGCGGTTAATCCCACCCATGACGCCCATCCGACGCCTCGCCTTCGTGGTCAACGAGCAGAAGCCCGGCGCCTGCGCGCTCGCCGAAGATCTCGTCGCGCTCGCTCGTTCGCACGGAGTCGAGACCCGCGTCAGCCTCGCCTACCCCACCCCACTCGAGCATTTCCGCGACGTGGACGCCTGCTGCGTGATCGGCGGCGACGGCACCCTCCTCGGCGCCGCGCCCGCCGCCGCGCAGGCCGGCATCCCCCTCATCGGGGTGAACCGCGGCACGCTCGGCTTCCTCACCCCCTTCACCGCCGACGAGGCGCGCGACTGCCTGCCCACCCTGCTCTCCGGCGACTTTCGCACCAGCGAGCGCGCCCTCCTCGCCTGCCGTGTCGGCGAGGCCCCGCCCGTGCTCGCGCTGAACGACCTGCTCATCAAGGACGCCGCCAACTCCCGCCTCGTGCGCCTCGAGGTTCTCGCCGACGACGAGCTCGTCACCGACTACCTCTGCGACGGCCTCATCTTCAGCACGCCCACCGGCTCCACCGCCTACAACCTCTCCGCCGGCGGCCCGCTCATCCACCCCGCCGCCGAGGTGCTCGCGATGACACCCATCTGCCCCCACACGCTGAGCAATCGCGCCATCATCTTCCGCTCCGGCGTGACACTTCGCGTGCGCAACGTCTCCGAATCCAGCGACGGGCTCGTGGTCGCCGCGGACGGCCGCGCCCTGCCGGCCCCCGGCGCCGCCGACACGGTGGAAATCACGCTCGCCGCGGACCGCCTGCGCCTCATCCAGCGCCGCGACCACAGCCACTTTGCCATCGTGCGCACCAAGCTGAAATGGGCCGGCGCCGCGGCGGAGAAACGCTGATCCGCCCGCCCGCCCCCTCGCATCCGCCCCGGCGTCACCGGCGCCACCCGTAGGGAAAGCTCTGATACAGCGTTCGGAGGCCCGGGCTCGGCTGCGACATCGACCGGGACGCGTAGGGCTTCTTCGCTGGGCGCATACCACCATGCGCCTCTCCTCGCTTCCCCTCTCCGGTATCGCCGCCGCCGCGCTCGCCCTCCCGCTCGCCTCCCTCGCCGCCTTCGACGGCGACTTTACCCTCACCGACGCCACCAGCCCG
>JAUWBD010000174.1 GCA_030605125.1 Verrucomicrobiota bacterium | reverse complement strand
TTCTTGTTTCGTCACGTTGATCGTCTCATCGTTCCGCTTCGGGCGGGTCATGGCTTGTCTCTCCTTACGGTGGTTTAGGTTTCGTCTCCCAACCACCTACCATGACCCGCCCTTTTTGCTGAACTCCGGAGACACTACCGGGACGGACGAATGACTGGGAGCCGCTCGAAGGGGCGAAGAGAGCAGAACAGTGACTTGCCCACAAAACGCGGCCGGCCCCCGTCTGCCCCCCTGCCCCATCGGCGCAGACCTCGTTGGTCGGCCTTGGGTTGTCTCAAGCGCTCGTTGGCAGGCTGCGAACAAGCTCGCGTTGGCGCTGTTGGAAGCGGTGCTGGCGCTCGGCGTTTTTGGCGCGTCGTTGTTCGGCGGATACGGGCGGACGGCCGGCGCGCAGGCGAACGGGGAGGTCCGGAGCGCCGGAGAAAAGGTTGCGGCGTTTGAAGGCGGGCGGCGTGTCGCGCAGCGAAGATGCGCCCGCGCGGTCCGGCGCTCGCGAACCAGGGTTCCGGCGCGATCCGTTCCGCCGCGAAACACCAGGCCGGCGGCGCGATGTCGATGCACGCGGCGAGGAGGTCGGCGTAGGCGGCCAGCGTGGCGTCGGCCAGCTTGCCCTCGGGGAAACGTCCCGCGAGCAAGGCCGGCTCCTCGGCGACGCACGTCCTTGGTGCTCAGACCAAGGTGAACACCGCGCCACCGTAGAGGGAGAGTCCAAGTTCTAGGCCCTCCGCACGCGCCAACTCGCCCAAGCGCTATACACGCCGGCAGTCCTGAAGCCGACCATTGATGTCGGAACGCAGGAAAGACTAGGGAGCGGAAACCTGCAGACGGACAAAGAGAGGTGTGCCTCCAAGTGCCGGGTCGAGGCGGAGAACGACCGTTTCCGTGAGTCCGTCTCCGTTCGGTATCACGGACAGGATCTCGGGAGCGGGCACGGGAGCAGCCCACGAGACGAGATCGGTGGAGGTTTGGACGAGGTAGCTGATCGAGCCCGGGTTCATGAGGCGCCGGTAGGCGACGACGAGGTGGGTGGCGGGGACATCGGAATCAGCAGGGATCGTGGTGACGGAGACCGGGTTGGCATCGCTCGCCCGAGGATTCAGGCCGAAGGCATACTCGAGCAGGTTGGGCAACTGGTCCCCATCGGGATCGCCCAAGCGGCCGTTCACTCCCTCCGACGATTCGGGATCGAGCCCATGGAGTAGCTCCCAGGCGTTGGGCAGGCCGTCGGAGTCCAGATCGGCGGAGACCGAGATCATCACGGTGTCGCTGTCGGCGGAGCCCACGGGATTCGTGACTCTCACCCAGAATCGGGAGGTTTCCTGCAAGGTCGGGGTGAGATAGCTCGGGGAGCTGGCGCCTGCGATCGGTTGACCGAGGTCGCCGCGTTCCCCACGGAACCATTGGTAGGAGAGCGGAACCGGGCTGGCGGCTCCGACCGTGATCGTGGCGGAGGCGCCGGTGGCGATGGTGCGCGAGAGAGGTTGAGCGGTGATCCTGGGGGGCGGAGAGTGCAAGAAGAGACCATGGTAGTAGGCGAGGGCGCAGTCGCCCGCCGCGGCCGCCACCTGCACCGGCGCGTAACGCGTGGTGGTGGTGCCATCGCCATGCTGCCCGGCCAGATTGATTCCCATGGCCCAGAGGGAGCCGTCCGTTTGGACAAACTTGCTGTGATCGAAACCGCCCGAAATACGGGCCACGTTCGTGGCGATCAGAGTGGGGCTGCGATAGAGGGAGCCGGTGGGCAGACCGAGGGCACCGGCTCCGTTGTAACCCATGCCCAGAAGCGTGCCGTCGCGTTTCAGCATGAGGGTGTGCTCGCTACCGGCTGCGACCAAGACCACGTCGTCGGCGATTTTCTGCGGCGTAGTCACGTCCACGTTTAAGCCGTTGCCGAGCTGGCCCCAGAAATTCTCGCCCATCGCCCAAAGGGAGCCGTCGGTCTTGATAAAGAAGCTGGTGTCCAATCCCGCGGCCACGCGGGCGACGCCGCCTGCGATCTGCACGGGAGTGGTCCGCCGGACGGTGCTGCCATCGCCCAGTTGGCCTTGCGAGTTGTCGCCCATGGCCCAGAGCGAGCCGTCGGTTTTGACGAAGAGCGAATGCGTGCGACCGGCAGCGAAGTGGACCACGTCACCGGCGATCTGAACGGGCGTGCTCGTCTGCGAGACGCCGGGCAGCCCGAAGCGGCCGTAGTGGTTCGCACCGGAGGCCCAGAAGGTGCCGTCGGTTTTGAGAAACAAGCTAAACTCGCCGGAGGCCGAGGCGGCGAGCACGCCGGTGGCGACTTGAACCGGGGACAGCCGCTGCGTGGTGGAGCCGTCGCCGAGCTGGCCAAGATTGTTGGCCCCCATGGCCCAGAGGCTCGCATCGGCCTTGATGAAGAGAGAGTGGCTGACACTGGTGGACGCGGAAACGACGTCTGAAGCGACGAGCACGGGAATGTTTCGCTGCGTGGTGGAGCCGTCGCCGAGCTGGCCATAGTCGTTTTGACCGGAGCCCTTGAGGTTCCAGGCGTCCCGAGGCCTAAGGGTCGCGGTGGCGGCCGAGCTGTTGACCGCTCCGACGGAGTTTGAGATCCGCACCCAAACGGACGTGGCATCCCGGAGCGGCGGGGTGAGCAAGACGGCGCCGATGGCGCCGGGGATGGGCGCGGTGGTGTCGCCCGGAGCTCCTCGATACCACTGGTAGGCGAGGTTGCCTCCCGAGGCGGAGACGGCGAAGGACGCGGAATCGCCGGCGAGAACGGTTACGTGCGCGGGCTGGGCGCTAATTTGCGGCGGATCTACCACTACGACGGTGACGGTCGCGACGGCGCTATCGCGAGTGTAGCCGCGGGCGTTGGTGGCGCGAACCCAGAAGGATCTGGTCTGGCTGAGCGGTCCGGTTTCGAAGCTGGCCTGGGTGGCGCCGGCGAGGGGAGCGGAGGTGTCGCCGGCGGCGCCGAGATACCACTGGTAGGTGATCGGGGGCGAGCCGCCCGCGAGCGCGTGGAGCGTCGTGCCTTGGCCGTGGAGGATGGAGACGGAGACCGGCTGCGCGAGGAAGGCCGGCCTCTGACTCAGGAAGAGGCTGAAGAAATTGCCCGCGGCGATATCGCCGACCTCGCTGGCAACCTCGCCCGGGGTCGAGCGGTTGGTGGTGGTGCCGTTGCCGAAAGAGCCCGCGGCGTTGGACCCCCAAGCCCAGACGCTGCCGTCGTTTTTCAGAGCGAGGTTGTGGTTATACCCAGTGGAAACGCGATCGACGCCGCCCAAGATCAGGACCGGCGTGCTGCGCTGGGTGAAGCTGCCGTCTCCGAGTTTGTTCGAGGTGTTTTCGCCCGCGGCCCAGAGGCTGCCGTCGATTTTCACGAGGAAGGTGGTTCGGATACCGGCAGCGATCGAGACGACTTCGGAAGCGATCTGAACGGGACTGAACCTGGAATAGAGCGAGCCGTCGCCGAGCTGGCCGAAGCTATTGTAACCCATGCTCCAGGCGGTGCCGTCGAGTTTGAGAAAGACGCTGTGGTCGGAGCCTGCGGCGGCTTGGACGACGCCAGTCGCGACCTGAACCGGAGCGAGGCGCTGGGTGGTCGTGCCGTCGCCGAGCTGGCCGTAAAGGTTCTGGCCCATGGCCCAGAGCGAGCCGTCGGTTTTGATGAACAAGGAATGCCGGTGGCCCGCGCTCACCTGCGCCACCCCGCTCGCCACCTGCACAGGCGAGAGTCGCCGGGTGCTGGCGCCGTCGCCGAGCTGACCGTCGGTGTTCTCGCCCATCGCCCAAAGGGTCCCGCCGGCTTTGAGAAACAAGCTGTAGTTGTTGCCGGCCGAGGCTTGGACGACGTCGGTGGCGATCTGAATCGGAGAGGCGCGGTGCGTGGTGGTGCCGTCGCCAAGCTCGCCGCCGGCGTTGGAGCCCGCGCCCCACAGCGTGCCGTCGGCTTTGACGAAGAGACTGTGCCCGTAGGCGCCGGAGGCTTGGATCACCTCGTCGCTGACCGGAAGGGGCGTCGTGGTGGAGCTAGTGGTGCCGAGGCCGAGCTGGCCGGCGGTGTTCGAGCCGCTGGCGATCAACATCAGGCGCTCGAGCGTCGGCACGTCGATGGTGGCAGACTCGCTGTCCACCGTGCCGGAGGGATTGCTGATTCGCACCCAGAAGCGGGTTGACGCTTGCAGGCCCGAAACCAGGAAGAGCGGGCCGGTGGCGCCGGCGACGGGTTCGGAGGTGTCGCCCGACTCGCCTCGATACCACTGGTAGGAGAGCCCGCTGCCGGAGGCCGACGCGCTCAGCGCGGTGTTGCGCAGGAGTCGTTGCGAAGAGGAAAGAGGCTGGGTGATCACCTGCGGGGGCAGGCTGACGGTCACGGTCGCGCCGCGGCTATCGACGGAGCCATGGGCGTTGCTCACCCGGGCCCAATAGGCGGTGGTCGAGGTCAGTGCGGGAGTGGTGAAAGTGGAGCTGTTCGCCCCCGTGAGGGGTATCGAGGTATCGCCGGAGGCGCCTCGATACCATTGGTAACTCAAGGGGCCGGGGCCGACGGCGGCGACAGCCAGCGTGGCGGTCTGGCCGGAGCTGATGAGCGCGTCGGCGGGCTGGGTCGCGATGCCGGGTTTACGGCTAAGGTAGAGGCTGAAGCGGGAGGCGCCGGCGACGCTCACGACGGCGGTATCCACCAGGACGGGGGATGATCTGTTTGCGGTGCTGCCGTCGCCGAGCTGACCGGATACATTGTAGCCCAAGGCGAAGAGGTCACCCTCGCCCCGGAGCAGAAAGGCGTGGAGGTCGCCGGCGAAAATGCGCCGGACGTTCGTGGCAAACTCGCGAGGCGTGGAGAAGATATTGCCGAGGGTGGAGCCCAGTTGTCCGTAGCTGTTATTGCCGGCGCCCCAGACCGTGCCGTTGCTTCGGAGAAAATAGTTATTCCGCTCGCCAAGCGCGAAATCCACGACGTCCGAAGCGAGCTGGATGGGCGTCGAGCGGCTGATCGTCGAGCCATCGCCGAGCTGGCCATACCAGTTGCGGCCCATGGTCCAGAGCGTGCCGTCCGTCTTGAGAAACAGGGCATGACTATAGCCCCCGCAGCGCACCGCCGCCACGCCGGTGGCGATTTGCACGGGCGTGAGACGCTGGGTGGTGGAGCCGTCGCCGAGCTGCCCGTCGCCGTTCCCGCCCACGGCCCAGAGTGTCCCGTCGCGTTTCAGGAAGAGCGTGTGATCGAACCCCGCGGCCGCCTGCACGACATCCGTCGCCACTTGGATGGGGTGGGAGCGATTGGTGGTCGTGCCATCGCCCAGCTGCCCGGACGAGTTTCGGCCCATGGTCCAAAGCGTGCCGTCTTGCTTCACGAAGGCGCCGTGGAAAAAGCCCATCGCGACCTGGGCGACCCCGCCGGCGATCTGGACCGGGCTGCTCCGATTGGTGGTCGAGCCGTCGCCGAGCTGGCCGTAGGTGTTCTCGCCGCAGGTCCAGAGGCCGCCGTCAGGCCGCACGAAGGCGGTCTGGCGCGAAGCGGAAACCAGCGCGACATCCGCCAAGAGGTGGCTCGCCAGCAATCGGTCCACGGTGCTGCCGTCGCCGAGCTGGCCGGCATAGTTCATGCCCATGCCGCGGAGGTTCAGGTCGGGCTCGGGCGCGACGGTCACCGTGGCCGCGCGGTCGGTGGCGCCGACCGGGTTGGCAACGCGCACCCAGAACGAGGACGTTTGCGTCAGGGGCGGCGAGATGAAGAGGGCGCCCGTCGCGCCGGGAACCGGCGCGGAGGTGTCGCCGAGGGCGCCGCGATACCATTGGTAGGTGAGGCCGCCGAAGCCGGAAGCACTCACCCGCAGGACCGCGTTCTCCATCGGGCGCACCGCAAGGTCGGAGGGCGGCGAGGTGATGGTCGGTGGAGACGGCGGGGAGATTCTGAGAAGAACCGAACGCGTCGTGCTGCCCTTGCCCGTCGAGACGTTGCTCAAGGTGATCGTCGCCGCATGGTCGCCGGCCGGCAAGGTGTCGGCCGCGGCGGTGAGCGAGACCTCGAGGGTGACGCTGGCGCCGGGGGCAAGCGACCCGCTCGTGGCGGAGAGTTGCAACCAAGGCTGCGAGGCGCTGGCGGTCCAGGAGATCGGGTTTCGGCTGAAATTGGAGAGCAACCACGTGGCACTGCCGGGCGCGAAGGGGCCGCCGGTCTGGCCGGCGGGGCTGAAGGCGTGATTCGGCGCGACGATGAGCGCATCCAGGGCGCGAAGCGCGTTGGCGGCATTGAGGCGTCCGCCGGTCGCGGTCCAGCCCGCATGGGAAGGAAGGGGATCGACCGTGCTGAGCAGGAAGTTTTTCAGCTGCTGGGGCGACAAGGGACCGGAGGCCTCGGCGAGCAGCAGCGCGGCCGTGCCGGCGACGTGAGGCGCGGCCATCGAGGTGCCGCTCATCATACCCTGATCGCCGCCCGGGATGGTGCTGAGGATGGCCACGCCCGGCGCCGCCAAATCGACGCTGTTGGGACCGAAGTTGGAGAAATAGGCCAGATGGTCGTGATGGTTGCTGGCGGCGACCGAGACGATGTGGTCCAGGGGGAAGGATGCGGGATAAGTCGGCACCCAGTCGTTGTTGTCGCCGTCGTTGCCGGCGGCGGCCAGAAACAGCCGTCCGTTGAGCGCGATCGCGTTGGAGAGGCTCTGCGAGTTCGCGTTGCCGCCCCAGGAGTTCGAGGTGAGGTGCATGCCTTTGGCGGTGGCATACGAGATCGCTTCGATCGCGTCGGAGGTGAGGCCGGAACCGGGCGCGGAGAGAAACTTCAAGGCCGCCATGCTGACCGACCAGTTGACGCCTACGCCGCCGGTTCCGTTGTTGCCGACGCCGCCGATGATGCCCGCGCAGTGGGTGCCGTGGCCGTTGTCGTCGCGGGGATCCTTGTCGTTGTTGTAGAAGTCCCAGCCGTGGACGTCGTCCACATAGCCGTTGCCATCGTCGTCGATGAAGTTGCCGGGGATCTCGCCCGGATTTGTCCAGATGTTGGCGGCGAGATCGGGGTGGGTGTAGTCGATGCCGGTATCGATGACGCCGACGACGATCGAACGAGAGCCGGTCGAAATGGCCCAAGCCTCCGGCGCGTCGATATCGGCATCGGGTAGGCCGCCGGTCTGACCGATGTTGTGCAAACCCCAGAGCTGGGGATAGGCGGGATCAGACGGCGTGCCGAGGGCGTGAACCACAAAGTCCGGCTCCGCGACGGAAACGATCTCATGCAGAGCCGCCCACGCCTCCGTGGCGGCGGGGAGCGCGGCGGGGTCGAGGGGGCTGGACACGGTGACAAGAATGAGGCCCGAAGCGGGTCTCACCGAGCGCAGCGTTCCGCCGAGAGGGGGAAGGAGCGGAGCGAGGTCGTCCGCGGTGACTCCGGGGGCCGGCTCGAGGATAAGGTGGTCCGCAACCATCGCCTCTTGGGCAAGCAAGGTCTCGGCACCGGTGCCGGCATCGACCCGGTAGGCTTCCTCCAAACGCAGCAGCGGGTGCTTGAAGTCAGCTTTGACAATGCGAACGCGGGTGCGGATCTCGCCGAAGACAGGGCCCTCGCCGAGGGCAAGAGTCTCCGCCTGCGGCCATCGGTCTCTCGCGGGAACCCGCGCCGTCGAGAAACGTCGGCCTTCGGGAAAAGCGAGCAAGCGCGCGGCGGAGGCGGGCGAAGGTGGGGTCGGAGGCGGAAGGGAGGCTGCGAAGGGAGCGGGCGTCTCCGGAGCGCCTGAAGCGACGATCAACTCGGCCTTGGCGTGGGCGGCTCGGATCCCCGGATTTCTCCCCTGCCCTTTCCAGGTCCACCACGCACCAAGGCCGGCGACACCCAAGAGCAGGGCGAACTGAGCGAGATACCTGCCGAGAGACGATGGTTTCATTTGAACAGGAACCACGCGACGCTCCGATAAGAGGAGACCTGTGGGGTATTTCACTTATCATCTGAAACGACCCGCCTCCAAGCGGAAATGGCCGCCCCCTATTTGCAGACCGGAAACATCCGGACGCAGGGCCAAGGGCGGAAACGGGGCAGGCCGAGCCTTGTTTACTCAGAGGCCTCGCCGATGTCGCCCCCATGCCAAACGGACCGGAGGGAATCGCGATAGATATCCCGGCTCGTTTCTCGATCGGAACGGATTGCAAGGCCTTCGACTCGCGTGGCCTCCGGAGTTTGTCACGCTCCTCGCCACGTCCCGCACCCAGCTCCTCCGGCCTCGGATTTGCGCCCCTTCACATACCTTCAAATGCCCCTCATCGCCGAACGCGTCGCACAAGCCCGAGCCGGCCAGAACCCCAAGGTGATTGATCGCCTGCCCGCGGGCTGGGCGGTCATCGGTGACGTGCAGTTTCTCGAAGGCTATTGCCTCCTGCTTCCCGACCCCGTGGTGCCGAGCTTGAACGCCTTGGGCGACGGGGCGCGCGCCGCGTTTCTTTGCGACATGGCGCGGATCGGCGACGCGTTGCTCGAGGTGACGGGCGCGCGGCGGATCAACTACGAGATCCTCGGCAACTCGGAGCCGGAACTGCACGCGCACATCTTCCCCCGCTTCGATCACGAGCCCGACGAGCGCCGACGCCTGCCGGTCTGGTTCTACGACTGGAAGTCCGCGCCGCCCTTCACGTCCGAGCGCCACGGTCCGCTGCTCGTCCGTATCCGCGAGGCACTACGGCGACAGACGATCCCGACGCCCGCCTCGCCACCGAGCGGCGGCCTTTGCCCGACCGCATGAAAGATCTCCCCGATCTCCTCCTCTCCTTCCGGCGCTTCCAGCTCCTCTACGTCGCGCTTCGGCTAAGGCTCCCGCAAGCGCTCGCTTCGGGCCCGCAGACGCTCGCGGAGTTATCCGCCGCGGCGGGCGTGCCCGAAGTCCGGCTTCGGCGCGTGTTGCGCGGCTTGATCTGGGTGGGGGTTGTCGTTCCGGCGGGCGAGGAGCGTTACGCGCTCGCGGCGGATCACGCCTCGCTGGCGGAGGAGTCGCCCACGTCGGCCGCGGGCGACATTCTTTTCCAGGGACGGTTCTTCTTTTCCGCATGGGCGCACCTCGAGGACTACCTCAGGGACGGAGCGATCCCGTTCGAGCGGGCGCATGGGGCGAGGATCTTCGACCTCCTGGCGGTGGACCCGGCGCTCGCGGGAGAGTTTAACCGGCCGATGGCGGCGCGGACCCAGGAGTATGCGGCGCAGGTCGCCTCGCTTGCCGCCTTCGACGACGCTCGGAGCGTCGTCGATGTGGGCGGCGGCGAGGGACAGCTCTTGCTCGCGATCGTCCAGCAGCGAGCGGGCTGCACGGGCATTGTTTTCGACCTGGAGAGCCAAAGGCCTGCCGCGCTTCAGGCCATCGCCGAGGCCTCGCTCGCGGAGCGTTGTCGCTTTGAAGCCGGAGACATGTTCGCGGCCATGCCGGGCGGCGCGGACGTTTACCTGCTCAAGTGGGTCCTGCACGATTGGGACGACGAGAACGTGGCGCGGATCCTCTCGGTGCTGCGCCGCGACATGCCGGAGCACGCCCGCTTGATCATCATCGAGCGCGTCATGCCGGAGACGATGTCGGATTCGGTGCGGCTGGCGCAGGCCGACCTGAACATGCTCGCGCTCAATGGCGGCGCGGAGCGAAGCCTGCCCGACTACGAACGCCTGCTGCGGGCCGCCGGCTTGGAGCTGCGCGCGATCGAGCAGATCGAGAGCCGCTACGGTTTTTCCGCGCTGATCGTTCAGAAGGGTTCCTCGCTGCTCACGTTCAACATCACCGGTCACGGAGCCGACCAAGCGATGATCGAAGACGTAACAAGCACCACGAAATGAATCCACCTCCCCACATGATCCCCACGCTCAAAACCTCCCGACTGATCCTGGACGCCTTCACCCTGGCCGACGGCCCTCGCGTCGAGCAGCTCGCCGGCGATCCACGCGTGGCGCTCACGACCGCGAACATCCCGCACCCCTACCCCGCCGGCGCTTCGGTCGAATGGATCGCCGGCCACCTGCTGGCCTACGTCCGCGGCCACGGTGTCGCGTTCGCCGTGCGCCTGGGTGACGGCGCGCTCATCGGGTGTGTCAGCTTGGGCGTGAACGCGTCGCAACAACAAGGGGAGCTGGGCTATTGGCTTGGGGCCGACTACTGGAACCAAGGTTACACCACCGAGGCCTCCCGAGCCTGCGTCGCTTTTGGCTTTGAACGCTTCGGCTTGGTGAAGATCACGGCCCGGCACTCCGCCCTCAACCCGGCCTCCGGGCGAGTCATGGAAAAGCTGGGCATGGAAAAAGAGGGCTACCTCCGAAAGCATTTCAGGAGAGCCGGTGTGTTCCACGACATCATCGAATACGCGCTCATCCGCTGAATGCCCTGCCGCTTCGCGGCATAATCCGCGGAGTGGCAATCCCCCCACTCCACCACAAATCTTTCCGCCTATGTCACCGCCTTGGAGCGCGGCTGGTCGCCCAGCACGGTGCGCCCGGAGGCGTCGCGGGAGGGGAATTTTCAGGAGCTTCAGCCTACGCTGGCAGGCCTGCACGGTGGCGCTACCGCCGCTCTGTCTCGGCCACCTCGGCTACCCGGTGGTGCCATGGAAGCAGGGACACGGCTACGCCAAGGCCGCGCACGCGCAGGAGACCCCATCGGCTCGGCCCATGATCCCGTCGGGTAGTGTCTCCGGAGTTCAGCAAAAAGGGCGGGTCATGGTAGGTGGTTGGGAGACGAAACCTAAACCACCGTAAGGAGAGACAAGCCATGACCCGCCCGAAGCGGAACGATGAGACGATCAACGTGACGAAACAAGAAC
>JAUWBD010000234.1 GCA_030605125.1 Verrucomicrobiota bacterium | reverse complement strand
CCATGGAACTCATCCTCCTCGTCTTCATCTTCACGCTCGCGGCCTTCCTCGGCTTCGAGCTCATCGCCAAGGTGCCCTCCCAGTTGCACACGCCGCTGATGTCGGGCTCCAACGCCATCTCCGGCATCACCATCGTCGGCGCCATCATCGCCTCCGGCACCGACGACAAATCCTGGCTCACCACCCTGCTCGGCACCTCCGCCGTCGTGCTCGCCACGATCAACGTCGTCGGCGGCTACCTCGTCACCGACCGCATGCTCGGCATGTTCAAGAAAAAGGACGCCGCCCCCGCCGCGGCCGCGAAGAAGGAGGCCGGCAAATGAACTCCGCCCTGCTCATCAACCTGGCCTACATCGTCGCCAGCATCCTCTTCATCCTCGGCCTCAAGATGCTCGGCCGCCAGGCCAGCGCGCGCCGCGGCAACACGATCTCGTCGCTCGGCATGCTGATCGCCGTGGTCGTCACCCTGCTCGACCACCACGTCGTCAACTACACCTGGATCATCGTCGGCCTCGTGCTGGGCACCGCCATCGGCGTGGCCTGCGCCCGCCTCGTGAAGATGACCTCTATGCCCGAGATGGTCGCCCTGCTCAACGGCTTCGGCGGCCTCGCCTCGGTCCTCGTCGGCTGGGCCGAGTTTGGGAAGATGCGCGCCCTCGGCTGGGAGGCCTACCTCCTCACTCTCGGCGAAGCCGCCCCGCCCCACGCCTTCACCGCCAGCGCCATCTTCTTCGCCGTCATGATCGGCGGCGTCACCTTCACCGGCTCGCTCTACGCCTTCGCCAAGCTCGCCGAGCTGCTCAGCGGCCGCCCCGTGCTCTTCCGCGGCCAGCACCTGATCAACGGCCTCATCGTCGCCGCCATGGTCGTGGCCGGCGTGATCTTCGCCGTCTCCGACGCCTCGGGCGGCCAGGCCCCCCTCGCCTTCGCCGTCTTCCTCGTGCTCGCCCTCGTGCTCGGCTGGACCTTCGTGATGCCCGTCGGCGGCGGCGACATGCCCGTCATCATCTCGATGCTCAACAGCCTCTCCGGTCTCGCCGCCTGCGCCGCCGGCTTCGTGATCGCCAACAACGTGCTCGTCGTCGCCGGCTGCCTCGTCGGCACCAGCGGCTTCATCCTCACCGTCATCATGTGCAAGGCGATGAACCGCACCTTCACCAACGTCCTCTTCTCCGGCTTCGGCGCCGCGCCCGCCTCCTCGGG
The DNA here is from genome assembly GCA_030605125.1 of Verrucomicrobiota bacterium. Taxonomy (GTDB): domain Bacteria; phylum Verrucomicrobiota; class Verrucomicrobiia; order Opitutales; family Opitutaceae; genus IMCC26134_A. The sequence goes on along the minus strand of JAUWBD010000234.1, from coordinate 4,363 downwards.
CGCCTCCGCCGACGGCGCGGGCGCGATCAAGGGCGAGCTGAAGCCCATCTCCGCCGAGGACACCTTCTCGGTCCTCGAGGCCGCCCGCCAAGTCGTATTTATTCCTGGATACGGCATGGCCGTCTCGCAGGCCCAGCACATCGTGCGCGAGCTCGCCGAGCTTTTGGAAAACAACGGCGCCGAGGTGCGCTTCGCCATCCACCCCGTCGCCGGCCGCATGCCCGGCCACATGAACGTGCTCCTCGCCGAGGCCAACGTGCCCTACGAGCAACTCGTCGAGATGGACGCGATCAACCCGCTGATGCCGCAGATGGACGTCGCGATCGTGATCGGCGCCAACGACGTCGTGAACCCCGCCGCCGCCAGCGACCGCGCCAGCCCGATCTACGGCATGCCGATCATCAACGCCCACGAGGCCCGCACCGTCATCTGCCTGAAGCGCGGCAAGGGCGCCGGTTTCTCCGGCCTCGAGAACCAGCTCTTCCTCTTGCCCAACACCCGCATGCTCTACGGCGACGCCAAGGCCACCCTCCAAGCCGTCTCCGCCGAGTTCAAATCGCTCGCCGGCTGACGCCCTTCGCGCCGGCCCGGGCGCCCGCCCGGCTACGGCAGCGACGCGCCCTCCACCCACCCGGGCTGGATCAGCAAGCTCCGCGGCCGCGCCGCCGCGCCCCGCTCGTTGAGGTCCAGCTTCAGGGCGAGCAGCCGGATCAAGGCCTCGCCCACCTCCTCCATCTGCTGCGCCACCCCCGCGACGCCGCGCCCCGCCTCCTCCTGGTCGAGGCTGATGAAGGCGACGTCCCGCGGCACCCGCACACCCTCCCGCTCCAAGCGCGCCGGGATGCTGTTGTCCGAGCCGATGATCACCGTCGGCGCGTGACGCCGCCACCACTGGCGCATCGCCCCTTCCGCCATCCGTTCCAACGCCGGCGCGACCGGCACGCGTTCCGCCCTCGGCCTGCGCGTCTGGAAAAGGGCGAACGCCGCCCGCCAACGCTCGTGCTCCTGCGCCTCGAGAAAGCTGCTCACGTAGCCGATCCGGCGGTGCCCGCGGGCCAGCGCCCTTTCCACCGCGAGCAACATGCCCGCGTAGTGGTCCGTCGCCACCCAGTCCACCGCCGTCCCCGGGCCGAGCGATTCGACCGAGGCGAGGCAGAAGCGCGCGTCCGCCCCCGGCGCGGGCCGGCCCGCGAGCGGCTCGATCGCCACCCCGCGCACCCCGCGGTGATGCAGGACGCGAAAGAGCTTGTCCCAATCCCAGTCGTAATCGCGCAACGACACCGTCTCGCAGCCGTAGCCGAGGCGCGTCGCCATCTCCGCCGCACCTTTTCGATAACGGGCGGACCAATGCGCCCGGGACCGCAGCGCGGCGGGCGCCTGCGCGGTCACATAGGCCACCGCCTCGCGCGGCGGGCGCTGGCGCACGTCGCGCACGTGCCGCATCCAGGCCGATAGCGCGGGATTCGGCCGGTAGCCCAGGCGCCGCGCCAGCGCCAGGATCTCCGCCTTCCGGGCCTCGCCCACCTTTGGGTGGTTGCGCAAGGCCTTGGAAACCGTGGTCGCGCTCACCCCGATGCGGCGGGCGATGTCTCTCAAGGTCGTGGCGGGCATGAGTTGGGATGACGTGTAATCCTTGGGCGAAGTTGAGCGCTTTCGGCGGGCGCGGCAAACCTGCATCCGCACCCGCAGACTCCCATGTCCTCTCCCACCCCCGCCTATCGCGACGCCACCCGCTCCCTCGAAGACCGCGTCTCCGACCTGCTCTCGCGCATGACGCCCGAGGAAAAAATCGGCCAGCTCATGCAGTTGACCGGCCAGTTCGACTTCGAAAAGGACATCCGGGAGATGCAGCCGGGCTCGATGTTGCACATCCTCGGCGAGCGGATGAACCGCGCCATCGACTGCGCCGCCCGCACCCGTCTCGGCATCCCGATCCTCTTCGCGGAAGACTGCATCCACGGCCACTCGTTCTGGAAGGGCGCCACCATCTTCCCCACCCAGCTTTCGCTCGCCTGCTCCTGGCACACCGATCTCCTCGCCCGCGTCGCCCGCGTCACCGCCGCCGAGATGCGCGCCACCGGCGTCGCCTGGACCTTCTCCCCCGTGCTCTGCCTCACCCGCGACCTGCGCTGGGGCCGTGTCGGCGAAACCTTCGGCGAGGATCCGCACCTTATCGCCGAACTCGGCGCCGCGATGATCCGCGGCTACCAAGGGCGCGGCCTCGGCGACCCCGAGGGCGTGCTCGCCACCGCCAAGCACTACACCGGCTACTCCGAGACGCAGGGCGGCCGCGACGCCTCCGAGGCCGATCTCTCGCGACGCAAGCTCCGCAGCTACTTCTTCACCGCCTTCGAACGCGCCGCGCGCGAGGGCTGCGCCACCTTCATGACCGGCTACCAGTCGATCGAGGGCGTGCCCTCCACCGCCAACCGCTGGCTGCTCCGCGACGTCCTCCGCGGCGAATGGGGCTTCGAAGGCGTGCTCGTCACCGACTGGGACAACTGCGGTCGCCTCGTGTGGGAGCAGCGCGTGTGCGCCACCTACGCCGAGGCCGCGGCGCTCGCGCTCAAGAGCGGCAACGACCTCATCATGGCCACCCCGCGCTTCTTCGAAGGCGCCCGCGCCGCGCTCGCCGAAGGACGCATCACCGAGGCCGATCTCGACGAGCCCTGCCGCCGCATCCTCGCGCTCAAATTCCGGCTCGGCCTTTTTGAGGATCCCCGCCGCGCCGACCTCGCGAAGGCCGCCGTCGTGGTCAACAGCGCGCCACACCGCGAGGCCGCCCTCGCCGCCGCGCGCGAGAGCCTCGTGCTGCTCCGCAACGACGGCGTGCTGCCGCTCGCGCCCACCGTCCGCCGCATCGCCGTGGTCGGGCCCAACGCCAACGACGACCTCAGCCAGCTGGGCGACTGGTCGCTCGGCGGCTGCCAATACACTCCCGAGCACGGCAAACACCCCCGCGGTCTCACCGTGACCGTGCTCGACGGCCTCCGCGAGCGCTTCGGCGCCACCCACCAGATCACCCACTCGCGCGGCTGCGGCATCGAGCAGGCCGAGCGCGAACTCATCCCGGCCGCGGTCGCCGCCGCCCGCCAAGCCGATCTGGTGGTCGCCGTGGTCGGCGACTCGCTCCCCTTCATCGGCGAACTGCGCAGCACCGCCACGCTCGAGATGCAGGGCGGCCAGCTCGAGCTGCTCGCCGCGCTCGCCGAGACGGGCACCCCGCTCGTGGTCGTGTTGATCAACAGCAAGCCGCTCGTCCTGCCCCCGGCCGTGCGCGAGGCGGCCGCGATCATCGAGGCGTTTAATCCCGGCATGCTCGGCGGCCAGGCCATCGCCGAGCTGATCGCCGGCGATCTCAATCCCTCCGGACGCCTCCCCATCTCGATTCCCCACCACGTGGGCCAGCAGCCCATCTTCTACAGCCAGGTGCGCGGGCAGCACGGCGACCGCTACGCCGACCTCACCCAGCAGCCGCTCTACCCCTTCGGCTTCGGTCTCTCCTACACCCGCTTCGCCTACTCGGGACTCCGCGTCCTCGGCGAAGCGCCGCGCGTCGGCGAGCCCGTGCGGATCGCCTTCACCGTCGCCAACGTCGGCCCGCGCGACGGCGTGGAGGTCGCGCAGGTCTATGTGCGCGACGAGATCACTTCCGTCACCTGGGTGCAGCGCGAGCTCAAGGCCTTCCGCCGCCTCGAGATCGCGGCGGGCCAGAGCGTGCACGTGGAGCTCGAACTCCCCGCCGACGCCTTCTCTCTCGTCAACGCCGACGGCCAACGCGTCATCGAGCCCGGCGATTTCACGCTCTTCGTCGGCCCCTCGTCGCAGGAAGGCGAATGCCTGCGCGAAACCGTGACCCTCTCCTGACCCGCCGCCGCGCGGGCTGGAGCGTCAACTCCCCCGCGCCGATTCCCGCGCCCGCCACCACGCCGCGAGCTGCGCCCAAGCTCGCGCGCGGTGGCTGATGCGGCCCTTCACCTCGTCGCCCAGCTCGGCATAGCTCTGCGCGAAACCCTCCGGCACAAACAACGGGTCATAGCCAAAACCCGCCCCGCCGCGCGGCTCCTCGAGCAACACGCCCGCGCACTCGCCCTCGAAGACGTGCTCCGCGCCCGCCTCGTCCACGAGGAAGAGCAGGCAGTAAAACTTCGCCCCGCGCCGCCCCGCCGGCACGCCGCGCATCACCTCGGCGAGCTTGCGCAGGTTCGCCGCCGAGTCGCCCTGCGGACCGGCGAAGTAGGCGCTCTCCACGCCCGGCCCGCCGCCGAGGTGATCGACGCACACGCCGCTGTCGTCGGCCAGCACCACGCTGCCGCGCGGCGCCTTTTCCCAGAGAGCCCGCGCCTTTTTGCCCGCGTTGCCG
>JAUWBD010000241.1 GCA_030605125.1 Verrucomicrobiota bacterium | reverse complement strand
GTTCTTGTTTCGTCACGTTGATCGTCTCATCGTTCCGCTTCGGGCGGGTCATGGCTTGTCTCTCCTTACGGTGGTTTAGGTTTCGTCTCCCAACCACCTACCATGACCCGCCCTTTTTGCTGAACTCCGGAGACACTACCGCTCCGCTCTGTGCTCTCTGTGTGATCTGTGGTTAACTCCTCCTGCCGGTTCTCGGTTCAGATCAGACTTTCAACCGCGGATTGCGCGGATGGGCGCGGATAATGCCGTGACTGTGCCGTGACTGACTGATCTCGGGCTGCGTGATCCGCGTGATCCGCGAAATCCGCGGTCAAAAAAAACAGGCTGAAGCAACAGACGTGAGGGCACGAAAAAGGGGCGCTGTGAACAGCGCCCCTTGGTGAGGACCGACTAAAGTTGCGGCAGCGACTCCGGATCAGCGACGGCGACGGCGGCTGGCGGCCATGCCGAGACCGGCGAGGCCGGCGAGCGCGGCGAAGGACGAGGGCTCGGGGATGACGGAGACCGAGAAGTCGTCCACGCGGACGGTGGTGCCGCCGGCCATGGTCACGAAATAGCCGAAGGCCGTGACGGTGCCGGTAGGGAGAGTGGCGCTTGTGCCGACGCTTAACGCCGAACCGGGAGTGAAGTTGAGCGCGGACCACGAGGCCGAGGTGAGGTCGAAGGTCAGCGCGACGCCCTGGCCGGCCACGTAGGGGTCAAGCGATCCCGCGAATTGAGCGGCAGTCATCGTGTTTCCGCTTTGGCTCGCGGTGACATACCACGTGCCCCCCACCTGCACCGCAGCGCGGAAGGTCGCCGCAGCGCTGTTACCCTGAACGAACGAGATGCTTTGAATATTCGAGGTGGTGATCGCGCTGGCGCCGTTGTATTCGGTCGTGAACGCGAAAGCCGCTGTGACGTTCGTGGCTCCCACGAAAGCGAAGCCGGTCCCTGACCCGGGTTGTTCCTGTCCGATGTTTGCCGTGGCGGCTCCGGCGACAGCCGTGAAGTTCACCGCAGCCCCAGTCAGGGTGCCGGGGTTGCCGGTCGTGCCAGGATTGGTTCGATTCACAGCGGTGCCAGCCGTGGTGCCCGTGCCCGATTGGTTCCAGTAAAGATTCCAGCCAACGCTCCCGTAGCTGGCATTGGAGGTGGAATTCCCGAATGTTTCGAGATAAGCGATGGATTGCGCCGAGGCGACGCTGGCGAGGGACGCCGCGGCGGCGCCGCCGACGAGCAGAAGTTTGGGGAGGTGGGGCTTCATGGGTTGAGGATGGACAGGTGTATTTTCCGACTTTTCGGGAGTCAGGTTCTGCGTGTTGCGTGCTCGAGCAACCGAGGCGTTATTGGACCAGTTGAATAAGGCGGTTGATCGGATTCGTTTTCACCTCATTTTGGCAGGGTAAATGAAGAAAACCGTGACGATGGCCGACGTGGCCCGGGTGGCGGGGGTGTCAAAGTCCACCGTGTCGCTGGCCCTAGGGGGAAGCCCCCTGTTGCCCGAGGATACGCGCCAGCGCGTGGCGACCGCGGCGGAGGAGCTGGGCTACCGCCGTGATCCGCTGCTCTCCGCGCTCAGCGCCCGGCGGCGGCGCGGGGGCGCGCCCACCCACCACGGCGAGATCGCTCTGCTGCCGCTCGCCCCGGCCGGGGCGCCACGATTTCTCTATCCGAGACTGCTGTGGGACGCCGCCCAGGTCCGGGCCGAGTCGCTCGGGTATCATGTAAATGAATACGAACTCGGTCCCGACGCCGCCGATCTGCGCCGGCTGGCGCGCATCCTCCGGGCTCGCGGCGTGGTGGGCGTGCTTTGGGCGACTCGCATTCGCCCGGAGTGGTTCGAGGCCTTCGAGTGGGAGCACTTCTCGCACGTCACCCTCGCGCGGAGCAACGCGCGCTATCCCTTGCACATCGTGAACAGCGACCTGTCGTCGGCGGTGTTGCAGACGTGGGGCCGGATCGAGAAGGCGGGCTACCGGCGGGTCGCCGTGCTGATCCGCCGGCAGCTCGACGACAGCCTCGGCCGGCGTCTTTCGCTCATGTGGAGAGGCATTTGTTCAGGCGCCTCCGGGCGTTTTTGCGCCGATCCGATCCGGCATCATGAGGGGCTGCTTCCGGGACCGGATGTTGAGATATGGTTGCGCGAGCAAGCTCCGGACTTGCTGGTTGTGGATGGCGAGGCGGCATGCCGCGCGGTCACGGCGATCTTGCCTCCGCGATGCCACCGGGTGGCGGTGGGGCTGCGGGAGGTGGGAGAGGAATTTGCCGGCGTGTATCACCCGACGGGAGCGCTTGCGGAGGTGGCCTTGTTGAAGCTCGACGGCATGATCCGGATGGGAGAGCGGGGGCTGGCGGCGAATCGCCAGACAACGCTGGTGGAGGGAAGGTGGCACGCCGGCCGGAGCGCCCCCGGACTGATTTGAGCCCGGGGCCGCGGAGGCGGGCGGCCAGAGCGATTTACACCCGGTGTGGGGCAGTCGGATGGGTTTCCTTCCGCCTTTCCGCTTGCCGCGCCCTCCCTACGCCCAAGCATCCGCCGCCATCTACGCCCTGCCATGCCCAAGCGCACCGACATCAAGTCCATCCTCATCATCGGCGCCGGTCCCATCGTGATCGGCCAGGCCTGCGAGTTCGATTACTCCGGCACCCAGGCCTGCAAGGCCCTGCGCGAAGAGGGCTACCGCATCATCCTGGTCAACTCCAACCCGGCCACGATCATGACCGACCCGGAGTTCGCCGACGCGACCTACATCGAGCCGCTTACGGTCGAGTTCGTTGAGAAGATCATCGCCAAGGAGCGCCCCGACGCCCTCCTGCCCACCCTCGGCGGCCAGACCGCGCTCAACCTCTCGATGCAGCTGCACGAGAAGGGCATCCTCGCGAAATATAACGTCGAGATGATCGGCGCCAAACCCGCCGCCATCGCCAAGGGCGAGGACCGCGAGCTCTTCAAGCAGGCCATGCTCAAGATCGGTCTCGACGTCGCTCGCTCCAAGGTCGTCAAGACCCTCGAGGCCGCGCGCGCCGCCGCCGAGGAGCTCGGCGCCTACCCGCTCATCATCCGCCCCTCCTTCACCCTCGGCGGCTCCGGTGGCGGCATCGCCTACAACAAGGAGGAGTTCGAGCGCATCGTCGCCAACGGCCTCGATCTCTCGCCCGTGCACGAGGTCCTCGTCGAGGAGTGCCTCCTCGGCTGGAAGGAATACGAGATGGAGGTCATGCGCGACCACAAGGACCAGTGCGTCGTCATCTGCTCCATCGAGAACTTCGACCCCATGGGCGTGCACACCGGCGACTCCATCACCGTCGCCCCCGCCATGACGCTCACCGACAAGGAATACCAGGTGATGCGCGACGCCTCCTTCGCCGTCATCCGCGAGATCGGCGTCGAGACCGGCGGCTCCAACATCCAGTTCTCCATCGATCCCAAGACCGGCCGCCAGGTCGTGATCGAGATGAACCCCCGCGTGTCGCGCTCCTCCGCGCTCGCGTCGAAGGCCACCGGCTTCCCCATCGCCAAGATCGCCGCCAAGCTCGCCGTCGGCTACACCCTCGACGAACTGCGCAACGACATCACGCGCCTCACCCCGGCCAGCTTCGAGCCCACCATCGACTACGTGGTGACGAAGATCCCGCGCTTCACCTTCGAAAAATTTGTCGGCGCCGATCCCACCCTCACCTCCGCCATGAAGTCGGTCGGCGAGGCCATGGCCATCGGCCGCACGTTTAAGGAGTCCTTCCAAAAAGCCCTCCGCTCCCTCGAGGTCGGCGCCTTCGGTTTCGGCGGCGGCAAGCTCGGCGGCAACGTCCTGCCCGACGACAAGACCATCCGCTCCAAGCTCGCCACGCCCAACAACGAGCGCGTCTTCTACATCCGCTACGCCTTCATGGCCGGCTACTCGGTCGAGCAGATCTTCGACCTCTCCAAGATCGACCCCTGGTTCCTCACCCAGCTGAAGGAAGTCTATGACATCGAGGTCGAGCTCAAGAAACACGACCTCGCCTCGGTGCCGCTCGCCCTCCTCCGCGAGGCCAAGCAGGCCGGCTTCTCCGACGCCCAGCTCGCCGGTTTCCTCAAGGCCCCCGACCTCTTCGCCGTGCGCTCCGCCCGCAAGGAGCGCGGCGTCGGCACCACCTACCGCCTCGTGGACACCTGCGCGGCCGAGTTCGAGGCCTTCACGCCGTATTACTATTCCTCCTACGGCGACGAAAACGAGGTCATGCCCGGCAAGGGCAAAAAGAAGATCATGATCCTCGGCGGCGGCCCCAACCGCATCGGCCAGGGCATCGAGTTCGACTACTGCTGCGTGCACGCCTCCTTCGCCCTCCGCGAGGCCGGCTACGAGACCGTGATGGTCAACAGCAACCCCGAGACCGTCTCCACCGACTACGACACCTCCGACCGCCTCTACTTCGAGCCCCTCACCCTCGAGGACGTGCTCGAGATCTACCAGCAGGAGCAGTGCGAGGGCGTGATCGTGCAGTTCGGCGGCCAGACCCCGCTCAACCTCGCCACCGCCCTCAAGAAGGCCGGCGTGAACGTCATCGGCACCAGCCCCGAGAGCATCGAGGCCGCCGAGGACCGGAAGCTCTTCTCCGCCATCCTCGACGCCACCAAGCTCAAGAGCCCCGCGCACCGCACCGCCATGAGCGAGGCCGACGCGCTCGCGGCCGCCAACGAGCTCGGCTTCCCCGTGCTGCTCCGCCCCAGCTTCGTGCTCGGCGGTCGCGGCATGTTCATCGTTTACAGCGAGGACGAGTTTAAGTCCGTCGTCCGCCAGGCCTTCGACGTCATGCCCGACAAGCCCGTGCTCATCGACAAGTTCCTCGAAGACGCGATCGAGCTCGACGTGGACTGTATCAGCGACGGCACTACGACCGTGATCGGCGGCATGCTCGAGCACATCGAGTTCGCCGGCGTGCACTCGGGCGACGCCGCCATGGTGATGCCCCCGCACACCCTCCCGAAGTCCATGCTCGAGGAGGTGCGCCGCGCCACCCACGCCCTCGCCAAGGAGCTCAAGGTCATCGGCCTGATGAACGTCCAATACGCGATCAAGGACGGCCAGCTCTACGTGCTCGAGGTCAACCCCCGCGCCTCCCGCACCGTGCCCTTCGTCGCCAAGGCGATCGGCGTGCCGCTGGCCAAGCTCGCCGCCCGCGTGATGACCGGCGCCAAGCTCGCCGACCTCGGCTTCACGCAGGAGCAGACGCCGAAGCACTGGTGCGTGAAGGAGGCCGTGTTCCCCTTCGCCCGCTTCCCCGGCGC
>JAUWBD010000023.1 GCA_030605125.1 Verrucomicrobiota bacterium | reverse complement strand
CCAAAGTCGGAGGGGTGTCTCGAGCAGGCGGCGATACCAAGGCCAGAAGGCGTAGAGCGTGACGGCGAGGGCGGCGCCGGCGGTGTCGGCGATCCAGTCGGCGACTTCGACGAAGCGGCCGGGGGTGAAGCTCTGGCGGATCTCGTCGGCGATGCCGAAGGCGGAGACGGCGAGGATGGCGTAGCGGAAGCGATGCACGCCGGGGCAACGGGCGACCACGGTGGCGAGCAGGCCGAAGATGGCGAAGTGGGCGATCTTGTCGAAGTAGCCGATGGCGGGGGCCGCGACTTGGCTGCGGCTGGACGCGATGATGACCGTGGTCGCGAGGGCGATGGGGTAGAGCCAACGGAGGCGCGAGACGTGGGACTGGGCGGCGGAAGGAGGCATTGATCCGGGTGTGACCGCGAAATAGTCCGAAGGGCGCGGACAAAACGACAAGTTTACACCGCACGCGGATGGGTCGGCCGAAGTAGTTATTCGGATATTTGTAAGTGCTTGAGGGGAGCTGCTTCGGGTTTCCTTCGCACTGAGGTTGCGGCGTGAGGATCCCCGATGGATCCAGTCGGGCGACTCAGGCGTGTTCGCCCGGAATCCAGTAGGTAGTTTGGGCGGTGAGCGCGACAGGTCGGCCCTCGATCTCAAGCACGACGACGTTTGCCAAGGGGTCGGGAAGCGGCACGGGGAGTGCGCGCAGGGTCAAGCGTTCGGCGGTCTGGGTGAACTCCACGGGCTCGCCCGTTTCCAGCCAGCGCACGCGCAGCACCTTGTTGCCAAGCTCGGCGAAGCACAGCTCGGGGCCGGTGCAGTTGCGAATGTGCAGATAGATCCGCTCCCCGCGCGCCGTGACGCGACCCCAGTTGTTCCAGCTCAGGGGGTGGCGCTCGGATTCGGTGATGGATTCCCGGTTGCGGCGCAGCCAGGCGCCAGCCTCCCGAAGAATCCGCGCGGACTCTTCCGGGATGGTGCCGTCGGGTTTTGGGCCAACATTGAGCAGGAGGTTGCCGCCTCCGGAGGCGGTTTCGCAGAGCATGCGCACGACTTCCGCCGCATTTTTCCAATGGCGGTCGCCCGCGTGCCAGCCCCAGTTGTTGTTGAGTGTCATGCACGCCTCCCAGCATGCCTGCGGATCCCGGGGAGGGCGGATGGCCTGTTCGCTGACGTGGACGTGCGAGGGCTTGCCGTTGCGCTCGGTGATCAGCAGGTGCGGCTGCAGGCGCAGGAGCGCTTCGTTCACCTCGCTCCGTCGGAGATCGTCCGGGATGCAGCCGTCATACCACAGGTAGTCGATCCGTCCGTAGTCGGACATGAGTTCCAGGAGCTGCGCCCGGTAGTAGGCGACGAAGCGTTCGCGCGCCTCGGCTGACGCCCAGTCCGTCGTGCCCGGCCAGTCGCGGAAGTAGGGGCCCGGGTAGTCGGGATGGCTCCAGTCCGCCGGGGAGTAATACAAGCCCACCTTGAGCCCCGCCGAGCGCATCGCCTCGACGAAAGGGCCGACGAGATCGCGCTTGGGGCCGATGTTGCCGGCGTGAAACTCGCCGCACCGGGTGGGCCACAACGCAAAGCCGTCGTGGTGACGCGCGGTGAGGACGACGTAGCCCATCCCCGCCTCCTTCGCGAGCGCGGCCCATTCGCGGGGATCGTAGCGCTCGGCGTGAAAATTCTCCGCGTAGCGTCGAACATACTCTTCCTGCGGGATGCGTTCGCGGTTGCGAAACCATTCCCCGCGCGCGCCGACCGAGTAGGCGCCCCAGTGGACGAACATGCCGTAGCGTGAGCGGTTGAACCAGGCGTGGTCGGAGTTCATGCAGAGCGAATCCAGGGCAAGACCGGAGGCTTAGGCTTCGATGCGGCGGCCCTTTCGGAGCGCGGCGCCGAGCTGGCCCATAAGGCCCGTCCCCACCGGGGAGAGGACGCGATAGTCGCTTCGTTGCAGCGCTTCTCCGCCACGGTTGCTTTGCGCTGCGCCGCCAAGCAGCCCGTCGGGCAGGAGCCGGGTTTGCAGGGCGGTCCAGGCGCGCTCGGCCGCGAACATCGCGGCGGGTGGCAGCAGGCCAAGTCTTGCGCCGCGCGCCAATGCGGCCCCGATCCCCGCCGATCCGGAAGTGTCGGGGGCCGAGGCGGGATCGTCGATGAAACATCCCCACAGCCCGTCGGCGCGTTGCCAAGCGGTCGCCCACGCGGCCGCCTGGCGGGCCTCGGCTTCCAAGTCCGCCACATCCGTCCACCCCCGGAGCTGCTCAAGCGTGCGGATCAGCCCGAGCAGATACCAGGCGACGCCGCGCGCCCAGGAGCGGAAGTGGCGCTCGTCGCGCTGGCGCCAGTAGCGCAGCCAGAGGCCGTCGGCGCGGCGGAGCAGGTCGCGGCGGATGCGGAGCTGGCGGGCCGCTTTTTCCGCCAGCGTCCGGTCTTGGCGGAGCGCGGCGATCACCGCCATCGGGTAGGCGATGGTGTAGGAGCCCTCGGCCGAGACGAGCCGATCATCGTCCTCCACGGACAAGTCGTCGCGGGTGTTGGCCCGCCAATATTCGAGCGCGATCGAAAGGAAGGGATGACCGGGGTGCGCCTTGGCCAGGACCGCGAAGGGCAAGGTCTCTTCGATGCAGCGGACCGTATCGTCGGCCGGGCGGCCGGAAGGGTCTTCGTAGATCAATCCCTCCGGGCGGAAAAACAGGGCGAGATGGGCGTCGCGGGCCTCCCGCCAACATGGCTGCGCGGTGTCGGCGTGGAGATCGTGCAGGGCGTCGAGGATGCAGCCCTCCATCCAGCCGAAGGGCTGCACGGAGGCGAGCGAAGCGAGCCGTGGCCAGAATGCGGCCACCGGCGGTTCGGATTGCTCGGCCGGCAACCAATGGGGGGCGAGCCGGGGATCGGGCAACGCGTCGCCGCCCAGGAGCCAGAGCGGTCGCGAGCCCGGCTCCGCCAGCTCCAGGCGCACGCCCTGCCGCAGGGCCTGGGACGCGTCCTCGGGCGAAAGCCAGAGCGCGAAGGGTTCGAGCGCGTGGGCGAAGCGGAGGTCGAATTCGCCGAGCGCGCGTCCCTCGTCGGCCAAGCTCGCGCGGATGCGGCGTGGTTCGCGGTCATCCACCCCGGTGGTGATGCGCAGCCAACCGCCTTGGGCCCGCGCGGCCGCGTCGGGCGCCCAGCGCAACACGATCCCGCCTGCGGGGGAAAGCGGCACGAGGGGCCAGCCGAAAGGCGCGCGGAGGGGATGCGGAGAAATCGGGCGGACGCCGCTGAGGCGAGCCCGGTGCAGGCGCGCGAGGCCGAGTGCGGGCTCGACGTTCATCGGTCGCGGCGGGGCGACGGCGGGTTGATGAAGACCACGCCGGAAAGCTCGACTTTGGTCTCGCCGGCTTTTGCGGGCCGCACGGTCACCTCTATCGTGCGCTCGGCGGAGGCGCCATCGCGATCCAGCATGCGGAAGCTTGGGATGCCGTCGGACCGCCCGGGGATGGACCAGGAGACGGCGGGGCTTTCGTCGATCCGCACTTCAGCCGATTCGAATTTCTGGCCGAGGAGGCCCAGCTGACTCCCGCGAGCGGAGAAGCGCAGGGAGGCTCCGGGGGTTTCGCTGATCCAGCGGCCGAAGGGGTGAAAGTAGGAGGGGGGCGAGAAGGTCCAGCCGTGGGTGTCGCCCAGCGGGTTGATGGGCGCCATGCCCGCCCATTCGTAGGAGGCGGAACCGAGCGGGGGAGGAAGGGACGGGGGCGGCGAGGCGGGGGCGGCGGTGTCGAGGGCGGAAATCAGCGCATCGGCCAGCAGCTCGGCATAGAACGCGTGGCCGAGGTTGGAGGGGTGAACGCCGTCGGGGAAAAAGGCCTCCGTGGTGAACTCGCCCCGGGCGAGTTTTTCGCGCACGGCGGGGCCGGCCATCACGGCGGGTATGCCGTAGTGGTCCGCCACCTTCTTGTGCGCCGCGGCGCCGGGAGGGAGACGGCCCTCGCCGTAGTGTTCGCGGTCCATCGCGGCGGTGGTCGTGCAGAAAACCACCAGCCCGGTTCGCGGGCGCTCGCGCCAGACTTGCCGGATGATGCCTTCCAGGTAGTCGCCCGCGGCGGGATCGCGCGCGTCGTTGACCGCGAATTCGATCACGAGGACATCGACGTTCTTCTCCAGTATCTGCGAACCCACGCGAAACGCGCCGTAGCGGGAGCCGGTGCCGCCCACGCCGGCGTTGACCGACGAGGCGAGTTCGCCGCCGCGCGCGGCGATCTCGGTGCGCAGGCGGGCGGAGGTCCGGTTGACGTAGGCCAGGTGGGGCTGGCTGGCGCCGGAGCCGCGCGTGATCGAGCCGCCGATGAAGCCGACGCGCACGGGCTCCTTTTGCCGGACCTTCTCGGCGAACCAACCGAGGCGGCCGTCCGGGGGCGAGTGAGGTCGCGTCTCGGCCGAGGCGGAAGCGGCGACGAGCCAGACGGAGAGGCCGGCGAGGGCGAGGCGCAGGAAGCGGAGCGCGGGCCGATGATGGGAGTGCATTCGAGGGATCGGGAGGCGGGTGCGGAGGCCTTATCGGGATCCGGCGAGAGGCGGCCGCGAGGCGCGGCGACGGCCGCAAAGAGCGAGGCAGGCGCCGCCGAGGATCAGGGCGGCGTGGGCGGGCTCGGGAATCGCGGCGGTGTAGTGCAGGAGGAGGTCGGTGCCGTCCTGGCTGAGGCCGACGGAGAACGCGCCGCCGTTGAGCGCGTTGGCGAAGCCGCCGGTGCCGTTGGCCGGGCCGGTGTTGAGGTCGAAGTAGGTGGCGCTGAAGCCGGAGATCGCCGACGGCGTGGCGATCAACACCCACGACTGGTCGAGCGAAGAATCAAAGTTGGCCGCGGGCCCGTTGACGCCGGGGCTGGAGAGGGTCCACAGGTTGATCGTGAATTTGTTGCCGGCGCTCAGCTCGGAGAGGTTGAGCGAGCCGGCGGAGAGCGTGGTGGTGTCGAAGTTCGAGACGGCGTCGAGGACCTGCCAGTTGAGCCGGCCGCCCGCGCCGAGCGTGAGCGTGGAGGAGAGGCTCAGCCGGCCGGCGAGCGTGCCGTCGATGCGGGTGGCGCCCGCGATGCCGCCGGTGCCGGCGAGCGTGCCGGACGCGCCCACGGCGACGGCCGAGGCCGGGTTGAGCAGGAAGCCGGTGAGGTGGAGCGTGCCGCCGGTGATGTTGACGCCCGAGGCGAGGCTGGTGGCGAGCGTCGAGCCGGAGAAGGTGAGCGTGCCGGCGCCGGTCTTGTTGAGGTAATCGACGTTCGAGATGGCCGCGGCGACGTTCCAGTTGCCCGATCCGCCAAAGGCGACACCGCGCGATCCGCTGCCGGTGCCTCCGCGATTGATGGTCACATTCGAGGCGAGGCTGGCGGTGTTGCCCGATTGGTTGGTCAAGGACAGGGTGCCGGCCGCGGCGGACGCTCCGCCGCCAAGCGCGAGGGTGACGTTGGTCGTGCCCGTGCCGAGGGTGAAGGCGCCCGCGCCGGAGGCGATGCTGATGGTGCCGTTGACGTCGAAGCGGTAGGTCGCGGCGCCGCTGGTCGCCTGGCCGATGAAGGTCAGCGGGCTGGTTTGCCCGGAGGTCACCGTGAGCGAGGCGAGGCCGGTGGTGCCGCCGAAGGTGGGGTTGGCGCCGGTGCCGACCCGAAGGCTGGAGGAGGTGTTGCCGGTGCCGTCGAAGGTGATCGTGTCGCCCGCGCCGGGAATGGCGCCGGGGCTCCAGTTGTTGGCGGTGGTGTTCAGCAGCGTGCTTTCCGCCCCGGTCCACACGTAGTTGGCGGCGTGCGAGACGGAGCCGAGGCCGGCGAGGGCGGCAAGGGCGAGCAGGTGGCGGCCCCAGGCGGGGCGCGGAGCGGCGAAGGAGCCGCGGGCGGGGGTGGAGTGCGTTTTCATGGTCTGGAGGTGTGAAGGGAACTCGGTGGCGGGGCGGTGCGCGGACGCTCAATCGAAGCGGACGTGGTCAACGGTGATCTCGGCGATCGAGAGGGCGCTCACGTGCGCGTCCATGAAGAGGACGTTGAGCTTGTTGCGGTGCCGCTCGGTCAGGACGTCGGGCGAGCTCCAGGCGCGCACGTAGGGGCCGTCCGTGGCGGCGAAGCTGCGCTCGCCTTCCGCCATGGCGATCTTGGTCGCGGGGCGGGTGACCTCGTTGAGCCGGCGCTGGCGGTAGCCGCCGGCGGGGAAGCCGATGTAGTGGACGTTGCTCACGTAGCTGAGCGTCGCGGGCTCGCGGCCGTCGGCCGGGCAAAGCACGGGCGCGGCGCGGAAGTAGGCGTCGAGCGGGGTGCCGGAATGAAAGGGGCCGAAAAACGGCGCGAGCATTCCGGCTCGCGAGATGACCGAGGTGCCGTTCGCGGTCATGTAGGGCAGGGCGCCGCGATGCTCGCCGGCATAGAGCTGCACGGCGACGCCGATCTGCCGGAGATTCGCGACGCAGCGGCTGGCGCGGGCGCTCGCCCGGGCGTTGAGCGTCACGGGCACGAGGATGGCGGCGAGGACCGCGATGATGACGATGACGGTCAACAGCTCCACCAAGGTGAAGCCGGGCCGGGCGAGGCGGCGGTGCGGGGTGGCATGCATGGGGTGGGGTGCCGGCGGCGATTCAGGGTTCCTTCGAGGTGACAAGATAGAGCGGCGCCTGCGTCGGGCGCAGACGCGCGCGACCTGACGTGGAGTCGAGCGGAAGCGGGCGGCCCATGAGGTCGTGCAGCTGGGTCGAGGCGCTCACCGGCACCGTGACTTCCAGATCGGTGTCGCCGCTTTCCGACCAGATCACGTCCACGGTCCGGGAGGGGGACGCGAAGCGGAAGCCGCGTGACTCCGCGGGCAGATCGGGCACCACGCCGGCGGGCCGCACCTCGCCGAGCAGGCGGGTCATGACTCCGTAGGCGACGAAGGCGGGCGTGGGCTCTCCACCGTAGGTCATGGTCGCGAAACCGAGATCTCGGCCGTCGATCGTCCCCGGTTTTTCCCAGCCCCATTGGCCGAGGGCGTGCCAGTTGATCGCCTTCACGTTTTGGGAGAAGAGAAGGATGTTTCGCTGCACGGTGAGGCAGGCCTGACGGAGGGGGGAGTAGGGCGGGGAGTTCACGCCGACCTCGGTGATGTAGATGCCGGCCTCGGGGCGGCCGTGTTCGTCGAGCAGCTTTCGCAGGCGAGGGAGAGCGATCAGGGTTTCCTCGTTGCTGTTGTAGGCGTGCATGGCGAGGTCGTCGATCCAGCGCGCGCCGCCGGCGGCGAAAAATTTCTCCACGTAGTCCACGCTGAGCAGGTAGGGGCTCGGGCCCATCACCCGCGCGGAGGGATCGGCGCGCTTCACCGCCTCATAGGTCACGCGGTGCAGGTCCACCAACTGCGCGATGCTCGGGCCGCCCGAGGTGTTGGGCTCGTTGATGACCTCGTAGAACTCGATGCCGGCGTTCCTGCAGCGGCGTGCCGCCTCCTCGACGAGCGCGCCGTAAACCTCCCAGTTTACGCCGCCTCGCCAGGTGGGTTGCGCGGGGTTTTGCCAGGCGCGCGTCGGCACATGCCCGAAGAAGGCGATGGCGCGCAGGCCGCGCGGCGCGCGGTGCACGACGCGCCACTCCCCGGTGTCGAGCGGGGCCAGGCCCTCGTAGGCGGGATCGTCGAGGCGTTCGAGGTTGATGCGCAGGCGCGTCCAGACGCCGCCAAGCATCTCCGCGTCCGCGCCCGCGCCGGGCCAGAAACCCCAGGGCATCGCGGAGCCCGGGCGCGGAAGCGCGGGCGACCAGCCCGGCAGGCTGCCCATCATCCACTCGGCGCGATAGACTTCGCGATCCCGGTGCCAAAGCGTGGCGGTGAGGGAGAGGTGCCCTTGGCCGCGGTTTGCGAAAAAGGTGGAGGAGGCGCTGAGGAGGTTGAGATCGGCTCCCTTGGACACGAAGTCGAAGCGCTTTTCCTCGGTCGCGCCAAACACGTCCCGCGCCTGCACCACCACGTGCGCGGCTTCGCCCGCGGGCAGTCCGCTCGCCTCGAGGGTGAAGCTGAAGGCCTCCTCGGGCGTGACCATCAGGTGCAGCGGGCGGGCATGGACGGCGAGGGAGGGCCCGGCCGCGGGCTCCTCGCGGTAAGCGCCCAGTCCGGCGAGGGTGAAGCCGAAGACCTTCTCGCGCAGGACGGGGATGATCAGGGTGACGCGTCGCAGCTGCGCGCGATCCAGCTCGGCGTCCCACCGCGCGCCAAAGCGCAGGCGCAGACGGAGGCGTTGCCAGTCTCCCCAGTTCTCGGGGTCGATGTAGGCGAAGGTGCGAGCGGTCTTCCCCTTGGCGTCCGTGAGTTCGAAGCGGAAGCGCGCGCCGACCACGCCGATCTCGTCCACGAAATCGAGCGCGTCGCCGGCGGCCGGTTTGAACCAAAGTTCGAGGCCGGTCGCGCGGGACCAATCGGCGCCGCCGTCGGCGAGATTCCACGTCAGTTGCAGGGAGTGCGCGCCACGCGCCCGGGAGGGTTGCAGGACCACCGACAACCCTTCGTCCACGGGGAGGCCCGACACCCGGGCGGGCTGGAGCTCGAAGACGGCGTTGCCGGTCTTGGCGGTTTGGAAAACCGGTCGATCCTGCGCGTAGAACGGCAAGGGAAATTCCGGCGCGGCCGGCGGCAGCAGCGGGCCGCCGACGCCCGCGCCCGACGCGAACGACGCGAGAGCAAGGCAGGTGGCGAAAAACAGGGGCGCCAAGCGGCTGAGGGGGCGGAAGTGCATGCGGTGGGGGAAGGGGTCAGGGCGTATCGACGAGGTAGAGCGGGTCCGCGCCCAGGGTGAGCGAGACGGTGCCGTCGGCTTCGCGGGCGAGGGCGCGGCTCGTGCCCATGAGATCGGTGAGGGTGAGGTCGGAGCCGGCGGGCAGATTGACGGCGAGCGCCTCGCGTCCGCGGCTCCAGGCGATCCGCACGCGCCGGTCGTCTCGCGCAAACACGAAGCCGGCGGCGCCCGGCGGAAGGTTCTCGATGGGGGCGACGTAACGTGCGCCGAGCAGCATGCGAGTCATGATCCCATAGGCGACGAAGGCGGGGTTGGCCGAGCCGTCGTTGCGGAGGATGTTGAAGTCGGGGTGCCGGTTGTCCGCGGGCCGGGAGGCGGGCGAGGCGATATCGCGCGAGCCGCTGCTGAACAGGGCGTGCCAGACGAGGACCTCGACGCCGCGCGAGAGCGCGACGGCGTAGGTGCGCACGAGGAGCGCGGCCTGTTGCGCGGCCGTGACCGCAGGCACCGTGTAGCCGGTTTCGGTGATCACGATGCCTTTCTCCTGCAGGTCGTGCCGGCGCAGGAATTCGTGCAGCGCGTCGAGCTTGGCCTCGAAGGCCTGGTCGTTGGCGGAGTAACCGTGCACGTCGAAGAAATCGATCCACCGCGCGCCCCCGGCCGCCACGAAGCGCTCGAGATACTCGATGCTGATGTCGTGCGGGCAAGGGCCTCCGACCTTTGCGTTCGGATCGCCCCGCTTCACCGCCTCGTAAACCGCGCGGTGATACTCGACGACGTTTTCCATCGGGCCCCAGTAGTGGACATTGGGTTCGTTGATCGCGCCCCAGTAACGCCAGCGCCCTTCGGGCGCGACCATCTCGACCGCTTTGGCAAGCCTCCGCCCCCAGGCCTCGTAGCCCTCGGAATTCACGGCGAACCATTTGCCGTCCTCCCACGGCGCGCCGATCACCCAGGCGACGCCCGAGACTCCTTCATGCGGCAAGCGCAGCGGACGCCAGTCGGGCTTGTCTTCCCAAGCCTTGAAGGGCTTTCGGACGAAGCCGGCGCCGAGGGCGGGATGCACGTCGGGCCAGATGCCGAAAATGGATTCCCGGCGCGCGGCGTCCTGCGCGGGGGTCAAGTCCGGCAGGCTCGCGAGGCCGCGGCTGGCGCGCCAAACCGGGCGCCCGGCGAGTTCCAGCGTCGCGCTCGCCTCGAACCAACCAGGGGCCTGGTTTGGCCAGCGGATCTCGTGGGTGAAACGTCCGTCCGCCTGCTTGGATGCGACCGGGATCGATTCCTGATGGACCAGGCGGCCGTGATAATCGCGCGCCTCCACCGCCACGTTTGCCGCGCCTCCCCGGGGCAGGCGTTCCGTTTCGATCCGGAGCGCGAACGGGTCGCCGGTGCGAAAGAAGAAGCCGCTCGCGGCGCCGGGCTGCAACGAGACGGACGGCCCGTCCGGCGCCTCGTCCCGGTAGAGCGCCAGGCCGGCGAGCGTGAACTCGATCGGGAGGTTTTGGTTGGCCGGAACCTGAAGCCGCACTCGCCGCACCTCTTGCCGCCAGGGCGCGGAAAAATGATCGCGCTCCACGCCGGCCTTGGAACGCCAGCGGCCCACGGAGTGGGGGTAGGCGATCGGGCCGCGCGTGTCGAAGGGCGCGATGACGCGCTGCCACCGGCCACCGGCGCCGGGCACCACATCGACTCGCCGCGTGCGCTCGTCGGCGCGCGCGCCGCCGGTCCAGACGGTGATGTCGATCCGCCCGCGCGCGCCCCCGTCGGCGGGGCCGAGATCCCAAGCGGAGCCGGCCGGCGAACGAATCCAAAACTCGATCCCGTGGTGCGCGGACCAATCGACGCCCGTCGCGTCCGGCGAGATGACAATGTCCACGCCGTGGGCTCCGCGCAGGCCCGTGGCCGGGAGCCGAAAGGTGAGCCCGTCGCCACCGGGGGGCGCGTCGCACGGCGCGGCATCGACGGTGAAGTCGGCGCGTCCGAACGCGCGCGTGGTCACCGAGGATTCGCGCGCCAGGTTGACAAGCGAGACGGTGGAATGCGTCGCCCCCACCGGGCCCGAAGCCGCGGGCAGAAATGTTTGCGCCTCCTGTCCCGCCCCCGTCGCCATCGCGCCGGCAAACACGCACGCGAGCACGAGCATGGCGGCGCGGCGGCGGAGGGACGGAGGTGGGGTGAGGGGTGAAAGCTTGGTGAACATGCGGGGCGGGCGGCGGGCGTTCTTCCCGGTCCGATCAATCCTGCCGGCACTCCCTCCCGGCTTAAAGGCGGCGAGAAAGTTAACCTAACGCGGCTTACGTTCGTCCATCGTTTCCCTAATCAAACGGTGACGTCGGAGGGCAGCTGCTGGATGTTGAGCCCGCCGTCGATGACGATGCGGCTGCCGATAAGGGTCGGCGTCCGGCGGGAGGCGAGAAAGGCCGCCAGCTCCGCGATTTCCTCCTGCCGGGTGGGCCCGCGGCAGGGGGTGTTGGCCCGCCGCCGGGCGACCTGGCCGGGCGAAAGAGTCTCCCAGCGCGGGGTGTGGATGTAGCCGGCGGAAATGCAATTCACCTGAATGTCGTGTTGGGCGAGCTCGAGGGCCATCGCGCGCGCGAGCCCTTCCAGCGCGGCCTTGCTCGTGCAGTAGGCGCTGCGTCCCCAGATGGCGCGTTCGCCGGCGAGCGAGGTGATGTGGATGATGGAGCCGCCCCGCCCGCGATCGCGCAGCCTCGCCGCCACCTGGCGGCTGCAGTGGAAGGCGCCGGTGAGGTTGGTCGCGATGACCTCCTCGAAAAAGCCCGGCGGTTGGCCGAGGAAGGTGGTGTCGGCTCCGAGGCCGAGGTGCGCGGCGTTGTTGACCAGGATGTCGGGCACGAGGTCGCGCCCGGCGAGTTCGGCGAAGGCGGCTTCGATCGCGGCCGGGTCCTCGAGCGGGAAGCCGGCGGTCTCCAGACGAACGCCGGGCGTATCCATTTCCATCCTACGTCTCGCCTCCTCAGCCTCGGCGAGCGAACGGGCGTGGATGATGACGCATGCGCCGGCGCGCGCGAAACGACGCGCGAGGGTGAAGCCGAGATTCCGGGCGGACCCGGTCACGAGGACCGTGCGGCCGGAGAATTCGGAGGGCGGGGGCTTTTCGGTTGCGGGGTTCACGGGCGGCGGCGGTTTCTTCCGGGCGGGCGGCGGCGGGGGCGCGCCGCGCCCGCGACCGGACGGTTGTGCTCAAAAAGTCGGGGTGGCGTCGGGCGGGCGGATCGAGGTGAGCTCGCCGGTGTAGTGCCGCAGGTCGTGAGGTTGGTAGGGGTGGGCGCGGAGCGCTTCCTCGTCGATCTCCACGCCGAGGCCGGGAGTGTCGGGGATCGTCATCTCGCCATTCACTAAGCGGCAGGTTTCGCGGGCGATCCGGGCGCGCCAGGGCACGTCGGTGGCCATCGTTTCCAGGTAGAGAAAGTTCGGCGTGCAGGCCGCGAGCTGGAGCGTGGCGGCGTTGGCGACGGGCCCGGAGGGATTGTGCGGGCAGAAGGCGGTCTGCCAGGCCTCGGCCAGCGCGGCGATCTTGCGCATCTCCCAGATGCCGCCGGTGTGCGAGACGTCTGGCTGGAGGAAATCCGCGCAGCCGCGCTGCAGCGCCTCGCGAAACTCGCCGCGGGTGTGGAGCCGCTCGCCCAAGGCGATCGGCGTGCGCGTCTCGTGGCGCAGCCGGGCGTAGTTGTCCAGGTTGCCCGGGATGAGCGGCTCCTCGAACCACAACACGTCGAGCCGCTCCAGGGCGCGGGCGATGCGGCGCGCGGCGGGAAGCTCGAAGCGGCCGTGGCCTTCGACGAGGATCTCCGCGGAAGCGCCGACGGCCGCCTTGACCGCTTCGACGACGGCGAGCGCCTCGCGCAAAGCCTCCGCGGAGAGGGTGCGGTAGCTGGAGCCGAAGGGATCCCACTTGAGCGCGCGGTAGCCGAGCGAGACCGCGTGTCTGGCGTGATCGGCGAATTCGGCGGGACTGCGCGCGCCGGTGAACCAGCCGTTGGCGTAGCAGGGCACGGCGGAGCGCACCTTGCCCCCGAGCAGTTGCCAGACCGGCACTCCCAGGGCCCGGCCTTTGAGATCCCAGAGCGCCATCTCGACCGCGGAGAGGGCGCTCATGAGAACGGGGCCGCCGCGCCAGTAGGCGTCCCGGTGGGCGTCCTGCCACCACGCCTCGATGTCGCGCAGATCGCGACCGCGCAGGCCGCGTTCGAGCTCGTGGACCGCCTGCGCGACGGTGAGCTCCCGGTATTCGAGCGTCGCCTCGCCCCAGCCGTGCAGGCCGCAAGCCGAGGTGATCTTCACGAAGACCCAGTTGGTGCGATAGGCGTCGCAGAGGAAGGTCTGGAGGGTGGCGAGTTTCATCGCAGGGGCAGGATGGAGGCGTCGGTGAGGACAAACGGGTAGTCGGTCAGCGGCAGCCGGAAGCGGCGGGCGACCACGGAGCCGTCGAGGACGTGGTCCGAGGTGCGGCGGGCGAGGTCGTGAACGCGGCCGGTGAGCAGATCGACCAGCACGGGGCGCTCCATGCGCAGGTCGGAATCCCACCAGGCGGCGAGCTCGATTTCGGTGGGCGCGATCCTTTGCTGCGGGTCCTCGGAGAGCCAGTAGGCGAAGAGCGGCGCGCCGTGGCGGGCGAAGGTCGCGCACTGCACGGATGAGAGCACTCCGCTGCGCGCCGGGCGCCGTGGATCGGGGGAGAGGAAGTGGGCGTGGAGTTCGCGGCGTTCGCTCTCGTCGTCGAACAACGCGCACACGCGGCGGAAGACCTCGAAGGCGTATTTCGGTTGGTAGCGCCCGCCGTGGATCAGGCCCATCATGACCGGTTTTTGCACCTTGCCTCCGGCCTGGCGGTAGGGGCGGTCCATCAGGTCCACCGCGTGGAAATACAGGGACAGCCCGAAACCGATCCGGAGGTCGGCGAGGACGCGGCGCGCGACCCATTTGGCCTGCGTGACCTGGTCCATCTCGTAAACGCCGAGCCAGTCGTCGTTGTGACCCTCGGTTTGCGAGGGGCAGCCGGTTTCGCCCTGCCAGATGGCGATGCGACGGCCCCTGCCGTGGCGATCGAGCAGACGACGCACGAGATCGTGCATGTTTCGCAGATTATGCTCCGGCACGAGCTGGTAGGGGTGAAAGGAGAACACGTCGATGACGCCGGCCATGCCGGCCTGGAGCGCTTCCTCGAGGTAGCCGGGATCCAGCTTCGACATCGCGCCGCCGATGATCAGGGCCTCGGGGATGACGGAGCGGACCGCGTCGGCGGTGATGCGCACGAGCTCCGCGTAGTCGCGCGCGCAGGGCGGCCGCGGTTGCCAAAACTGCGGGATGTTGGGCTCGTTCCAGACCTCCCAGTGATCCACGCGACCGCGGAAATGTGCGGCCAAGGCGCGCACATGCGCGAGCCAGGCCGCCTTGACCCGATCGCCGTAGTAGAGCGGCACATGCCCGACGGCGGATTCGTGCGGCGCGTCCGGCATGTGGAGCTTGTTGCCGAAGGTGAGGGAGAAAAACGGTCGCACGCCGACGGCCCGCAGCCCGTCCACGACGGAGTCGAGCCAGGCGAAGTCTTGCACCCCGGGGCTTGTTTCGCAGCGGCTCCAGCCGGTCTGCACGCGGGCCCACTTCGCTCCGAGGACGGCGAGGTGCGGGTAAACGCGGGCGGGGTCGAACATGTAGCGGTCGAGAGTCTCGAAGCCGACTCCGATGCGGGAGGAGGAGATCTGCGCGGTGGTGCGCGGATCGGCAAATTCGCCCATGACGGGCAGGTCCGGGGTTTCGGGCGGCAGCAGCAGTCGCCGCATCAGCGAGGGGAGGTCCTGCGTTTCTATCTGGCCTTCCGCGGTGGGGTTCATGAGGGCGCGGCCATGCTGCCGCGGCGCGACCGCGGGGAACATCACGGAGGCTTTATGACGCCGCGCATTTCGTTTAGAAAAGTGCGCATGGGGTCGTCCGAGTCCGCTTCGCCGTCGAGTTTTTGGGATGGTCTGCGCGTGACCCTGGTCCGCTGCGTCGAGGGTCCTCCGCTAGGGCGGCAGGGCTGGTTTCATGGCGTGGTGTTCACGGTCTTCCACTTGCTCGAAGGCTCGGTGAAGATGCGGAAGGACGGCCGGGCGGGGCGGGCGGGCGCGGGCGAGTGGATCGCGTGTCGGCCGGGAAAGCGGTTTCAGGACTTCAGTGAGTCCGCCCGAATCCTATCCATCCATTTTCTGATCGAGGCGCCTGCGAGCGCCGCGGCGTGGACCGGCGAGCCTCTGGTGACCTTGACGGCGGATCGGGAGCTCGAGGCCTCGGCGCGGGCGCTCCGCGCGACCGCGGTCCTGCGACGAACAAAGGTGCGGGGGAAGATATCGCCGCTGTCCGAGCCTGCGACCTTCGCCGAATCGGTTGAGCTGCAGGCGGCGGCGACCACGTTTTTGGCGCGCCTCCTCGTGCTCCTGGAGCGGGCGGGCATGTGCTACGAGGCGCCGCCGGTGCGCGATCCGCGGGTGCGCGACACCCGGCAGCGGCTCGCGCTGGCGAGTCTGCGCACGAGGTTCTCCCGCGCCGAGCTCGCGGCGCGCAGCGGCCTGAGCCCGGCGCAACTGGATCGCCTGTGGAGGCACGAACTCGGCATCACGCCCGCGCGCTTCTGGAACGGTCGCCGCCTGGAGACCGCCTGCACGCTTTTGCAGGGGGACGCCCGCACGGTGAAGGAGATCGCGCACGAGGTCGGCTTTGGCCACCCGAGCCAGTTTTCGAGTTGGTTCGCCCGGAGCATGGGCGAGTCGCCGAGCCGGTTTCGCGTGCGGCACGAGCGAGACTGAGCGGACGCGGGTGCGAATGGCGGTGCGGACAAAGGCGGGGTTGACGCGGGGCGAAGGCGGCGCGGGACTCCGTGTGGGTTAACCTAACGCGTCCATGAAACCGCGAGTCACCTTGCACCATGTAGCCGAGGTCGCCGGAGTCAGCATCATGACGGTTTCCCGCGCGCTTCGCGGGAAGCCCGGGATATCAGCGGAGGAGCGGGCGCGGGTCTGCGCGATCGCGACCAAGCTCGGGTATCGTCCGGATCCGGTGGTCACGCGTCTGATGTTGCGCCTGCGCGGCAGTCGTTTGTCCGGACCGGAGCCGATCGCCTGGCTGACGAGTCACACCACCCGCGCCGGATGGAAGAACAATCCGGCGAGTCGCGAGATCCACGCCGGAGCCTCGGAACGAGCGTCCATCCTCGGCTACCGGATCGAGGAGTTCTGGGCGAACGAGCCCGGGCTCTCCGCCCATCGGCTCGGCGCCATCCTGGATAATCGGGCGATCCGTGGCGTGATCGTCGCGCCGCTGGGTTGGCCGCAGAGTTTTCCGGCCTTGCCGTGGGATCGCTTTGCGGCGGTTTGCTGCGGCTACTCCTTGCCCACGCCGATTCTGCACCGGGCCGCGAGCGATCAGTTCCAGAGCCTGCAAGTGGTGTGGCAGGCGCTCTGGTCGCTGGGTTACCGGCGCATCGGACTCTGTCTTCCCCGTCTGCTGGATCAGCGGGTGAACCATCTTTGGCAGGGGGCCTTCGCGGTCGCCCAAGCCGGCGTGTCCAACAAGTATCGTCTCGCCCCGCTCATCGCGGACGACTGGTCGGAGAAGACGTTTCTACGTTGGTTTGATCAGAAGCGGCCCGACGCCGTTATCAGCATGGCCGAGGCCCACGACTGGCTGCGGCGGGGCGGAGTCGAGGTTCCCCGGGACTGCGGGTTTGCGGACATCAATGGCACCGAGTCCCGCCTCGCGGGGGTGAATCACCATCTCGAGCAGATCGGCGCCGCCGCCGTGGATGTCGTCGCCGGGGAGCTGGCCGTCGGCAAGACGGGCGTCCCCGCGGTTCCCAAAACGGTGCTGGTGGCCGGGAGCTGGAAGCCGGGCCCCTCCGTGCTGCCCGTGCCGCGTGTTGGTTAGGTTAACTCGTCAGGTGCGTTGCCGCGCATTTTCCCGCCATCGGATCATGCGCGCATGCAACCGACTCCGCCTCCCGCGCCTGCGCCTCGTCGATTGGGCGAGGATCCCGCCCAAGGCAAAGTGATGCCGCGTCCCTCGCGACAGTCCTGCTTTTGCACGAAGGGCGACGGCTACCGAGGCATCTGGTGGGGCCAGTCGCCCTTTTTGGACGACTATGGATACAAATACAGCGGAGGTCTCGCCACCTATCCGGTGCAGCACAGCCCGTTCGCCCTATATCGGCCCGAGGTGAAGAAGACCTTTTTCGTCTGGGGCGGCACCACGCGAGAGAGCCTCGCGCGCATCGGGGACAGGGGCTCTCGCTGGGACTTCGGGCCCGGGGAGCTGCTTCATATGATCAGTTATTATGATCATGTGACCGGCCTCGTGCCCCGCCCCACCGTGATCTTCGACAAGTGGACCGCCGATCCGCACGACAACCCGGTGCTGACCATCGACGATGATGGGTTTATCTGGGTCTTTTCGCCCTCCCACGGCCGGTGGACCACTCCGTCTTTTGTCCATCGCAGCCTCGCCCCCTACGATATCAGCCGCTTCGAAACAGTGGAGGAGGGGCTGTTCGCCTATCCGCAGCTTCGCTGGATGGCGGGCCGCGGACTCTCGATGTTTTTCACCGATTACGCGGGATCGGCCGCGGCATGCAAGGGGCGCAGCATTTCCTTTCGGTTCAGTCCCGACGGTCGCACGTGGGGGGAGTCGCGGCTCATCGCCCACATGATGCAGGGCCATTACCAGACCTCCGAGACGGTGGACGGGCGCGTGGCCACGGCTTTCGATCTGCATCCCGAGGAAGGGGGGCTCGATGCGAGGACCAATCTCTACTACGTCGAGTCCCGCGATCTGGGGCGCACGTGGACGACGGCGGCCGGCGAGCCGGTGGACCTGCCCGTCACGAGCGTTCGCCACCCCTGCCTCGTCCGGGATTACCAGGCCGAGGGGCTCCTGGTTTACATCAAGGACCTGGCGTTCGACCCCAAGGGGTATCCAGTTATTCACTACGTCGTTTCCCGCGGCTGGCGGCCCGGGCCGCAAAACGGTCCGCACCAGTGGCGCATCGCCCGGTGGACGGGCAGCGAGTGGGCCTTTCACCTGATCCTCGAGAGCGACAACAACTACGACATGGGCTCGCTTTATCTCGAGCGCGACGACCTGTGGCGGATCGCGGGCTCCGCGGCGCCCGGGCCGCAACGCTTCAATCCCGGCGGGGAGATCGAATACTGGATCAGCAACGACCAAGGCGCCACCTGGCGGTGTGAGCGGGTGCTCACGAGGCAGAGCGTCCGCAACCACACCCACCTCCGGCGCCCGCTCGACGCGCACCCCGAGTTTTATGCGTTCTGGGCGGATGGCGACACGCGGCAACCTTCGGAATCCCACCTGTATTTTTCCAACCGCGCCGGCGACGCCGTGTGGCGGCTGCCTCCGGTGATGGAGGACGAGTTTGCCCGGCCCGAGCGCGTTTTTGTCTCCGGACAAGCCTAGCCTCCGGCCCGCTTTCAGGTCGCGCGGGTCTTTGCTCTCCGTCGGAGGGGCGCCGCACAAGCCGCCACTCCGCCGCCCGCCCGTGTATCTCGGGGGCAAGGACTGACACGAAAAAGCCGCCCGGAGGACCGGGCGGCTGGAAGGGTTCGGGAGGCGTGTCTCGTGTGAGAACTCAGGCGGTGGCGGGCACCTTGGCCTGGCCGGCGCGGGCGCGGTCGGCGGCCTCGGGGGCCTTGGCGAAGAACTCGAGCACGTGGCTCACGTCGCCGTAGCCTTCGGCTTTGAGTTGTTCTTCGACTTGTTTGATCGCGGCGGCGAGGCGGGCGTTGGTTTCGGCGTCGAGCGAGCGGATGTCGCTGCCGTCCTTGGAGACGACGTGATAGACGGTGTCTTTGCGGTCGCTGAGCTGATAGAGGCTGGTGCCGTTGTGGTAGAAGGAGCGGCGCACGAGGCCGATTTCCTCGAAGGCGGCGAGGCAGCGATAGACGGTGACGAGATCGCAGGAACGGTTGCGCAGCTCGCCGTGGATCTGCTCGATGCTCACCGGTTGACCGCGCGCGATGAGGACTCCGAGAATCGCGATCCGCGGCTGGGTGATGCGCAGACCGGCCTCGCGCAAGCGCGCGCAAGCCGCCTCGACCCGGGCATGCGGGTCGAGAGTTTCGCCGCTGTTGTGCAGCGGGTGATTGGTTTGGGTGGAGGCGATCATGGGTTTTCCTTCTGAGGCGGACGTGGGCGAGGCTGTTGTCACCCAGTTGAAACACAAACTGTAAAGGAAGTGTAGTGGTGGGTAGTATTACGTGAGGAGGCCTCCCCGGGCACCGCATTTTTAGCTCAGGATTGCGTGGCCGAAGGCGATTCTTTCAGTTTGCCGTATTCGATGCCCGAATTGGACGTGAACGAGATCATTGCCCTCATCCGCAAGGAGGATCCCCGCTTCGACCGGCAGGCCTATGCCTTTGTGCGCGACGGTCTGGAGCACACGGTGAAGGAGCTGAAAAAGCGCGACTCGGCTCGGGCGAAGGTCTCCCGGCATGTGACCGGCCGCGAGCTTGCCGAAGGGCTTCGCGACTATGCGCTGGAGCAGTATGGCCCGTTGGCCCGGACCGTGTTGAACGCGTGGGGCGTCAGCGAGACGATCCACTTCGGAGACATCGTTTATAATTTCATAGAATATAACGTTTTTAGTAAAACCGACTCGGATAAGCGGGAGGATTTCGCCGATGTGTTTTCCTTCGAGGAAGCCTTTGACGCGCCCTTCCGGCCGCGCGCTCGCCGCCTGCCGATCCCGAGCGTGGCGGAGACGGAGTAGGCTGGTCTGTTTTTTCCGAAAGTAGCGAGCGTGGGAGGCGTTGTGTAAGAAGAATGTGATTCTGCGGCTGCGCGGCTGGTGGCGGGGTGCTTCTATTGCGCCGGGAGCCGAACCTCGCAAAAACCCCAGCCGGACATGGGGTTTTTTTCCCATATTACCAATTGGACCACGTTGGCGCGGCGCTCGTTGATCGCTCCCGCCTCGGCTGCTGGAGCGTTGGAGGCGCCGGCGGGGGAGCGGGCGCGATGGTCAGATCGTTTCGGTTCCAAGCTCCTGCTCTTCGGCCTGCTTTCGCTCTTCAGTTCGCTGTTCCCGATGCTTCTCTCGCGAGCCTTGTGGCCCGACGGGTTGAGCGCCGGGGTGGAGAATCTTCTTTGGCCGGCGACGGCGGTGCATGTCGTCGGGCTATTACGCCTGGGGGCGGGTGCCTGGCCGGCCGTTCTGCTCGGAACCCTGCTGAGCCAACTTTGGCTCGGGCGGCCTTGGGCGCCGAGCGTCGTGAACGCGTTCGGCAATCTCGGCGAGGCCCTGGCGTTCGTCTGGGTGTTGGGCCGGGCGAGAGTGCGTAATGGCATATTGAATACGCGTCGAGGGGTCCTGTTTTTTCTCGGCGCCGCCTTGTTGACTCCCTTGGCCAGCGCCCTGCCGGGAGCGTTCACCCTTTGCGTGCAGGCGCGGCTGCCGTGGGAGCACTACCTTGAGGCGGCGGTCGTGTGGGGTTTCGCCAACGCGACGAGCATAGTGTTGATCGCGCCCGGCCTCCTCTTGGCCGATCCGGGACGCGTGCGGCGTTTCCGGGTCACGTGGCCCGCGCTCGCGTGGCTCGTGGCGGGGCTGCTGATGAGCTGGTTCGGCGTGTGGGCCTTGTTTCGGGCGGGCCCGGGGGTGGCGCTGGCGTTTCTCGTGCTCCCCTTCGTGCTTTGGGCCGCGCTGCGCTTTGGCGTGAAGGCGGTGGCCGCGGCGTTGTTGTGGATCGTGGGCCTTTTTTACGCCGCGGTGATCGTGCATGCGCCGCTGCTGCCGGCCGGGCAGATGGAGGTGACTCTGCGTTACCTGCAGGTTTTCGGCTTCGTGGTCGGCGCGGGCGGCCTTTTGCTCGCCGCGCTGGGGCGGGAGCGCGCCGATGCGATGGCCCGCCTCGGCGAGGAGCGCGAGCGGGCGAGCGAGGCGGCGCGTCGTGAGGAGCGTGCCCGGCTCGAGGCCCTGCGTTACCAAATCGAGCCCCATTTTCTCTTCAATTGTCTCAACTCCATTCGCGCCGTGTCCACCGATGTGTCGCGCGAGATGCTCACCGAGCTGTCCGACTACTTTCGCTCCGCGCTCACCACCCGGAAGTCCGACAGCGTTTCCCTGCGCGAGGAGTGGGCTCACGCACGTCAATACCTGGCCATCGAGCAGATGAGGCACGGTCCCGCGCTCGCGGTCCGTTTCGAAGCCGACGCCGAGGAGACGCTGGACCTAGCGCTGCCGGCGTTCTCGCTCCAGCCGCTCGTCGAGAACGCGGTGCGGCACGGTTTCGAGCAAAGCCGCGGCCCGTTCGAGCTGCGCATCGCCGTCTCCCGCGCCGAAGGGCGCCTGCGCGTCGAGGTGGCCAACACCGGTCGCTGGCGCGCCGCCTCGGCCGCCTCCGGGACCGGGCTTGGCCTGGAAAACGTGCGCCGCCGCCTGGCCTTGCTCGCGGGTGACGCCGCGAGCCTCAAGGTCCGCCACGATTTGGGCTGGGTGCGCGTGATCCTCGAGCTCCCGGAACTGCGGGAGGTGCAGGCATGAAGGTGCTGCTGGTGGACGACGAGCGCCTCGCGCGCGTCGAGTTGCGTCGCCTGCTCGCCGAGCATCCGGTCGAGGTGGTGGGGGAGGCCGAAAACATCGCCGACGCGCTCGCGCTCACCGCGGAGCTGCGGCCGGACCTCGTGTTTCTTGATGTGCAGATGCGCGGCGAGAGCGGGTTTGATTTTCTTGAGCGCGTGCCGCCGCCCGCTCCCCGCGTGGTGCTGGTCACGGCGCACGACGGTTTCGCGGTGCGCGGCTTCGAGTGCAACGTCCTCGACTACCTGCTCAAGCCCGTGCGGCCGGCGCGGCTCGCCGACAGCCTGCGGCGTTGGTCCGCCGCCCTGCCGGCGTCGTCGCCTCGATCGCGCGGCGATGCCGCGGCGGAGTTTACCTTGATCCGTGCGGCCGGCGCCGCCCGCCTCGTGCCGTGGCGCGAGATCGGCTGCATCGGCGCCGAGGGCAACTACACCCGCGTCTCGCTCCTCGAGGGGGGGGCCTGCCTCGTGCTGCGCACGCTCAAGGACTGGATCGCGCTCGCGCCGCCTTCGGCGTTTGTGCAGGTGCACCGCGCCCACCTGGTGCGACTCGATTGGGTGCGCGAGATGCGCACCACGCCGCATGGCGACCTGGAGCTGGTGCTTCGCGACGCGTCGGTGATCCCGGTCGGTCGCACATATCGCGCAACCTTGCGCGCGTTGCTCGAAGGAGCCGACCGACACGGGTAGAGCGGGAAGGCGGGAACTCGTGCGCACGACCCGACCGGGCGCCCCGGGTTCCGGCACTTCGTCAGCCCTTTCTGGCGGTTGATCATAATCGGTTGGCCCGGTCGGGGAGCGCGCGGCACTGGCTCGGATCGCGTGCGCTTCCCGCTTTCCCCGCTTCCTTCGCAACTGGCCGGCGCGTTCTCGCCGATTCGCCGCTTGGTCTTGCCCTCGGTCCACCGTTCTCTCGTGCGGCAGATCTTCTTGCTGGCCGCGGCCGCGATGGGCCTCGCGACTCCGGTTCGCGCCGAGTGGACGCAGGAAAACTATTCCTTGGTCGCCGGCTGGAACGCCATCTGGGTGTCGGTGGACACCGGCTACGCCGACATCGACGAACTCCTCGCCGCCCACCCGCAGATCGAGGAGGTCTGGATGTGGAACTCGCTCGTTTCGCGCAGCCGCTTCACCGGCTCCGGAGCCGTGCCCTCCGCCAGCGATTCCTGGCTTGTCTGGCGCCGAGGCCGTCCGACCGAGACGACCTTCAGTCGCTTCGCCGCCAACGCCGCCTGCCTCGTGCGGGTGGCCGACGGCACGCCGTCCTTCCAGCTCGGGCTCCTCGGCCGTCCGGTGCCGCCCCGCATGGCCGCGCAGAGCACCGGAGTGAACTTCGTCGGCTTCCCCGTCCAGACGCCCGCCTCCGGCGGCCTGCGCAACGTCGAGCGCTTCTTCACCTTCGACGCCGCCCTCACCGCCACGCCCGAACTCTTCGCCTACTACGGCGGCCCGCTCAGCGAGACGCCGCCGCAGAATCCCCGCCGTGTCCCCGCCGTGCGCACCACCTCGCTCGAGCGCGGTCGCGCCTACTGGCTCAACACCACCGCCTACTCCGAGTTTTACGGCCCGCTACGCGTCACCTTGTTGGACGACGTTCTCGA
Organism: Verrucomicrobiota bacterium; assembly: GCA_030605125.1. GTDB lineage: Bacteria > Verrucomicrobiota > Verrucomicrobiia > Opitutales > Opitutaceae > IMCC26134_A. The sequence continues at coordinate 15,876 of JAUWBD010000023.1, read as the reverse complement.
TTTCGGTGCGGATCGCTCCTACGTTTCCCTCCGCGTCAAAAACGTCGCCGACCCCGCCGATGCGCCGGCGGGCGTCGCTTTCACGCTTTCGCGCCGTGCCTCCCTCGCCCCGCCCGCCGGCCAGCCCGCCCTCGCCGGCGACACGCCTCTTCTGGTGCGCGGCCCGCGCGATCCGGACACGCTCCAATACACCTTCACCCCGCTACCGCCCACGGGGCTCACGCGCGCGCTCCAGCCCGGCGAGGAGGTCGAGATCGTCCTCGCCCTCGACCGCGCGCTCATGCCCGGCGCCGCCGGCACGCGCTACGCCTCGATCCTGCAGGTCGCTGATTCGCTCAACCTCACCCGCATCGATCTCCCCGTCGCCGCCGTCGTGCCTTCCATGGCCGGCGTCTGGATCGGCTCGGCGCACGTCACGCAGGTGGACCAGATCATCGGCGCCGCCAACACCCCCGAGGCCGACGCTCCCGGAGGCTACGAGCTTCGCTTGATCCTGCACCGCGCCGCCGACGGCCAGACCACCCTGCTCCAGAAGGTTTTCCTCGACCAGCCGATCGGCGGGACCGCCCGCACCGTCCAACCCGCCGACACCACCGGCGTCTCCCGCGTTTCCACCGCCGCTTTTCCGCTCGATCTCGCCCAGCCCGGCGCCGGCCAGCTCGCCCCTTCCGGCGTGGCGACCTTCCCCGTCTCTCTCGCGCACAACGCGCCCACCAACCCCTTCGTCCACACGTATCACCCGGACCACGACGGGCTCGACGCCCGCTTCGCCTCGTCGCTCCCCGCCGGCGTCGAGTCCGCCACCATCCACCGCGCGATCACGCTCACCTTCTCGCCCGCCGCCGACAACGGCGAGCCGGGCTGGGGCGCCACCGTGATCGGAGGCGACTACCGGGAGACTGTTTCCGGCCTCCGCGTGCGGGACGTCACCGTCTCCGGCCGCTTCATCCTCCGCCGCGTCTCCGACGCCGCCGTGCTTTTCAACCAACCCTGATCTCCTCCGCCACCGCGCGCTCCCTTCGTCTATGAAACGCTTCCCTGCCTCCCTTGTGGCCCTCCTGCTTCTCGCCGCCCCGCTCCCCGCCCTGGCGCTCGAACACCCTCCGGTCTTGATCGACTACCAGGGCCGCGTGCTCGACTCGAACAACCAGCCCCTCTCGCCCGGTGTCGCCACCAACTACACGATGCAGTTCCGCATCTACTCGACGGCCACCGGCGGCACCGCGCTCTGGGGCGAGCAGCAGACGGTCACCGTGCTCGACGGCCAGTTCTCCGTCCGGATCGGCGAGGGCGCCCCCATCACCAGCACCCCCGACCTGTCCACCGGCCCCGAGGCGCTGGCCGGGCTCTTCGGCCAAAAGGAGCGCTACCTCGGTCTCACCGTCATCGTCTCCGGCCAGACGGCGGGTGAGATCAGCCCGCGTCTCCAGTTTCTCACTACACCCTACGCGTTGACGGCCGGCAGGGCCGTCTATGCGGGCAACGCCGCCGTCGCCGGCTCCATCGATCAATCCGCGGGCAACTCCACCCTGGGCCCCACCACGGTCAACGGCTCCCTCGCGGTCTCCGGCGCCTCCAACCGCATCACGCTCTCCGGCGCCAACGTGCTGGAATTTGGCCGCGGCATCCCCGACAAAAACTCCGAGGCCGGCACCATCGGCTACGGCACCTACACCCCCGGCGTGCTCGACATCGTCGGCGCCGGCACCACCGGCGCGAATCGCCAGATCAAGATCTGGGCCGAGGGCGGCACCACCTTCACCGGTCCGGTCAACATCGCCGGCACCAGGGTCCTCGAGCTCGGCCACGGCCTCGCCAAGGGCATCCACAACGGCACCATCGGCTACCAGGCCTACTCCAACGCGCTCGATATCGTCGGCGCGGGCACCTCGGATCTCAACCGCCTCATCAAGATGTGGGCCAGCTCCACCGAGTTCACGGGCAACTTGTCTTTCGGCTCCCGCACCGGCCAGCTCGTCAACCTCTACGGCACGAACTACGCCATCGGCGTCCAGGCGAACACCCTCTACCAGCGAAGCGCCGCCCGCTTCAACTGGTTCGTCGGCGGCTCGCACAACGACAACGAGAACAACCCCGGCGGCGCCGGCAGCCGTATCATGAGCGTCAGCCAATCCGGCGCCGAGATCTTCGGCAACCGCATCGGCGCCGCCTCGGCCAACGGCGCCGTCACCATCGGCATGGATGGCAACGGGAACCCCTCGATCGAGATGCGGCACACCCAGAACCCCGTCGCGACCGGCCAGAACATCATCATGGGCTACATCGATTTCGCCGACGGTCGCGGAGCCGACTACGATGTCCGGCTCCTCGCCGGTCGCCGAAACAACAACACCGTTTACGTCGGTTTTGACCGCGGCGGCGGCAATTCGAGCATCGACTTCTACGTGCATGGGCACGTCGTGACCACCCAGAGCAGCTGCGACCTCACGCTCAAGGACAACATCGCGCCGCTCGAGCGCCCGCTCGCCACCGTGCTCGCCCTCGCTCCGGTGGATTTCGAGTGGCGCCGGGGGGAGTTTCCCGAGCGTGAGCTGCCCGCGGGCCGCCATGTCGGCTTCATCGCGCAACAAGTTCGGCCGCTCGTGCCCGAGGCGGTCGGCGAGGACAGGCACGGCAAGCTGAGCATGGATTTCTCCAAGCTCGTGCCCTACCTCGTCGGCGCGGTCCAGGAACAGCAGGCGCGGATCGAGCGCCTCTCCGCGGAAAACGCCGCCCTCGATGCGCGCCTCTCCCGCCTCGAGGCCGCCCTGGCCCGCCTCGACGTCGTCGCGCCCTGAGTTCCGCCGCGTCCGCTCCTCTCCCCGCTTCCCCGGTTTCGCCTCCCATGCGCTTTTCCCTCCGCCCCGAGCCCGGATCGCCGCCCGCCGCCCGCGCGCCCTTCCGCCGTCTCCGCGTCGCGCTGGCCGGCTTGCTCGCCTGCTCCTTCGCCGCCGCCCTCGCGGCCCAGTCCTTCCTGCAGCAGACCGAGGATTATCGCAACCGCTTCAGCGAGGCCGGGCGCCCCGCGGCGGATCCCCTCGCCCCGCTCACTCCGCCCATCAGCGAGGAGCAGCTCTACCAGGCCTACATCAACCAGTGGACCTCCGGCACCGCCTTCGGCGGCTGGCAAACCACCCGCATCGTTCTCTCCGGCCAGCTTGCCGCCGGCATGGACGGCCCCCCCGGGACCACCGGCACGCTCGTCTATCCGTCCTTTCTCCCCCGCGATGCCAACGGCCTCGTCCTTTCCGGCCAGGGCGTTCGCCTCCAGCGCGCCAAGATCGGCCGGCCCTTGGTCGCCCGCGCCGTCACCTACAGTCTCGGCGCCGAGATTCACCCTCCCGACGTCGATGCCGACGGCAACCCCGTTGGTCCCAACTTCTACCTGCCCCAGCCGAGGAACCTCTACCTGCGCGACGAGCAGAACAACCTGGTCCAGCCCCTCCGGCTCAACCCCGACTTCTACTGGAGCCCGCACGCCGGCAAGCTCTACGCCATCCGGCCGGGACTCATCGTCATCACGTGGGTCGAGCGCGTGAGCGGGGCGGAGTTTGAGCAAACCTACGTCGTCGCCAGCTCCCCGGCGAAGGAGGAGCGCAAGATTTTCTGGACCGAAAACGGCTACAACGGCCCTCCCGTGGCCGTGCCCGCCGGCCGCATCCAGGAGGTCAACATTGTCTTCACCGACAACTTCCCCGCCACCGTCTCCACGCCCGAGCGCCCCTGGCCCCTCGGCGTCATCGACCCCGGCGCGGCCGAAAAACAGTATCCGACTCTCTACTACCAGCAGGGCTACCTCCGCGCCTACAACCGCGAGGGGCGCGTGTTTGTCGAGTATCTCGGCGCCTCCCGCCCCGACGGCACCCGCGAGCAGCTCGGCTACGACATCGTCAACGTGATCCGCGAGGTCCGGCCCGTGCCGCTCGTCACCGATATCGGCGATTTCCTCCGCCCGCCCGCGCCCGCGCCCGACGGCTCCGAGCTCTTCGGCTCCGTCGCCGCCGGACTCTTCGGTCTCAACCTCAACGATCGCTTCCTCGAGGAGAGATACAGCCTCGGCGGCACCGTGCGCCGCCTCTACGCGGTCCGCGAGACCGCCTCCACCCTCTCCAACCAGGTCCTCGTTTACTGGCTCCGGCGCGGCGGCCTCGACATCCAGTGGCCGTATTCATACGGTGAATACGAGATCGTCTGGCCGTCCGATCCCGCCGCCTACTCCCGCTATCTCCGCCCCGGCGACGGAGAGGATCCCGAGGCCACCGCCGTCGTTCTCGGCCTCTCCAACAACCCCGAGCTCATCTATCAGGACGACCCCTCCTCGCAGGAGGCCGCCCTCCTCTCCGGCGGCCGCTTTGTCACCTACCTCGGCGCGCAAAATCCCGACAACCGGGCCCTCATCCGCCACACCGTCGGCGACCACGTCTGGTATGAGCGCGTGTATTCGACGATCACCGACATCGTCCCCGTCACCCAGCAGACGATCGACATCGGCGAGCGGATCGTCTCCCCCGTGCCCGGTCAGAGCGTCGGCTACGTCCACGCCGCCGCCGGCACCGCCTACAACGTCGAGACGTATCGCGACCCCTTCGTGGTCGGGTTCGAGGCCGCCGCCGGCAGCGCCCTCTTCGGCGTCAACGCCCTTCCCGGCAAGGACGTCCTCGAGGTCTGGTGGTATGCGCGCAGCGACGGCCCCGACGCCCGCTTCGCGCCCAGCCACTGGCCCGCCGTGAAGGCGCGCTACCAGCTCCGTTGGCCCGCCGACGCCGCCGAGATCGTCCTGGCCGACAACACCGGCTCCGACGACCTGCCCCCTCCCCAGGCCGCCGGTCGCATCTACGTGCAGAACGATCCCGCCGCCCCCGGCTACAATCCCAACGAGGAGCACGCGCTCATGCTCGGCGGCCGTGTCTGGGCCCTGCGCGATGATCTCAACACGCCCGCCTCGTCGCAGCCCTACGTTCTCCTCGGCTACACCACGGGCGACAACCGGCCCGCCATGCGCGTCTTCTCCGTGCGCCGGGGCGACTTCAGCTACGCCGCCGAGGCCGGCAAAATCGTGCAGGCGCCCATGCCGCTCCCGCTCCTGCCTCCTCCTCTCGTCACGCGCACCGTTTCCGGCGTCACCAGCACGACCACCGCCAACCACGAGGTGTTCGCCGATCCCGACGCCCCCGCCGGCGACGCCCCCGCCGGCGCCTTCGAGCGCTACGGCCGCTTCACCTTCACCGATCGCAAGGGCGGCGTCTGGGTTTACCGCGGCCCGCACGCGGGCAACCAGGCCGAGGGCGCGCCGAGCTTCGGCATGCGCTTCTTCTACCCCACGCAACCCGGCTTCGCCTTCCCTTCCGCCGCCATTCCGCCTCCCGTCGGCACCATCACGCCCTACCTGCGCCCCTACGTCACCGCCGGCGATCCGACCTCCGGCTTCTCCGGCGATCCCGTCACCGGCGCCACCGGAGCCGCGCAAAACACCATCGCCCAAACCGTCACCTACACGCCCGTCTGGCCCGACAACGTGCCCGAGCTTCGCCTCGGCGAGACGCTCACCACGCCCAAGGCCGGCCTGCCCGCTCTTCGCGGCCAGACCAGCGCGCAAATCCTCTACCAGCAATCCGTCGCCCTCGACGGCGCCGCCGCCACCTACACGGCCCGCCGCAAGAGCGCCGTCCTCCACGACTACGAACGCGAGAAACGTTTCCCCTTCGCCCCCGGAGGCCTTGCCGCCATCCCCGCCTCCATCGACACCAGCCCCTACCGGGGCAAGACCTACTTCGCCCAGCTCCCGCCCCACCTGAAGGAGCGCCTCTACTTCGACCCGCAGGCCGGCGGCCCGGGCGCCGGCCCCGACGCCCCCGCGCTTGGCGCCCTCGTCTTCAAGGGCGAGTTCGTGAACGACGCCTTTGGCGAGACCTACATCCAGCCCAACGTCCTCGGCGCGGCCGATGTCCTCGCGGCCAAGGCCCTCTGCGCCGCCGCCGATCCCGACAAGTCCAAGTGGGACGCCGCCATCGACGGCCTCGCCGCCCGCGTCGAGACCTTTGTCGAGGACCAGACCCGCCTCGGCACCTTCAAGCCCGACGACGCGCGGACCGTCACTGTCAACGCCACCGAGCCGGTCGAGATCTCCTCCTCCGACACCGCGGTCGCCTCCTACGCCCTCACCGCCACCGGCGGCGGCTCCGGCTACCTTGTGCTCGTCACCGGCGACGGCCGCGCCTTCACCCCCTCCGGCGAGCCCGTGTCCGTGCACGTCCTGCGCGTCACCGAGCCTCTCCACCGCGGCGAGCTGAAGGTGGTCGCCCCGTCCAACCCGCTCGACGAAAAACTCACCCTCCAGTTCAGCGGCGACTTCGCCGGCCGCCCGCAGGACTACGAGTTCGAGTGGCGCACCGGCCGGCCAGTGGACGGCGTCCCGCCCGCGCTTTTCACCTTCGCCGCCCTCTGGCCGACCGACACCCTCACGCCCTGGACGCTCTACGCCCAGCCCGTCGCCCCCCTCGCCGACTATCGTCGTGCCCTCGCGCCCGGCGGCGGCGTCCCGATCGATCTCACCGGCATCGGCTTCGTGCCCCGTCTCGTCGGCGAGCCCGCCCCGCCCGCCGGCGTCCCCGACGCCGTGCTGCGCCGCGAGGTCGAGTTCGCTCAGCGCCCGCTCCGCCTCTTCGTGAGCCTCGACCTCGACCCCAACACCGGCGTCGTCGTCCACCTCAATTCCGCCGAGCTGCTCGCCTACAACGTGCCCGGCCGCGCCAACTCCGGCGTCGTCCCCTCCTTCCCGCCTCTCCAGTCGCTGCCGCTCCTCTTCGAGGTCTCCCCCGCCGCGCTCCAGTCCGTCGGCGGCAACATCCTCACCGCCGACGTTTACACCACCAACGACCCCGGCGCCCCCACCCGCGCCAACATCCGCGTCCAAGGTCTCGTCTCCACCGAGGACCTGAGCCAATGGCTCGCCGTCCCCGATCCTCTTGTCCCCGACGGCGAGGCGGACGGCTCCGAAATCGGCAAGGCCCGCCACGTCATCGAAGGCGCGTCGCTCTTCACCCTCACCGACAACTATTTCATCCTCCGCTACCGCCCGCGCCTGGCCGGCGCCGCCGGTTACCGCGCCCTCGACGACGGCGGCGGCTGGTCGCCCTGGACGCAGCCCCAGCTCGCCGAAGGCTGGATCAAGCGCGTGCTCGCCGGCATCAACCCCTTCCAGCAGCGCGTCACCGACCTCTACAACTACGAGGTCAACACCGACGTCAGCCTCGTCTCCCAGGCCGGCACCCGCTGGGAAGGCGACATCGCCCTCTCCCTCGACAACATCAACGACGTCGGCCTCATCCCGATCTACGAGACCGTGCTTCGCCGCGGCCGCTCGCTCAGCATCGACGGCACCCCGCCTCTCAACGACCCCGGCGCCAACGACGCCCTCCTCCTCGCCGCCGGTTACCTCAACGATCTCTACATGATCCTCGGCAACGAGGCCTACGCCGACGCCGCCGACCCCACCATCGCCATCGATCCGAATTCCGGCGGCACCTCCGGCTTCTCCGAGGTATCCACCGCGCTCTTCTCCTTCAAAGGCGTCACCGCCACCGTGCTCGAGGAGGAGCTCGCCCTCGTCCGCGGTCGCGACGACTTCCTCCAGCCCGGCACCCGCACCGCCCCGGTCTATAATCGCCTCGTCTGGAACTACACCCGAGGCATCGACTCCGGCGAGGTCATCTACGCCCTCAACTACAACATCCTCGACGTGGACCAAGACGGTCTCGTCAACGCCGCCGACGCCGCGCGCCTCTACCCGCAGGGCCACGGCGACGCCTACGGCCACTACCTTACCGCGCTCAAGAACTACTACGGCCTGCTCCAGAGCCCGAACTTCTCCTGGACTCCTCGCACCGAGGTCGTGCTCGTGCTCGGCCAGCCCGTCCAGGTGGACTACTTCGACGAGCGCAAATTCGCCGGCGCCGCCGCCGCTCTCGCCCGCACCGGCAAGCTCGCCGTCGAACTCACCTACCGCCAGGCCTACTCCGCCTCCGAGACGCGCGACTGGAAAAACCTCCGCGACGGCAAAACCAACACCTCCACCGGCCGCACCCGCCACTGGGGCGCCGACGAGTGGGCCAGCCGCGTCGGCCAGGGCGCCTACTTCAACTGGATCACCGCGCAGTCTCTCCTGCCCGCCATCCACCCCAACCCCGCCTACGAAGGCATCCAGAAGATCGACCGCACCACCGTGCCAGAACTCAAGGCGATCGCCACCGAAGGCGCCGCCATCCAAGCCTCGCTCGACAAGGCCGACGGTCGCCTCAATCCCCTCGGTCTGAGCAACGGCGCGCTTTCCTTCGACTACGATCCTTCGCTCCAAGCCAAACCTCCCTTCGAGCAGATTTACGACCGCGCCGTCGGCGCCCTTCGCAACGCCGTCGCCGCCTTCCACAACGCCGAGCGCTCCAGCCGCGCCCTCCGCCAGCAGGAAACCGCCCTCGACAACCAGCGCGCCTCGATCCTCGCGCAGGAAAACGCCTTCACCAACCGCCTCATCGAGATCTACGGCACCCCCTATCCCGACGACATCGGCCCCGGCCGCACCTATGCCCAGGGCTACGCCGGCCCCGATCTCTTCCACCCGATGTATGTCGATATCGTCGAAGACGTCACCGGCTCGGGCGCCTCGGATCAGACCTACGACCTCTACCTCACGCTCGATTCCGACGCGATGCTCCGCGCCGCCGATATCGACTACGTCACAGCGATCCAACAATACGGCTTCTCCACTCCCGGTTCCAGCCCGCCTGACTTTCACGAAAGGCTCACCGGCCTGCCCGGCATCGACGACCGCATCCGCTACACCGTCTCCGCCATCAGCGGCGAATTCCGCAAGCCCGCCGCCTGGACTGGCCGCCGCGCCAGCCCCGGCCGCATCCAAACCGCCGTCTCCAACCTCCTCCTCGCCCGTCAGGAGCTCGACGGCGCCATGTCCGACCACGGCGGGCTCCACCGCGAGCTGCGCAACCAGATCGAGCTCTACCTCAGCGCCGTCTCCGCCCATCAGGCGAAGCTCGCCGGCATGGAGCAAAACAACACGCGCCAGAACCAGCTCGATTCCGTCAACACCGCGCTCAAGGCCGTCATTCGCAGCCTCGACACGGTGAAGGCCATGCTCGAGAAGGCGGGTGACGTCGCCAATGAGACCATTCCCAAGGTGGTCGGTCTGGCCGCGGATGTTTTCGCTCCCGTGCGCGGAGTGACCAAGGCCGGCGTTCTCGGCGGTTACGTGATCCTCGACGCCATCCAGGTCCCGCTCGACACCACCATCAACATCAACGACCAGCTCAAATCGCTCTACGACCGCCTCACCGAGATCGAGGCCGAGAAGATCGGCTGGGCTCACGAGCAGCGCCAGCAGCGCGACGAACTCCGCAAGTTCATCATCCAATACGGCAACACCCTCGGCGCCGTGGACAAGCAGCTCCGCGTTTACGACCAGGCCCGGCGCGATCTCGAATCCGTATCCGCCGAAGGCCTGCGCGTGCTCGCCGAGCGCGAGGCCTTCCGCAAGCGCGCCGCCGCCCTCATCCAAGGCCAGCGCACCCGCGACTTCGCCTTCCGCGCCTTCCGCAACGAGGCCCTCGAAAAGTATCACCAGCTCTTCGACCTCGCCGCCCAATACACCTACCTCGCCGCCCGCACCTACGACTACGAGACCGGCCTGCTCGACGCCTCCGGCAACGCCGCCGCCGCCGACTTCTTCGCCCGCATCGTCCGCGCCCGCGCCCTCGGCGTCGTGGTGGACGGCGTGCCCCAGTTCACCGCCGCCTCCACCGGAGATCCCGGCCTCGCCGGCGTGCTCGCCGCCCTCAACGCCGACTGGTCCGTCGCCCGCACCCGCCTCGGCTTCAACAACCCCGACCGCTACCGCACCACCTTCTCCCTCCGCCGAGAAAACTACCGCATCATCAACGGCCCCGCCGGCGACAAAGCCTGGCGCGACCAGCTCAAGAGCATGGTCATGCCCGACATCCTCGCCGATCCCGACGTCCGCCGCCACGCCATGCAGGTCTCCGGCCTGCCCGGCCAGCGCGTGCCCGGCATCGTCATCCCCTTCGAGACCACGATCCAGCACGGCGTGAATTTCTTCGGCCGGCCCCTCGCCGGCGGCGACTCGACCTTCAGCCCCAGCTCCTTCGCCACCAAGATCCGCTCCAGCGGCATCGCCTTCGCCGGCTACGTCGGCATGAGCACCACCACGTCCACCAGCGGCACGCTCGGCGGCGTGGGCGCCGTCAGCCCGCCCGATCCCACCACCGCCTTCAACGATCCTCACGCGCTCTCCGCCACGCCCTACGTTTACCTCATCCCGGCCGGCGCCGACTTCATGCGCGCTCCACCGCTCGGGGATCGCTCCACCCTCCGTGGCTGGCAGGTCGAGGACCAGGCGATCCCGTTCCCGATCAACATCGCCGGATCCGACTTCTCCACCCGCCTCGGCTTCCTCTCCGCCGACTCGCTCACCGAGCCACCCTTCGTGCTGCGCAAACACCAGGCCTTCCGCGCCATCGCCGCCGGCCTGCCCTTCTACGACCAGCCCGGCTTCACCAACACCCGCCTGATCGGTCGCTCCGCCTGGAACACCCGCTGGAAGCTCGTCATCCCTGGCAACACCCTCCTCGCCAACCCCGAACTTGGCGTCACCCGCTTCACCGACTCGGTGACCGACATCCACCTCTACTTCGAGACTTACTCCCATGCCGGCAACTGATCACGCCCGGGCAGGGACGGACCGGCGGGCCGTCCGCTCCGTCCTTCGTTTCCTCGCCCTGCTCGGCCTCGCCCTCGTCCCCGCCGCCCACGCCTACCCGCCCGCCCCGCCGCACATCGTCTTCGGCCTCGTGCGCGACAGCTTCGGCACGCCCTACCTCAACACCGGCGTCCAAGTCGTGCTCCTCGGCGGCGACGGCCTCGAAAAGGCCCGCACCAACGTCAACCCCCTCGCCGGCCCGGGCGCCAACTACTCCCTCGCCGTGCCGATGGACGGCGGCACCTCCGGCCCGCTCTACGACCCCACCGCCATGCGCCCCACGCTCCCCTTCACCATGCGCGTGGAGATCGGCGGTGTATCCTTTCTGCCGATACAGATGACCGCCGGTTCCTGGACCATGGGCCAGCCCGCCGAGCGCCGCCGCATCGATCTCACCGTTGGCGTCGATTCCGACGGCGACGGCCTGCCCGACGCCTGGGAGTGGGAGATGATCAATTCCGACCCCACCGGCCGCCTCCGCGGGCTCGCCGACGTAAACCCGCACGACGACTTCGACGGCGACGGTCTCACCAACCTCCAGGAATATCTTGCCGGCACCTACGCTTTCGACAGCGCCGACGCGCTCACCCTCCAGATTGTCGAGATCGTGGACGGCGTCGCCCGCCTCCAGTTCCTCGCGATCACCGGCCGCACCTACACCATCACCTCGTCCGCCGACCTCGTGAACTGGACCGGGCAGCCCTTCGCCTTCGCGCCCGCCGGCGCGCCGGCCCCGGCCTTCCTCGCGACCGACGTCCGCGTGCTCGATGTTTACGCGCCCATGGGCGAGGGCGCGCGTAGGTTTTTCCGCCTCCATGTCGAGTAAGCGCCGCGTCGTCCTCCTTGCCGCGTTCGCCCTCGCGCTCGCCGCCGCCCTTTGGCATTTCCGCTCCCGGGTGGCCGAGCCAGGACTCGCGCCCCCCGTCTCCGCGCCCCCCGCGCCCGAGCCGGCGCTCGCTGAGCATGAGGTGCTCCGCGACGCCGTCGAACTCCGCGACGGCCGGCTCCACCTCGTCGCCACCGGCGAGCTCTTCACCGGCACCTTGGTCGAGCGCTACACGCCGACCGCGATCCGTGCCCGCATCGAGATCCGCGACGGCTTCGTGCACGGCCTCTCGCAAGGCTGGTATGACACCGGCGAGGCCGAGGTCCACGAGACCTTTGTGGACGGCCGCAGCCATGGCCTCCGCACGCGTTGGCACAAAAATGGCAACCGCCGCTCCGAGGCCGAGATTCGCGACGGCAAGCTGCAGGGCCTTTTCCGCGAGTGGCATGAAAACGGCCAGCTTGCCGTCGAGATGACGCTCTCCGCCGACCGCCCCGTTGGCGCCGTCCGTCGCTGGACCGAGACCGGCCAGCGCCTGCCCGACTATACGCCGCCCGCGCTCGCCGCCGCGACCCGGTGAGTTTGGGCGCCTGGGTTTTTGGGCGGCCCCCATTGGTCATTGGACATTGAGCATTGGTCATTCAGCGTAAGCTGCAATGCCTTCGCTCCTCGCCCCCGCCGACCGTCGCCTGCTCCAACGCCTCTGGGCCCAGCCCGTCCACCGCACCGAATTGCCCAACGGCCTGGTGTGCCTCGTGCAGCCCGATGACGCAGCGCCCGTCGTCTCCGTGCAGGTGTGGGTGAAAACCGGTTCGCAACACGAGGGCGCTCTCCTCGGCGCCGGCCTCTCGCACTACCTCGAGCACCTTCTCTTCAAGGGCACCGAGACCCGCGCTGGCCGCGAAATCTCCGCCACCGTCCAGGCCCACGGTGGCCAGATCAACGCCTACACGACCTACGACCGCACCGTTTACTACATCGACCTGCCCGCGCCCCACCTCGAGGTCGCGGTCGATCTGCTCGCCGACATGGTGCTGCGCAGCACGCTCCCCGCCGACGAGGTCGCGCGCGAGCGCGACGTCATCCTGCGCGAGATCGCGATGGGCGACGACGACCATGACCGCCGCCATTGGGACGCCCTGGCGCGCACCGTCTTCAAGGCCCACCCGCTGCGCGAGCCCGTGATCGGACACCGCGACGTGTTCTCCGCCGTCACCCGCGAGGAGCTGCTCGCGTATTACCGGGAGCGATACGCGCCCAACAACCTCGTGGTCGTGATCGCCGGCGACATCACCGCCGAGGCCGCGCGCGCCGCGGTGGAAAAACACTTCGGCGCCGCGCCGCGCCGCCGCATCGCTCCCGTTTATCAGCCCGCCGAGGCGCCCCAGCTCGCGCCGCGCGTCTTCCGCGAGACCGCCGAGGTGGAGCTCTCGCGCGGGGCCGTCGCCTGGCCCTCCGTGCCGCTCACGCACCCCGACGCCCCGCTGCTCGACCTGCTCGCGGTGGTGATCGGCTACGGCGACAGCTCGCCGCTCTGGCAATCGATTCGCGAGAAACAACGTCTCGTGCACTCGATCGACGCCCACCACTGGTCGCCGGGCGAGGCCGGGCTTTTCGCGATCTTCTTCACCGCCGATCCCGACAAACGCGACGCCGCCGAGGAGGCGATCCGCCGCGAGCTGCGTCGCCTCGCCGAGCGCGGTTTTTCGCCCGCCGCGCTCAAGCGCGCCGTGCGCCAGCTGGTGGTCGGCGAGATCGGCGGGCGCAAGACCGTCTCTCGCCGCGCCTCGCGTCTCGGCTCGGCCGAGGTCGTCGCGGGCGATCTCGACTTCAGCCGCACTTGGTTCGCGCGCGTCGCCGCCGCTACGCCCGCCTCGCTGCGCCGCGTGCTCGAGACCCACCTCTCGCCCACGCGCATCAACCTCGTCTCGCTCGACCCCGCGCCGAAGCCCGCCGCGTCGTCCGCCTCCGCGCGCAAGTCCGCGGCCGCCGGCACCCGCGCGCCCGACTGGCAGCTCCGCACCCTGCCCAACGGCGTGCGCCTGCTCCTGCGCCGCGACGAGCGTCAGCCCAATCTCCACCTCCACCTCGTCTGCGAGGGCGGTCCGCTCCATGAGGCGCCGGGCAAACGCGGCTCGACCGCGCTCCTCGCCACGATGCTCACGAAGGACGCCGGCAAACTCGACGCCGCCGAGGTCGCCGCCGCCATCGAGGGCGTGGGCGGTAGCTTCAGTCCGCTCTCGGGCAACAACAGCGTGGGCCTCGCCCTCGAGGTGTTGCCGGGCGACGCCGCGCTGGCCAACACCTTGCTCCGCGACGCCGTGCTCTCGCCGGCCTTCGCCGCGCGCACCTTCGAGGTCGAGCGCGACGCCGAGCTCGCCCACCTGCAACAAGACGAGGACGACGTGGTCAGCGCCGGCCACCGCCTCGCGCGCAAAAAGTTTTTCGGCGAACATCCCTTCGCGCTCGACGCGCACGGCGAGCAGGAGAGCGTCCGCGCGCTCAAGCCCGCCGATCTGCGCGCGCTCTGGAAGCGCCTCGCCGTCGGCGCGAACACCGTCGTGGCCGTGGCGGGAGATTTTGATGAGAAGACGCTCGTGCCCGCGCTCTCCCGCTGGCTCGCCAAGCTGCCGCGCGGCGCCGCGCCCGCCCGCCCCGCGCGCCACGTGCCGCGCCCGGCGGCGGAGCACGCCGAGCGGCGCGAGTGTTCGCAGGCCCTGGTCTTCGACGCTTTTCCCGGGCCCGGCGCGCTGCATGCCGACGACACGCTTTCCACCGTGCTGCACGAGATCCTGAGCGGCATGGCGGCGCGGCTCTTCGAGCGCGTGCGCGAGGAAAAAGGCCTGGCTTACTTCGTGAGCGCGGCGCGCGTGGTCGGCGTCGAGGACGGCTTGTTTTACCTCTACGCCGGCACCCAGCCGGGCAAGGAGCGCGAGGTCTTGGCGGAGTTTGAGGCCGAGGTGGCGCGCCTCGCCGCAGGCGAGATCGAGCCGGCGGAGCTGGCGCGGGCCATCACGCGGCTGCAGGCCTCGCGTCGCATGCGCTTGCAGACCAACGCCGCCCGCGCGGGCGAGGCGGCGGTGCGCACGCTGCTCGGCCTGCCCCTCGAGACGCTGGAGGAGACGGATGCGCGTCTCGCCGCCGTCACCGCGACCGAGCTCGCCCGCTACGCCCGCGAGTGGCTCGCGGCGGGGCGGCGGCAGCGCCTGGTGTTGAGCCCGCGGTGAAACCTCCCCATCCTCGACGGAGTCTCTTTTCCCGGTCATGAAATCGCTCAAGCCCCTCGTTCGCCTCGCCCTTGTGGCCATGCTCGGCCTTTTCGCCCCCTCCTCCCTGCGTGCCCAGGACTCCGCCGACGCCGAGCCGGTGCCGCCCTCGGTGCTCGCGCGCTACGATCGCAACAAGGACGGCAAGCTCGATGCGGCCGAGCGCGCGCGTTGGCAGGCCGATCTCGCGAAGCGCCGCGAGCAGTATCGCGACGAGCGCAACGCGATGCTCGAGCGGTTCGATACCAACAAGGACGGCCGTATCAGCGCCGAGGAGCACGCCACGGCGAAGCTCGCGATGCAGCGCGAGCGCTCCGAGAAGGACGCCGAGCGCATGAGGGAGCGCGCCGCCAAGGAGCGCGCCGAGCGCGAAAAGGCCGCCAAGGAGGAGGCGGCGAAGAAGGTCGCGGAGAAATCCGCCGAGCAGGCGAAGGAGCCGGACGCCGCGCCCGCCGAGGAGATGATGGGCGGCGGGATGATGATGCAGTGAGGGGGGATTCGGGAGGGTTGTTCGCAAGTGGGCGGGCTTCGACGGGGCGGGAGCCCCGTCGCTCCGGGGGCGGGTGGTGCGGAAAAGGGAGGCATGGGGCTCCTGCCCCGTGCAGTTTGAGCGAACGAGCGGCGCCCGCGGGGCGGGCCGCCGCGGCGGCCAGTCGAACGCGGAGCCGAGGCTCCGCACTCCAGGGCGGGCGAATCGCTCAGCCGGGATCATTCAGTTGTCCGGGTCGCATCGAGGCGATCTGGCGGCACCTTTTGGTGGGGCCCTCGTCTCGAAATACCCTCCGGGTATTCCTTCGCTCGGTCCGCACCAAAATCTGCTCGCCACCTCGCCCCGCTGCTCCGCCGGCCAACTGAAAGATCCCGACTCAGCGGCGGATCCACTGGTTGCGCTCGATCCAGTAGGCCTTGATGAGCTCGACCATCTTCACGAGTTCGTGGAGCGAATCGGGTTTCACGAGGTAGGAGTTGCAGTGGGACTTCGCCGCCAGCGTGACGTC
>JAUWBD010000022.1 GCA_030605125.1 Verrucomicrobiota bacterium | reverse complement strand
CGCGTCCTCGGTGTTGACCGAGGCGATGCCCGAGATGGCGTGGCGCGTCACGATCGGCATCACCCGGCGGGCGATGAAGTCCACCACCTTGGCCAGCAGATCGCCGTGCTCGAAGGCGTAGTCGTCGAGGCGCTTGACCAGCTCCTGGCGCGCGTGGACCACGAGATCGCTCGCCACCGGGATGGCTCGGAGCAGGTCGTGGGTGCGCGGGTCGAGCTCGAGCGAGCTCTGGTATTGCAGCTCGCGGATGATGTTTTGCTCCACCTCGACGAGGCTGCCCTGGGCGTTGACCAGGTGGTAGTGGAAGATCTCGCGCAGGGATTGGAGCGCGTCCCAGGTCTGCTCCTTGAAGACCTTGTAGCGGCGCTTCGCGAGATCGAGGTCGTAGTCGGTGGGGCGCTCCTCGAGCAGCTCGCCGAGGCCGGTGCGGCGCACGTCCTCGTTGTGCGCGCGGATCTCGAGGCCGCGCTTGAGCTGGCGCTCGACGGAGGTCTTCTCGTCCACGAACAGCACCATGATGTGGATGGTGGGGTGGCGGAAGTGCATGCGCAGCGGCGTGTGGTAGAACTCGCGGCGCAGCGCGTGCATGCGGTCCACGAGCAGCTTGAGGCACTCCACCTGCACCTCCGTGCGCGGGAACCCATCGAGGATGCACCCGTCGCGGTAGGCGGGGTCGAGCAGGCGGCGCAGCAGGAGGCGGATGACCTCGCGGTCCCCGACCATATGCCCGGCGTCCTTGATCCGGCGGGCCTCCGGGGTGTCGAGCAGGGCGCTCACCACGATCGGTTCACAGGTGAGCCCGCGGGCCTTGAGGATGAAGGCGGTGTTGGTGCCCTTGCCCGCGCCGGGCGCGCCGCCGAGCAGGATGATCTCCTTGGGGAAACGGAGCTGGTCGCGGCCAAACTCGGCCTCCAGGTCGCGCCAGACGGTGTCGAAGATCACCTGCGCGTCCTTGATCTCGAGGTCGTGGTGACGGGTGGCGGCAGGCGCGGTGCCGGTCGGGGCGAGGGGCTTCAGGGCGGGGTCCGGGAGTGGCGTGGCCATGGAGAAAGCAGGTCACAAAGGGGCAAAGCCGGCGGGGTTTCGATAGCGAAGTTGGCGCCCGCCCGATGACGCGTTTTTTGGGGTTGTTACCCCGTTTGGACCGCTTCGGTTTGCATCCCCGAGATTTTTTGGGAACCTTCCTTTCAGGTGCGCGTCAGACTGCGCATACCCTTGAGAATTGCTTCCTCCCGCCAAGCCCCAAGCCGAAGCTCCGGATACGTTCTCGAGGCACCAATTTTGTTCTTTCGTGCTCACCCTGTGAACACACCCAATTCCTGAAGCCGCGAACTTCAGGAGTGTTAGTTGAAGCTGGACCTGACGGGGCCGCCCTTGTGGTGGCCCCGTCTTGGTGTTTATGGGCGGCGGGTTTGGCGGCACCCGCGGGCGTATGCGCGCCTCCGGTCGATTCTGCGTATTTTGCGTTTTTTGCGCGCTTGGGGCCCCGTGTCTTGCGCCCTGCTCGAGCCAATCCCTAACGTGGGCGGTGACCGTGGACGCGTTTTCACCGCCCGTTCTTCGGTTCCCCCACGCCCTATGCACGACGAAGCCGCCACCGCCGCCGCCCTGTTGCCGAAGTTGCCCGATCCGCGCGACCCGCGCGTGTTGGCCTATCTCAACCTCAAGCTCCGCGAAATCGGCCAGCCCGGGATCGAACTCCCCGAGGACGAGGGCTCCGCCTCCCTTTCCAAGCTCGTGGACCACTTCCTCCTGCTCGGCCGCGAGAAGGACCGCCTGCTCGCCAAGCACCTGTGCCCCGTGGATCAGCGCATCCAAAATTTCCTCTACTCGACCCTGGAGGAATACGGCCCGGTGCCGCACCTGCCCTCGGCCACCTTCGTCCTCGACCGTCCCGGCCTCGCCCGCGCCCTCTCGCTCCCGCCCTCCGCCGACGAGCACAAGAGCGCCATCCTCACCTCCACCCGCCTGCACAACGGCATCCTGCACAACCCCAAGAGCGACCGCCGCACCACGCAGGGCATCTTCCACGTCGCCGAAGGAGGCCTGCCCATCCCCGACGACAAGAAGGCCGTGCCCGCGGCCGTGTTTCGCCGCCTCCTCGTCGCCGCGCTCAACCCGCCCGACGACCTGCTCTCCCTGCCCTTCACCGCCGCCTCGCCCGCCGCGGCCAAGACCTTCGTCTCGCTCTACCTGCGCCCGGTCGTGGTGCCGGCCGTGCCCGGCTTCACCCCCGCCCGCCGCATGGAGACGCGTTTCTTCATCCCCGGCGCGCTCGTCGCCAACCTCGACTTCGTCGAAAGCATCTTCGGCAACGCCGGCGACCCCGGCCTGCCGGTCAACGACGCCGCCCTCGATCCCGAGACCTGGACCGGCCACACCGGCTGCATCATCCTCGCCCCGCACCTGAACGGCCTCCTCAAGAAAGACCTCGGCCTGCCCTCCTGGGCGGACGCCACCGAGCGCCAGCGCCGCGACGGCATGTGCTGGAAATCGCCCGACGAGCCCTACAACGACGGCGTCGCCTTCAAGTGCACCTCGCGCGACGCCTCGGGCGTCGTGGTCACGGTGATCTCCGACAACTACTTCGGCTACTGCAAGAAGGAGGTGAAGACCCAGATCTCCCTCTCGGCCAACCTGCTCGGCCTCGCCGAGGAGGAGCACGCCGGCGGCGCCCTCGCCTTCCCCAGCTACGACCTCGGCGAGCAGTTCAGCCTCGCCTCCCGGTTCCCCGAGGAGGCCGGCGCCTTCGATCGCGCCCTCAAGCTCCTCGCCGCCCGCGCCATCCCGCAGCCCGGCGGCTGGGCCCGCGACGCCGAGTATCCGGATATCCACTACGTCCCCGGCGACGCCCGCTTCGACCTCCGCGCCCAGCGCGTCTCCTGGGGCCCGGCGGAGGCGCCCGCGCACACGCTCAAGCTTCTCCCCGGCATCACCTACGTCCTGCCCTCCGGCTATAAGGTCGAGATGGTGCGGCCCGACCCCGCCTCGCGCTGGCGCCTGCGCGGCACCACCGCCGAGGGCCTGCTCTGCCACAAGCCCTGCACCGTCTCCGGCGGCGGCAAGTCCGAGATCTCCAAGTCCATCGCCGACGCCACCTTCTCCGGCCCCGTCTTCATCGCCGACGCCGTGAAGGACCTCGACCTCGTCGAATCGATCCTGAAGCGCGACTACGCCGTGCGCTACAAGGACGCCGCGCGCAACAAGGCCCCCGGCGCCGGCCGCCCCATCCTCTCGCCCAAGCGCTCCCTCGGCTCCGTCGTCAAGCTGCTCTCCCGCAGCCCCGACTACACCGACGAGTATAACGCCTGGCTCGACTCCATCCCGCGCCACATCCGCGACCTCGTGCTCCTCGTGAAACGCGTCCACAAGCCCGAGCACGGCGACGACTGGCGCGCCCACTTCTCGGTGGATACGATCAACGGCCGCCCGGGCAACGAGCTCAAATACCACGGCGCCCGCGCCACCAAGCAGTTCCTTCGCGTCGGCTACTCGAAGGACGGCGGCTGGCGCACCTTCACCCTCCGCGGCGACTTCCTGCCCGCGGTGAAGATCCAGGCCGAGGACGACATCACCGCCTCCGCCGTCGCCCCCGCCTCCGCCGTCCTAGGCCTGCCCGCCGGCACGCCCGCCGACTCCGCGGTGAAGATCATCCACAACTGCGAGACGCGCCTCTTCCAGCGCCCCGACGACGCCATCGTGCGCGGCTACGACAAGCACGCCGAGAAGGACTTCAGCGGCCCGCGCAACTTCTTCTCCAACTACGAGCCGCTCCCGCACTCCGCCGCCGCCGACCTCCTCGACGACACCCTCGGCTTCGACGCCTACACCGCCCCGATCAAGGACATGGTGCGCGACTTCGCCGCGAATCCAAAGGCCGGATACATCGTCCTCCCCTCGCATCCGCGCATCGTGGACGGCAAGCCGACCAAGAACCCGCGCTACCTCCAGATCCGCCCCGACCTGCTCGATCCCCGCGCCACCGCGCTCGCCCGCATCGGCGCGCGCCTGCACCGCGGCCTCGACGCCGAGGCGCCCGTGGTCTTCCCGGTCGGCGCCGTGCTCATGGGCCGCCGCCTCAACCCGCCCGAGAAGGGCGTGCGCCCGCTCTGCGTCTTCAACCCCATCCACTACCAGGAGCTGCCCGAGGCCTTCATGGACCTCATCGCCTCGCTCACCGGCAAGTCGCCCTCGACCACCGGCGCCGGCTCCGAGGGCGCGCTCACGAAGGGCCCCTTCAACGCGCTGCCGCCGATCTACGATCTCAACGCCGCGCTCGTCTCCTTCCTGCTCACCGACCTGCCCGCCTTCTCCACCGCGGCCGGCTGGGTGGGCCCGAAGCTGCGCGTGGACCACGACATCTCGCTGCTCGTGCCCGAGCTCTGGTGCCGCATGACGGCCGAGGAGCGCACGCCGAAGTATCTCATCGAGCACGGCTTCCTCGAGCGCTGCAAAGACTTCACCCACGAGGGCAAGCCGGTCCTCGCCTCGCGCCTCGGCTGGCGCATCACCGAGCGCTTTGTGCAGGCCTTCTTCGGCCGCGTGATGAGCAACCCCTCGACGGTCTTCGCCGAGGAGCACCTGCGCCCCGAGCTCACCGACCTTGGCATCTTCGCCGACGGCATGGAGAACATCGTCACCGCGATGAAGGAGGCCGCCGAGCACTACTTCGCCGACGGTTCGGTCGAGCACGCCTGCCCGCCGCTGCGCGCGCTGCTCCACATCATGCGCGACGGCCAGTGGGAGGGGAAGGGCCTCGATTCGCCCGAGGTGCGCCGCCTCTTCGACCGCGCCGAGATGTTGAAGAGCGACTGGTATAAGGCACGCCTCGAGGCCAAGCGCGTGATCGACGCCTCCACCTGGGAGGCGCATGCGCGCTACCTGGAAAAGTTCCTGCGTCGGGCCAACTACAGCGACATCGCGGTGCGGCTCGATATCCAGGGCCGCCTCGACCGCGTCTCCGCCCAGGCCAAGGCCGCCAAGGCCCCGGCCTACGCCGAGGCGCTGCGCGGCACGCTCGGCGGCGAGCCTGCCGTGGCGCGCGACATCGCCCACGCCCACCGCGTGTAGGCGGTGTGTTTTTTGGAGGGACGGCGTCCTCGCCGTCCGCGGAGTCTATTGGGTTTCCTTGCCCGAGACGCCTTCGCGGACGCCGGGGACGGCGTCCCTCCAAAAGTCACAGCCGCGTCACGCGCAGACGAAGGAACTGCCGCGGCGCCGCGGCCGGCGTGGCGTCGGCGCGCACGGTGACGAGTTCGCCGCCCTCGACCGGCGCGCGCGTGATCTCGGTGACCACGCCCGTGCCCGTCTGCCAGCCGGCGGGGCCGGCGGCGAGGTCGTCGGTCCACTCGACGGCGTGCGCGAGATCGGGCCGGTCGGCGGCGTGGAAATAGGTCAGGGTGAGACGACCGTCCTCGGCGAGGCCGACGGCGGGCAGGCGCTCGGCGGGCACGGAAGCGGGCGTGAGCGGTTCGCCGGCGAAGGCGTATTCGAGCAGGTTGGCGAGCCCGTCGCCGTCGGGGTCGGCCGAGTCGCCGGACACGGCGGGGTCGGCGAGCTGGGCGGAGGAGAAGCGGGCATGGCGCCAGGCGTCGTAGGGCTTGTCGTGGATCGTCGCGGAGGCGGCCGAGGGCGTGCCGGCGGAGAGTGAGAAATCGGTGGCGACGGAGAGCGTGACACTGCGGTCGCCCTGGGCGAGCGAGTCGGCGACGGGCGTGATGCTCACGGTCGCGGAGGCGCTGCCCGCGGGAATGAGCAGGCCGGCGGGTGGCGTGCTGTAGTGGGTTCCGGATACGGCGGTCCCGCCCCAGGCGAGCGGCACGAAGAGGGGAGAGGTGGTGGGGCCGGTGCGGGTCAGGGTGAAAACCGCCGGCGAGGAGGGGTTGCTTTCGGATGTCGAGGCGACGGTGGCGGCGACGGTGACGGTGGGGCTGGTGCGCCAGGCGAGGGCGTAGTCGGTGGCGGAGGAGAAGGCCGCGGTGGAGACCTGGAGAGCGTAGCGCCCGGGGGGCAGGGAAGGCAGATAGATGTGCTCGACGTTATCGGCCGCGCTGTTGCTCGTGCCGTCGGTGACCACCGAGCCAGTCGTGAAGTTGGTCGCGGTGAGGAGCGTGAGGCTCAGATTGGTTGGCGGGCTGTAGCTGAAGGAGCCGTTCGCGAAGGTGGCCGGGCGGTGCCAGACGAGGGCGGCGGAAAAGCGCGTGTGGGTGGACCCTGCCGGCACGTCGAAGAAATAGGTGCGGTTCCTCTCCTGGGTGTTGAACTGGATTTGGGCGTGAGCCCAGGCGGTGTTGGGCGCGGTGACGGAGTTCGATGGCGCCACGGGGCCGCCGAGAAGGGTGCGGTAGGCAAGCAGGACGTTCAGCTCGCCCGCGCCGTAGCGGAGATCGAGCGGCTGGGTGGAGCTGCGTGTCCACGAAGGGAATTTTTCCTTCGTGGCACCGGCGAGGAGGAGGGCTTTGGTGATTCGAGGAAGGTCGGCGTCCGATCGGGAAAAGGGAGCGTCGGTGAGTCGCTGCGCGAGCAGGGCCGCGGCGGAGGAGACCTGCCCGGTGGCGCCGCTGGTCGTGGTTTCGAAGGAGACGATGTCGGGTTTGATGCGACCCGCGCCGTCATAGATCGTGGTGCCTGCGCTATGCGCGCCATCGCTGCGACCCACGCTGATCAGGTTATAGCCCTGGGTAAGCCAAACCGGAAGTGACGACGCGGCCTCGTTGTCCATGCCGGCGACGATGATCGAACCTTGGTTGGCCATGACATCGACGCGCAGGTTGGCCGCCAACGCTTCCTGGTTGAGGTTGGCGCCGACGGGAAAGTTATTGGCCCGTGCAACCCAGCTATGATTCTGGACAAGTCGGGTGTCGGTGTAGGGCGCACGGTTGATCCAGCCGGTTCCGGCGGCATTTGATGCTGAGTAGATGTCCACCGCGGTGGTGGCTGGCACCAAGCTGCTGGTGGAGCCGTAGATAAAGGCGCCGACAAAGGTGGCGTGGCCGGAGGCCGCCGAGGTGCCGCTGAGGAGCGTGAAGCTTTTGCCGGTGAAGCGGCTGTCGCCGGCGTTGGGTGCGTAGTTGCCGTTGATGTCGATCGCCTCGATTTGGGCGAGGCCCGGCGAGGCGGCGGTGGGCACTCCGGTGACAAACGTTTGGAGGAGTCTCGTGTAGCCGACCTCGGCGCGCCAGTCGGTCTGAGCCGGAAGGGGCGGACTTGCCGCGAGAAGCAGGGCGGCACCGAGGGTGCGGTAAGCGGTGCGTTTCGGAGCAGGAGTCGGCATCCGGTGGTTAGATGCGAAACCTGTGTCTTGCGCGGGATTCCGCAACGAGGTCGAGGTAAGAATTTCTACCCAGCCCGAATAGGCCGCCGCTTCAGCCCGGGGGCCAGGCGAGCTGGCGCTTGGCGAGGAGGTGGACGTGCAGGTGGGGCACGCTCTCGCAGGCGTCGGGACCTTGGTTGATCACCAGGCGGAAGCCGCGATCAAGCTGTAGTTTGCGCGCCACTACGCCGGCCGCGAGCAGCAGGTTTCCGAGGACGGCCTGGTGCCCGGGCGCGGCCTCGCCGACGCGCGGGATCACGACCTTGGGGATGATGAGCAGGTGGACGGGGGCCTGCGGCTGGATGTCGTGGATGACGATGCAGTGCTCGTCCTCGTGCTCGATCTTGGCGGGAATCTCGCGGGCGATGATGCGTTCGAAGATGGTCATGGTTCCTAAGAACCACGAAACACACGAAACACACGAAAGAAACCGAGGCCGGCCGGTTATAGAAACAGCAGGCGGAGGTCGGCGTCGGGGCGGGTGCGGGCGGCGGCGAGGTCCTGCACGTAGGCGAGCGCCTCCTCGTATTCGCGACGGCGACGGGCGGTCTCGCGTTGCTCGGGCGGGAGGAGGGCGGCGCGGAGATTGGTGACGAGCAGCGTGGACTCGCGGTAGGGCGCGAGGCGTTTCAGGCCGGTCATCAACTCGGCGCGGGCGAAGAGCGGCGTGGCCGAGCTAAGCGTGCTGAGCGCGTCCCAATGGAAAAAACCGTGGCCGGGCTGGCCGGCGAAAAACTTCTCCAGCAGGCGCGCGGCGGCGGCGGTGAAGGCGGCGTCGTAGCGCGCGGCGGACTCGGGCCGGGCGCGGGTTTGCTCTTCCAGTTCGGCCAGGCTGAAGGCGATGGCGTCCTGGATCTGCCGCGCGAGGTAGAGATCGTCGCCGGTGAGGCGAGCGAAGAGCGCGTTGACGAAGTGCAGGCGGCGCAGGTCGTCGCGGGAGGCGGGCGGCGGCATGTTTTTACCACTAATGGGCACTTATGGTCACTAATGTCAGGCTACCGGAGGTGGCTTGGGATTAGTGTCCCATTAGTGAGCATTAGTGGTTCCGGCGGAGCCTCCGGATTCTTTCCCGAGGTCCTTGATCTCCGAGACAAACTCGGAGACGTCGCGGAATTCCTTATAGACGCTGGCGAAGCGCACGTAGGCGACGTGATCTATCTTGCGGAGCTGCTCCATCACGCCTTCGCCGATCGCGCTGCTCGGGATCTCGCTTTCGTGGCGCGCCTCGAGGATGTCCATCACGTCGTCCACCAGCATGCTGATGCGCTCGGCGTCGATCGGGCGCTTGTGGCAGGCGGCGCGCACCGAGCGGACGAGCTTCTCGCGGTCGAACTCCTCGCGGCGTCCGTCGTGCTTGAGCACGTAGACGCCCTCGCGCACCAGGACCTCCGTGGTGGTGAAGCGGTGGCCGCATTCGAGGCACTCGCGGCGGCGGCGGATGCTGTTACCCTCGCGGCTGATGCGGGAGTCGATGACTTTGTCTTCGATGGAGGTGCACTTCGGGCAGCGCATGGGGAGCGGTGGGCGGGTCGATCAGGCCGTCTCGGCGCGATCAAGTTTGAGGAAATTCTCGAGGATCTTCATACCGCCTTCGGTCGCGATGCTCTCGGGGTGAAATTGCACGCCCCAGACGGGCAGCTCCTTGTGGCGCAGGCCCATGATCTCGCCCTCGGCGGTCTCGGCGGTGACGTCGAGGCAGGCGGGCAGGGTGGAGCGCTCGACGAGCAGCGAATGGTAGCGCGTGGCCGGGAAGCCCTGCGGGAGATCGCGGAAGACGTCGGTGTTTCTGTGCAAGATCGGCGAGGTCTTGCCATGCATGAGCCGATCGGCGCGGACGACGCGTCCGCCGAAGTGGTGCCCGATCGACTGGTGGCCGAGGCAGACGCCGAGGATGGGTTTTTTGCCGGCGAAGGCCCCGATCATGGCGAGCGACACGCCGGCCTCGGCGGGCGAGCAGGGACCGGGGGAGATGAGCACGCGGTCGGGGTTTAGTTTCAACGCCTCCTCGGGCGTGATCTCGTCGTTGCGGAAGACACGCTGCTCCACGCCCAACTGGCCGAAGTATTGGACGAGGTTGAAGGTGAAGGAGTCGTAGTTGTCGATGACGAGGAGCACGCGCGGAGGTGTTTCGAATTGACGACAATGAGCCCGCGGTCCGGGCGGGGGCAAGCAGGGGGTGAGAACACCCGCGCGGGTGGTCAATTTTACCAGGGGGCCCGCTGCACTCGGGGTCCGTCTAGGCTGATCCGCTCTTGGGGCGGCTCTTTTGCGCCAGCGGCCTGAAACAGCCGAAAGCCGCCCGTCGCAAAACGCGACACCGGCGAATCCCCCGTCCCCCGCACCTGTCGCGTTCTTAGGCGGTCGTTTTCGCGGCAAGCAGGGGTCCTGCATTCAACCTGCTTTATCCCAGTGACTAAAGAAAACGCAGGCTGGCTGGCACGCTCGCCGCTTAGGAGGGCCGCGACCGGCGTCATATCGGTGACGCCACGTGTATTCGCAAACCAACCACCAGCCACACATGAAACACCGCCTGAAGTTCGCCGGCCTCGGGGCCGCTTTCGCCACCGCCGCCACCGCCAGCCTCCAAGCCGAGGTCAAAATCAACGACCACCTCTCCATCAGCGGCTACGCCGTCGCCGCCGGCACCATCACCAACCCCGATTCGGGCTCGAAGGACTACACCCTCGCCGACTCCGGCGCCTCCAACCTCGACTCCGCCAAGGTCGCCCTCACCGGCACCTACGAGGCGCTCTCCGCCAAGGTCAGCCTCTTCTACGTGCCCCAGACCGGCACCTCCACCGGCGATGCCGGCATCCTCGATGCCTTCGCCACCTACACCGCTGGTCCCGTCAGCCTCACCGCCGGCAAATACCTCAGCTATCTCGGCTTCGAGGCCTTCGATCCGGTCAACATGACCCAGCTCACCTACGCCACGATCAGCGGCATCCCGGCCTACCACACCGGCGCCAAGATCGACTACGCCGGCGAGGCGTTCAGCGCGGGCGTCTCCGTGACCGACTCGCTCTTCCCCGGCGACGGCTTCTTCCAGGGCGACGGCGACTTCTCCGACGACCTCGGCTACGAGGCCTTCATCAGCTTCACCGGCATCGAGAACCTCACCATCTTCACCGGTATCGGCTACGAAAACACCGACCTGGCCTCCGATGCCTTCGTCTTCGACGTCTGGGCCAGCTACGCGCTCACCGACGCCGTCACCGTCGCCGCCGAATACACCTACAACAGGGACGTCGCCCAGTCCGCGCTGGTTTTCCTGCAATACCTGTTCAGCGACAAATGGTCCGCCATCGCCCGCGCCAGCGTGATCGACCTCGATGGCGGCGACACCGGGTCCTACTTCACCGTCGCCCCCACCTACACGTTCAACGACCACTTCTCGCTCCGCGCCGAGGTCTCCTACGCCGACAGCGCCGAGTCCGGTGGCAGCCTCGGCGACGCCAAGGGCTTCTTCTACGGCATCCAGGGCGTCTTCAGGTTCTGAGCAACGCGCGCCCGCCCGCGCCTCCCCTTCGGCGGCCGGCGGAGTCCAGCCCGCTCCGGCCGCCCCTCCCGCGCCGCGCGCCAGCAAACGCGCGGCGCCTTCCGCCCTCCTCTCTCCCGCACCCGTCCAATCGTCCGTCCCTCCTCTCCTCTACATGCTCAAGAAACTCAGCCAGACCCTCGCCGCCGGAGCCCTCGCGCTCGGCGCGCTCTCCGCCACCGCCACTCGTATCCAAGCCCAGGATACGGTCAAGGTGGGCGTCCTCCACTCGCTCTCCGGCACCATGGCCATCTCGGAGACCTCCCTCCGCGACATCCTCCTTTTCACCTTCGACGAGATCAACGCCAAGGGCGGCGTGCTCGGCAAAAAGATCGAGCCCGTCGTCGTGGACGGCGCGTCGAACTGGCCGCTCTTCGCCGAAAAGGCCAAGCAGCTCCTCGAGCAGGACAAGGTCGCCGTCACCTTCGGCTGCTGGACCTCCGTCTCCCGCAAGTCCGTGCTGCCCGTTTACGAGCAGAACAACGGCCTCCTCTTCTACCCCGTGCAATACGAGGGCGAAGAACTCTCCAAAAACATCTTCTACACCGCCGAGGCCGTGAACCAGCAGGCCACCCCCGGCGTGGACTACCTCCTCGGCGAGCTGGAGCGCAAAAAGTTCTACCTTCTTGGCTCCGACTACGTTTACCCGCGCACGACCAACCTCGTGCTGAAGGAGTATCTCGCCTCCAAGGGCGTGCCCGCGGCCAACATCCGCGAGGTTTACACGCCCTTCGGCCACACCGACTACCAGCAGATCGTCGCCGAAATCAAACAGTTCGCCGCCACCGGCGACGCCTGCGTGGTCTCCACGCTCAACGGCGACACCAACGTGCCCTTCTTCCGCGAGCTGGCCAACGCCGGCATCAAGTCCGAGGACTGCCCGGTCATGTCGTTCTCCGTCTCCGAGGACGAGTTCCGCGGCCTGCCCACCAAGGACCTCGTCGGCCACCTCGGCGCCTGGTCCTACTTCATGTCGATCGACACGCCCGCCAACGACAAGTTCAAGAAGGACTTCTTCGCCTGGCTCGAGAAGAGCACCGTCCCCGGCATCGAGAAGAAGGGCCGCGTGACCAACAGCCCGATGGTCCTCTCCTACATCGGCGTCTATCTCTGGAAGGCCGCCGTCGAGAAGGCCGGCTCCTTCGAGGTCGATAAGGTTCGCGAGGCGCTCTACGGCGCCACCTTCGCCGGCCCCGGCGGCCAATACACCGTCCAGAAGAACCACCACGTCACCAAGAACGTCTATATCGGCGAGACTCTCGCCGACGGCCAGTTCAAGATCCTGAAGGCCTACGAGAACGTTTACGGCGAACCCTTCCTCAAGGGCACCTTCAAGTAAGGTGGCATGGGCGTCCCGCCCATGTAGTTGAAAAGTCGCTACACTCCTCCCCACGGCGCCCCGGTCAGGGCGCGCGTGTCCTGCTCAAAGGTTCAGTTTGGTTGCCGGGGCGGGTCTTCCAGAGACCCGCCCCGCGCTTTTTCCCGCGCTCCCGCGCTCGTTCCGCCCGCCGGCTCCGGCCCGCCCCTTGCTATCCCTCGCGCGTCCCGCGCCATGCCTCGTCTCCTCGCCCATCTTCTTCTCCTCCTCGCCCTCCTCGCCGCGCCCCTCCGCGCTGCCGACGAGGAGCAGGATGAGCCCGCGCCCGAACTCGCCGCGCCGCCGCCCGACCGCGCCCGCCTCGTTGCCGCGCTCCTCGCGCCCGCCGCCGAGCAGGTCGCCGCCGTCCGCGCCCTCGTCGGCGCCGAGGACGCCGCCATCGAGCCCGTGCTGACCGCTTGGCGCGCCGGCGAACTCTTCCTCGTGCCGCTCCCCGACGGCACCCGCGTGCCCGCCACGCTCGCCCCAGCCGCCGCCCACGCGCCCGGCGCCGCCCCCGACCAGCTCGTCGCCCTCGCCGTGGCCGACGGCCGCCCCATTCTTGCCCCCGCCTCCACGGCCGACTCCCCCGAGCCCAATGTTCGTAATACGAACATTGCCCCCGCGCCCCTCCTCATCGCCTCGCGCCAGCTCCGCCCGCTTGATACCTCCGCGCCGCTCCGCCGCGCCATCCGCGACGTGCTTGAGGTCGCGGGCGTGTCCGATCCGCGCCCGCACGTCCGCCGCGAATCCATCGCCCGCATTGGCCAGTCCCACAAAACCGAGCACCTCCCGCTGCTCCTCGCCCGCCTCGAGGTGGAAAAATCCTCCGTCGTCCTCCGCACGCTTCGGGAGGCCGTCGCGCTCCTCCGCCTCTCCGATCCCGATCCCGCCGTGCGCGCCGAGGCATTCGTCACGCTCGGTGACGTCCGCTCCCTGATTGCCGCCGCCCGCTTCAAGGAGGCCCTCGCGCTCCCCGTCGGCGATCCCTCCGCGCCCTCCGCGGCCGACGCCGTCGGGATGCGCCGCTCCCTCCAGCGCATCGAGGGCCACTGGGCGCGCGTCAATTTCGCCGGCAACCTCTTCCGCGGCCTCAGCGCCGGCTCCGTCCTCCTCCTCATCGCCCTCGGCCTCGCCATCACCTTCGGCCTCATGGGCGTGATCAACATGGCTCACGGCGAGCTCATGGTCGTCGGCGCCTACGCCACCTTTGTCACCCAGAACATCTTCGTCTCCGTCTTCGGCGCCGGCTCGGCCGGTTTCCACTACTACTTCGTTGCGGCGCTGCCCGCCGCCTTCGTCTCCGCCGCCCTCGTCGGCCTCGTGATCGAGCGAAGCGTCATCCAGTTCCTCTACAAGCGTCCGCTCGAGAGTCTGCTCGCCACCTGGGGCGTCTCGCTCGCCCTCCAGCAGACCTTCCGCCTGATCTTCGGCCCGGCCAACGTGCAGATAAACGCCCCCTCCTGGCTCCAGGGCGGCGCCACCGTCGCCGACGTCGCCTTCGCCTACAACCGACTCTTCGTCATCGGCTTCGCCGCCCTCGTCGTCTTCGGCGTCTGGCTCGTGCTCAACCGCACCCCGCTCGGCCTCCTCGTCCGCGCCGTGATGCAGAACCGCCAGATGGCCTCCTGTATCGGTGTGCGCACTACGCGGGTCAACATGATGACCTTCGCCTTCGGCTCCGGCCTCGCCGGCCTCGCCGGCGCCTGCCTCGCGCAGCTCGGCAACGTCGGCCCCTCGATGGGCCAGCTCCACATCATCGACTCCTTCATGGTCGTCGTCTCCGGCGGGGTGGGGAACATCCTCGGCACCGTCTTCGCCGCGCTCGGCATCGGCACCGTGGACCAGGTGCTCCAGCCCGTGCTCGGCCCCGTGATGGGCAAGATCCTCGTGCTCTTCGCCATCATCCTCTTCCTCCAGTGGCGCCCGGGCGGCCTCTTCCCCACGCGCAGCCGCAGCCTCGACTGACCCGCCGCCATGTCCGCCCCCGCCTCTCTCTCCGCCGTCGAGCCGCGCTTCTTCACTCGCACGCAGTGGGCCGCGTTTCTCGTCCCCACGCTCCTCCTCGCGCTCGTCCTTCCGCTGCTCAACGCCTTCCTGCCCGCCGACAGCTTTCTCCGCCCGAGCGACTTCACGCTCAATCTCTACGGCAAATACGCCACCTACGCCGTGCTCGCCCTCGGCGTGGACCTGCTCTGGGGCTACCTCGGCATCCTCTCGCTCGGCCAGGCGCTCTTCTTCGCCCTCGGCGGCTACGCCTTCGGCATGCACCTGCTGCTCATGATCGGCAAGGACGGCCAATACAAATCCGACCTGCCCGACTACATGGTCTTCCTCGGTTACAAGGCCCTGCCCGCGCACTGGGAGCCCTTCTACAGTTTCCCCTTCGCCACCGCCGCCGCGCTGATCGTGCCCGGGCTGCTCGCCTTCGTCTTCGGCTGGCTTGCCTTCCGCTCGCGCATCAAGGGCGTGTATCTCTCCATCCTCACGCAGGCGCTCACCTACGCCGCCGCCCTCCTCTTTTTCCGCAACGACTTCGGCTTCGGCGGCAACAACGGCTTCACCGACTTCAAACGCATCCTCGGCGCCGACCTCTCCTCGCCCGACACCCGCCGTTGGCTCTACGTCGCCTCCGTCGTCCTCCTCGCCGGCGTCTTCCTGCTCTACCGTTGGCTGACCCGCGCCAAGTTCGGCCACCTGATGCAGGCGATCCGCGACGGCGAGAACCGTGTGCTCTTCTCCGGCTACGCCACCGCGCGCTACAAGCTCTTCGTCTTCGTGCTCGTCGCCGCCATCACCGGCCTCGCCGGCGCGCTCTACGTGCCGCAGGTCGGGATCATCAACCCCTCCGAGATGACGCCCGAGAAATCCATCGAGGCCGTCGTCTGGGTCGCGGTCGGCGGACGCGGCACCCTCCTCGGCCCCATCCTCGGCGCCATCTTCGTCAACGCCCTCAAGAGCTGGGCCACGCGCGCCGCGCCCGAGCTCTGGCTCTACATCCTCGGCGGCCTATTCGTCGGCGTGGTCCTCCTCCTTCCCGGCGGCCTCGTCAGCCTCCCCGCCAAGCTCCGCGCCTTCGTCGCGCGTCTCCGCCGGAGCGGCGACGTGCCTGTGGCCGACGCCTCCAAACCCTCCGCCTGACCCTTCCGCGCCTATGGCCCATCCCATTCTGCAAGCCGAGGACGTCTCCAAGACCTACGATGGTTTCCGCGCCATCAACGCCCTCAACTTCTACCTCTTCCCCGGCGAACTGCGCACCGTCATCGGCCCCAACGGCGCGGGCAAATCCACCTTCTTCGACCTCCTCACCGGCCGCGCCCAGCCCGACACCGGCTCGATCAAATACGCCGACTCCGACGCCGCGCCCGCGATCGATCTCACCGAACTCAACGAATACGAGATCCAGCGCCTCGGCATCGGCCGCAAGTTCCAGACGCCCTCCGTCTTCGCCGAGCACAGCGTCCACACCAACCTCGTCCTCTCGCTCAAGGGCCCGCGCGGCGTCTTCGCCTCGCTCTTCCACCGGCTCGACTCCACCCAACGCGACCGCCTCGACGCCCTGCTCAAGCTCGTGCGCCTCGAGGACAAGCGCCACTGGAAGGCCGGCCTCCTCTCCCACGGCGAGAAACAGTGGCTTGAGATCGGCATGCTCCTCGCCTCCGAGCCGCGCGTGCTCCTCGTGGACGAACCCGCCGCCGGCATGACCGACGAGGAGACGCACCGCACCGGCGAGCTGCTCCTCAGCCTGCGCGGCAAGCACAGCATCGTCGTCGTCGAGCACGACATGACCTTCGTGAAGCAGATCTCCGACGGCGGCCAGGTGACCGTCCTCCACCAGGGCACCGTGCTCTGCGAGGGAAAATTCGACGAGGTCCAATCCAATCCCCAAGTCCGCGCCGTCTATCTCGGCCGCGGAAAGCACTGAGCGCAGAGCCGAGGAGCCGAAAAGCCGAGGAGCCGAGAAGTCACATACCCGCACGTCGCCCATGCCACAGCCCCCGCAATCCGCCGCTCCTCGGCCCCTCGACTTCTCGACTCCTCGGCCCTCCGACGTCCTCCTCACCGTCTCCGCCGCCGAAGTGGACATCGACGGCTCCCGCATCCTCCGCGGCGTCACGCTCGAGGTCCGCCCCGGCGAGCTGGTCGCTCTCATGGGCCGCAATGGCGTGGGCAAGACCACCACGCTCCGCGCCCTCATGGGCCTGCGCCCGCTGCGCTCCGGCGTCATGACTCTCGCCGGCACCGACCTCACCAAGCTCGACACCGCCGCGCGCGCCCGCGCCGGCCTCGGCTACGTGCCCCAGGGCCGCGAGATTTTCCCGCACCTCACCGTCGAGGAGAACCTCCGCATCAGCCTCGTCACCCACGGCATCAAGGGCGCCGCCGCCCGCTCCGCCCTCGAGGAGGTTTATACGCTCTTCCCCATCCTCAAACAGTTCGTCGCCCGCAAAGGCGGCGTGCTCTCCGGTGGGCAGCAGCAACAGCTCGCCATCGGCCGCGCCCTGCTCACGCAGCCGAAACTCCTCCTCCTCGACGAGCCTACCGAAGGCATCCAGCCCAGCATCATCGAGGAGATCGGCGACACCCTCAAAAAACTCAAATCGCCGCCCGTCTCCGCCGCGATCGACGAGGCGCATCGCGACACCGAGCAGATCACCGGCGCCATCAAGACCCTCCGCCGCACCCGCAGCGGCCTCTCCATCCTGCTCGTCGAGCAATACGTCGATTTCTGCCGCGCCATCGCCGACCGCTTTTACGCCATGGACCGCGGCGCCGTCACCATCAGCGGCCCCATCTCCGACCTCACCGACGACGTAGTGAAGCAACACCTACAAGTCTGAGCCCCTTCATCCGCGCCCATCCGCGTCATCCGCGGTTAAAAATCTCCGACTCTCCCCTCCCATGTTCCAGACCGTCCTCATCGCCAACCGCGGCGCCATCGCCTGCCGAGTCATTCGAACCCTTCGTCGCATGGGCGTCCGCTCCGTCGCGGTCTATTCCGAGGCCGACGCCGCCTCGCTCCACGTCGCGCAGGCCGACGCCTCCGTCTGCCTCGGCCCCGGCCCCGCCGCCGACACCTACCTGAGCTTCGAAAAAATCTTCGCCGCCGCCCGCCAGACCGGCGCCCAGGCCATCCACCCCGGCTACGGTTTCCTCTCCGAAAACGCCGATTTCGCCGAGGCCTGCGCCGCCGCCGGCTTCGTCTTCATCGGCCCCACGCCCGCGCAGATGCGCGACTTCGGCCTCAAGCACACCGCCCGCGCCCTCGCCGAGCGCCACGGCGTGCCCATGCTTCCCGGCTCCAGCCTGCTCGCCGACCTTCCCGCCGCCCTCGCCGAGGCCGCCCGCATCGGCTACCCGGTCATGCTCAAGAGCACCGCCGGCGGCGGCGGCATCGGCATGCGCGTCTGCGCCGACGACGCCGAACTCACCGACGCCTTCGCCTCCGTGCAGCGCCTCGCCGCCTCCGCCTTCAAGCAGAGCGGCGTCTTCATCGAGAAATATGTCGGCGTCGCCCGCCACATCGAGGTGCAGATCTTCGGCGACGGACGCGGCCACGTCGTCGCCCTCGGCGAGCGCGATTGCTCCGCCCAGCGCCGCAACCAAAAGGTCGTCGAGGAGACGCCCGCGCCCGGCCTCACGGCCGAGGTCCGCGCCGAGCTGCTCGCCTCCGCCCAGCGTCTCGCCTCCGCCGTCGGCTACCAGTCCGCCGGCACCGTCGAATACGTCTTCGATGTCAGTTCGCTCCGCTTCTACTTCCTCGAGGTCAACACCCGCCTCCAGGTCGAGCACGGCGTCACCGAGCAGGTCACCGGCATCGACCTCGTCGAGTGGATGGTCCGCGCCGCCGCCGGCGAGCTCGACCTCTCCACCTATCCCACGGTGCCGACCATCGCCCCCGCCGGCGCCTCGATCCAGGTGCGCCTCTACGCGGAGGACCCCAACAAAAACTTCCAGCCCTCCAGCGGTGTGCTCACCGCGGCCGACTTCCCGTCGCCCGAGCTTGCGCGCGTCGAGACCTGGGTCGAACGCGGCTCCGAGATCCCCTCGTTCTACGATCCGATGATCGCCAAGATCATCGTCACCGCGCCCACCCGCGCCGAGGCCGTGCAAAAACTCTCCGCCGCCCTCGCCGCCACCCGCGTCGCCGGCATCGAGTGCAACCTCGAGTATCTCCGCCAGATCATCGCCAGCCCCGAGTTCGGTGCCGCGCAGATCCACACCAAGTGGCTCGCCACCTTCCCCTACCGCCCCTCGACCATCGACGTCGTCGAGCCCGGCACGCAGACCAGCGTGCAGGACTACCCCGGGCGCAGCGGCTACTGGGCCGTCGGCGTGCCGCCCTCCGGCCCGATGGACGACTATGCGCACCGCGTCGCCAATGAGCTCGTCGGCAACCCGGCCTCCGCCGCCGCCCTCGAGATCACCCTCGCCGGCCCGACCCTCAAGTTCAACACCGACAGCTCCATCGCCCTCTGCGGCGCCGAGTTCGAGGCCGACCTCGATGGCAACGCGCTCCCCTGGTGGACCACGGTCCACGTCCGCGCCGGCTCCGTGCTTCGCATCAAGGGCGTCAAGTCCGCCGGCTGCCGCGCCGCCCTCGCCGTGCGCGGCGGCTTCGACGTGCCCGACTACCTCGGCAGCAAGTCCACCTTCGCTCTCGGCAAGTTCGGCGGCCACGCCGGCCGCGTGCTCCGCCACGGCGACGTGCTCCCGCTCGCCCGCGTCGCCGAGCCCTTCGCTCCCGTCCGCACGGCGCCTCCCGCGCTCGTCCCCTCCTACGCCACGCACTGGACGATCAAGGTCCTCTACGGCCCGCACGCCGCGCCCGACTTTTTCACCGAGGCCTCCATCGCCACGCTCTTCGCCAGCGACTACAAGGTCCACTACAACTCCAACCGCCTCGGCATTCGCCTCATCGGCCCCAAGCCCGAATTCACCCGCGCCGACGGCGGCGAAGCCGGCCTGCACCCCTCCAACATCCACGACACCGAATACGCCGTCGGCACGCTCAACTTCACCGGCGAGCTGCCCGTCATCCTCGCCAAGGACGGCCCCTCCCTCGGCGGCTTCGTTTGCCCGGTCACGATCATCAAGGCCGAGCTCTGGAAAGTCGGCCAACTCCGCCCCGGCGACACCATCCGCTTCGTCCGCACCACCTACGAGCACGCCCTCGAGCTCGAGCGCGCGCAGGATTCCGCCATCTCCGCGCTCGCCGCCCCCGCCTGGCCCGTGCCGCTCGTCGTCACGCCCGAGCCCGCCATCGTGCGCGAGCTGCCCGCCACGCCGGAACGTCCCGCGGTCGTCTATCGCATGGCCGGCGACAAGTATTTGCTGATCGAATACGGCCCGCTCCTCCTCGATCTCGACCTGCGCTTCCGCGTGCACGCGCTGATGGACTGGTTCAAGGCCCGCCCGCTGCGCGGCCTGATCGAGCTCTCGCCCGGCGTGCGCTCGCTCCAGGTCAACTACGACGGACGCGTGCTCCCGCTCGCCAAGTTGCTCGACGTGCTGGTCGCCGCCGAGGCCGAGCTGCCGCCCGCCGCCACGCTCACCGTGCCCTCGCGCCTCGTGCGCCTGCCGCTCGCCTTCGACGCCGACACCACCAAGGCCGCCATCGCCAAGTATCGCCAATCCGTGCGCGACACCGCCCCCTGGCTGCCGAGCAACGTCGAGTTTATCCGCCGCATCAACGGCCTGCCCTCGGTCGAGGACGTCGAGCGCACCATCTACTCCGCCCGCTATATGGTGCTCGGCCTCGGCGATGTTTACCTCGGCGCGCCCTGCGCCGTGCCCGTCGATCCGCGCCACCGCCTCCAGACCACCAAATACAACCCCGCCCGCACCTGGACCGCCGAGGGCGAGGTCGGCATCGGTGGCGTCTACATGTGCGTCTATGGCATGGAGAGCCCCGGCGGCTACCAACTCGTCGGCCGCACCGTGCCGGTGTGGAACACCTACCGCGTCACGCCCGAGTTCCCCGCCGGCCAGCCCTGGCTGCTGCGCTTCTTCGACCAGGTGCAGTTTTACCCGATGCCGGAGAAGGAGCTGAACGAGTTTCGCGTCGCATTCCACCGCGGCCAAGCGCGGCTCGACATCACCGAGCAGCCCTTCCGCGTGGCCGACTACCACGCCTTCCTCGCGCGCGACGCCGCCGATATCGCCGACTTCAAGACTCGCCAGACCGCGGCCTTCAACGCCGAACGCGAGCGCTGGGCGGCCGACGGCTCTGCCAGCCTCACGGTCGCCGAGCCCGACGCGCCGCCGCCCAGCGACGACCTCGTGGCCCCGCCCGGCGGCGCCCTCGTCGGCTCGCCCATCTCGGGCAACGTCTGGGCTGTGCCGGTCAAGGAAGGCGAGCGCGTCGCCGCCGGCCAGAAGATCGCCATCATCGAAGCGATGAAAATGGAGGTCCCGGTCGAAGCGCCGATCAGCGGCATCGTGCAAAAACTCGTCGCCGCGCCCGGCCGCCTCGTCACCGCCGGCCAGCCCCTCCTCACCATCGCGCCGGAGTGATCCGACCGCTCCCAGTGCACCCCCGGTGGAGCGCGTTGTCCCCAACGCGCTTGGCTCGGCGCGGCTTCGCCGCGTCAGCGTCTTGAGGACAAGCCGCGCCACCTCGATCCGATTTCCGCCCTTCATCTTCATGTCCGCCTCCGCTCTTCAAAGCCTCGACCTCGCCTCCCTCGCCGCCGCCTACGCCGCCGGGGCCACGCCCGTGCAAATCGTCCGCGAGGTCTATGCCCGCATCCGCGCCCGGGGCGAGGACCACGTGTGGATCACGCTCCGCCCGGAGGAGGACGTGCTCGCCGAGGCCGCCGCGCTCGCCGCGCGCCGCTCCGGCGGCGAGGCGCTCCCGCTCTACGGCGTGCCTTTCGCGGTGAAGGACAATCTCGACGTCGCCGGCCTGCCCACCACGGCCGCCTGCCCGGCCTTCGCCTACACGCCCGCCGCCGACGCCGAGGTGGTGCGCCGCCTCCGCGCCGCCGGCGCCCTCGTGATCGGCAAGACCAACCTAGACCAGTTCGCCACCGGCCTCGTTGGCGTGCGCTCGCCCTACGGCGCGCCCAGCAGTGTATTTCATAAAAACTACATAAGCGGTGGCTCCAGCTCCGGCAGCGCCGTGGCGGTCGCGGCCGGCCTGGTGAGTTTCGCGCTCGGCACCGACACCGCCGGCTCTGGCCGCGTGCCGGCGGCCTTCAACAACCTCGTCGGCTGGAAGCCGACCAAGGGCCTGCTCAGCACCCGCGGCCTCGTGCCCGCCTGCCGCTCGCTCGATTGCGTGAGCGTATTTTCGCTCACCTGCGCCGACTCCGCCGCCATCGCGGGCGTCGTCTCCGCCTTCGACGTCGCCGATCCGTATTCGCGTCTCGCGTCGTCTGCCGCGCCCTTCCCCGCCGCCTTCCGCTTCGGCGTCCCGCGCTCCTCGCAGCTCGAGTTTTTCGGCGACCGCGAGGCGGCGCGTCTTTTCGCGGAATCCGTCGCCCGCCTGCGCGCCCTCGGTGGCACGCCGGTCGAGATCGACTTCGCGCCCTTCCGCGAGACGGCCGAGCTGCTCTACTCCGGCCCCTGGGTGGCGGAACGCCTCGCGGCGATCACGCCCTTCGCGCAGGAGCACCCGGAGGCGCTGCACCCGGTGACGGCGGGCATCATCACCGCCGCGAGCCGCTTCAGCGCGGTGGACACCTTCCGCGCTTTCTACCGGCTCGAGGAGCTGCGCCGCGCCACCGCGCCGATCTGGGAGCGCATCGACGTGCTCCTCCTGCCGACCACGCCGACGATCTACACCCACGCCGAGCTGGGCGCCGAGCCCGTGCTGCTCAACACCCGCCTCGGCACCTACACGAACTTCGTCAACCTGCTCGATCTCTGCGGCGTCGCCGTGCCCGCCGGTTTCCGCGCCGACGGCTTGCCGCTGGGTGTCACGCTGCTCGCCCCGGCCTTCGCCGACGCCTCCGTGCTCGCCCTCGGCGCCCGCCTGCACGCAGCGCTCGGCGGCAAGCTCGGCGGCACCGAGACGCCCATGCCGCCCCACGTGCCCACGGGTCCCGCTTGCGGGATGCCACCTCAGTCCATCCACCTCGCCGTCGTCGGCGCGCACCTCACCGGCCAGCCGCTCAACCGCCAACTCACCTCGCGCGGCGCAACCTTGGTCCGCTCCACGCGCACCGCCGTCGACTATCGGCTCTACGCCCTCGCCAACACCACGCCGCCCAAGCCCGGTCTCGTGCGCGAACCCGGCTTCGCTGGCCCGGGCATCGCGGTCGAGGTCTGGAGCCTCGCGTCGGCGGCCTTCGGCGAGTTCACCGCCGAGGTGCCGGCCCCGCTCGCCATCGGCAATCTCGTCCTCGCCGACGGCACGAGCGTGAAGGGTTTTGTCTGCGAACCCTCCGCGCTCGAAGGCGCCACCGAGATCACGTCCCACGGCGGCTGGCGCGCCTACCTCGAGGCGAAGTTGGCGACCGTCTGATCTCGGGCGGCAACGGGGCGAGTGTCGCATTTGGCGACAAGTTGGCAGCCAAGCTGCTACAGGCGGGCGCTTTCGTCATGACCTTTGCCCCTTCGCCCGCCCCGGCTACCAGCCTTGCCAAATCGGCCCCCGCCTCACGCTCCCGGCTCGCTCCGGCCGGTGCGGGCGAGGCCGAGACCGGTGTGCGCGCCGAGGCCCTGGAGCGGATGGAGGAGCTGCGCGCCGCGATGCTTCGCGCGCTGGAGGTGCTTCACGCCGTGCGGGCCCTGTTCGAGATCAAGCCGGACGTCAGCCGCGCCGAGTTCGCGCGCTTCGTCGGCGGCGCGATCGAGCGGTTGCCGGAGTTGCAGGCGCTGGAGTGGATCCCGCGCGTGGCGGCGGCGGATCGGGCGGCGCTCGAGGCGGCGGCGCGGGCCGAGGGCCTGGTGGACTACGAGTTTCGCTCGATCGACGCGCGCGGCCGGCTGGTGGTCGCGCCCGAGGCCGAGGCGTATTGGCCGGTGCACTACGTCGAGCCGGCGGCGAGCAACTCACCCGTGCTCGGCCTCGACATGCGTTCCGAGCCCGGCCGTCGCGCCGCGCTGGAGCGCGCCGCGGCCACCGGCCTGCCGCTCGCCACCTCGCCGCTGCGCCTCGCCCAGCAAGGGCAGCGCCGGCTCGGCTTCCTGGTCGTCATGGCCTGCGGCACCGGCTGGGTGCTCGCGGTTTTTCGCGTGCAGCGTCTCGTCGAGCGCATCTTCGCGCCGCTCCTCGCGCGGGGCATCCACGTGGAGATTCGCGATCTCGAAGACGAGGCCACGCCGCCCTACGCGGTCGGCGAAGCGCCGGGCGATTCGCCCGCCTGGCGGCAGACGCACGAGATGCCAGTCGCGGGGCGCGTGTGGCGTTTTGTTTTTTCGCCCGGCCCGCGCTTTCGTCAGGCCGATCCGGCCTGGCTGGCGCGCGCCGCCGCCGACCTGCAGTTTGCCAACGACGTGCTCGAGCGACGCGTCGCCGCCCGCACGGCCTCGCTCGAGGAGGCCAACCGCGAGCTGCGCGAGGAGATGGCCAGGCGCAAAGCCGCCGAGGCCGCCCTGGCCCGCGCCGACGCGCAGCTCTCGCTCCTCACCGAGGCCGAGGCGCGCCAGTGGGCGCTGGCCGGGCTGGTGGGACGCGGCGCGCGGTTTGGGCAACTGCTGCGCGAGGTGCGCGCGGTGCAGGCGTCCGAGCGCACCACGGTGTTGCTCACCGGCGAGAGCGGCACGGGCAAGGAGCTCGTGGCCCGCGCGATCCACTACGGCGGCCCGCTGGCCGGCACGCCTTTCGTGCGCGTGGACTGCGCCTCGCTCCCGGCCGACCAGGCGGAGGCGTTGCTCTTCGGCGCGGCGCGTGGCGGCGGGCCGCGCGGCGAGTCGCCGCGCCGCGGCTACTGCGAACTGGCGGAGGGCGGCACGCTGTTCTTCGACGAGATCGGCGATCTGCCGCTCGCCCTGCAGGGGCGGCTGCTGCGCGTGCTGGAGGACGGCGCCTACTTGCCGGCGGGGGGCGACCAGCCGCGCACGCTGCATGCGCGCATCATCGCCGCGACCCACGCCGAGTTGCCCGCGCGGATCGCGGAAGGGCGTTTTCGGCAGGACCTCTACTACCGGCTAGGCCAGTTTCACATCGCGGTGCCGGCGTTGCGCGAACGCATGGAGGACGTGCCGGCGCTGGCGCAGCACTTCGTGAAGAAAATCGCGGCCGAGTTGAAGCGCTCCGCGCCGCGGCTGCGTCCGGAGGCCTTGCAGCGCCTGCTCGCGCACGCCTACCCGGGCAACATCCGCGAGCTGCGCAACACGCTCGAGCGCGCGATCATCTACGCCGGAGGCGACGAGCTGGGCGTGGAGCACATCGCTTTCGCACCGCGCCAGGGCGGGCCGTCGCCGCAGGCGGAGCCTACGGTCGAAGGGGAAACCGGGGCCGGGGATCTGGGGCGAAAGTTTCTCGCCGAGCTGCCGCTGAACCTCGCGGCGGCGGAGGACATCCTGATCGCGCGGGCGCTGGCGGTGGCGGAGGGCAATATGTCGCGCGCGGCGCGTCTGCTCGGGATCAACCGGGCGAGCCTCTACCGTTGGCAGGACCGGCGGGCGGCGGCTGGGGCCGCAGGCGTGGACGCGGCGGCGGAGTAGGAGCGGAACGCTGATCAGAGCGCGTCGCCGAAGCGGATACGTTTCGCGGCGCGTTTTTTCTTTTTCGCCGAGGGCTCGATGCCGATCCGTGGATCGCGGGCGAGGGAGAGGCGCACGAGCTGTTTCGCGTCACGCTCGAAGGTTTCGGCGGCCTCGGGCAGGTAGAGCCACTTGCCGAGGATCGGGTGTTGGCGCAGGGCGGGGAACTCGGCGAGGAGCGAGGCGTGTTGGTCGTGGAAGGTGCAGACGAGGACGCCCTGCCAAGGCTCGCCCTGGGTGGTGAGGAAGAGCCGGTGTTTGCCGTCGAGCGTGAGCGTGCGCCCGCCGAACCACGCGCGGGTCTCGAAGCCGGGATCGTCGCGCGCGGGCTCGAGCAGCCACTCGAGCGAGTGCTCGGGCCGGGCGGCGCGCGGTCGGGCGGAGGAGACGCGGGCGGGCTTGGCGCTCATGGGGTGGGGCGGGCGCGGTGGGCGAGGCGGGCGCGGGTCATGCGCTCGCGGAGGCCGCCTCCCTGGGTAAAGGCCTGCTCGAGGCTGCGGAGCTGTTGGTCGAGCAGGTAGTTCGTCTGGTGAATCAGGCAGATAGCGATGTTGGCGATCACCTCGGGCGGGCGCGTCTCGAAAAACTCGCGGTAGAGCTCAAAGGTATGCGGCGTGCGGCGGCCGAGGCGGCGGATGAAGAGGGCCTCCTTGGAGTCTTTTTCCCAGATGGGGAGGTCGCGGACGCGGAGGTAGTCGCGGTAGTCGGCGAGCAGTTCCTCGAGGCTGGCGCGGGCGACGTTGGTGAGCTTGATCTCGGTCTCCTTGGAGGTCTGGGCGGCCTTGCTGCCCTCGAGGATGTTTTGCTTCCCGGAGCGCGCCGACTGGATCATCTGGTCGATGGTGCGGTCGCCGCGCTCGAGGTAGCGGTGGGCGAAGCGGTGGGTGAGGTCGTAGATCACCTCGGCCTTCTGGTAGGAGAGCAGGGTCTGGTAGTCGCCGCGGGGCGGGAGGATGCGCTCGGGGGCGCGGCGAGAAGGGGCGGTGCGGCTCGGGGGATGGGAGTTATGGGAAGCAGGGGAGTTATGGGAGGGCGGACGGCCGCTCCCATGATTCTCATGCTTCCCATCATTCCCATGTTTGCCGGGCGAGCTCATGGGATCTCATGCGGCCTCGCGGTTCTCGGGCGCCGGCGGCTTCGCGAGCGCCGAAGGGTGGTGCATCAGGCCGGCGAGGCCGCGACCGAGGCGGGGCTTGGCGCCGGGCGGCGCCGTGATCGCCTCGGCCTCGAATGGGCGCGGAGGCGTGGCGGCGGCGAGCGCCGCTTGGAACTCGGCGCGGCGTTTCTCCTCGGCGGCGGCGAGCGAGGCGGTGATTTGCGCGGCGAGTTCGGGGAGCGCGGCGGAGAGGCGGGCCTCGACGGCGGCGGCGACTTCCGCGGAGAGCGCGGAGGTGTCGAGGGTGGGCGCGGGCTGTGCCGCGGGCCGCGCACCGGAGGCGAATCCGCGCGTGGCGTCGGCGCGGCGGGCGAAATCGAGGGCGAAGGGGATGGTCGTGGAGATAGACGCGGAGGCGACGCAGGCGAGGAGGCCGAGGAGCTCGGCGGCTCCGAGCGGCTTGATCGCGAAGCTTCCGATCAGGACGGCGACGACGCAGAAGAGGGCGGAGGCGGCTACGAAGGGCGCCTTGGGTGTGCGGGGGGAAACAGATGCGTTTTCGGTGGGTGCCATGCGTCGATCAATGAGCGCTTTCGTGGTTCATGCCCGGAGACGGCTCAATCCTCAAAACCGGCGCGCGTGCGGGGCCGGCCTTGGGCGCGGTGGAGGGCCCGATCACTTGCCCGAGGGCCGGGCCAGCCCGTAGGCCACGCCCGTGAGGTGGCTGTTGATGCGGCGGAAGCCGTTTAGATAATCGAGGAAGTAGCCGTTGCTCGGCGTCTGGGCGACGCCCGGAGGCGGGGCGGAGCGGAGGCGGGCGTAGTAGTCGGCCTGAAGCGCTCGACAACGCTCGTTGAAGGCGCGCTTGGCCGCGATGAAGG
Organism: Verrucomicrobiota bacterium; assembly: GCA_030605125.1. Lineage (GTDB taxonomy): Bacteria > Verrucomicrobiota > Verrucomicrobiia > Opitutales > Opitutaceae > IMCC26134_A. The sequence continues at coordinate 12,673 of JAUWBD010000022.1, read as the reverse complement.
CGTCGGCGCGGTTTTCGCCGTCGAGGGAGAAGAGGCTGACGAGTTCGTCGAAACGGGCGAGGAGCTCGCGTTGGAGCTGGTCGAGCGTGGCCCATTCGTCGGTGCCGAGCGTGGCGCTCTCCGCGTGCTGTTTGATGGCGAGATCGCAGAGGTGTTTTTCCAGGATGTCGCCGATGGATTCGAGCTCGACGGCGAAGTTCATGAGCGCGACCTGCCAGCGTTGGTCGCGCGGGTTTTTCTCGCCGCCGATGTGGCTGAGGTAGGCGATGAGGTCGCGGTTGTAGCGGTCGATCTTGTCGTCCTCCTTTTGCGTGCGGCGGGCCAGCTCGACGTCGCCGGTGCGGCAGGCTCGCCAAAAGCCGACGATCTGGGCGCGGACGAGATCGGCCATGCGGAGCGTCTCGCGCGTGGCGCGGGCGAGGGCGAGCGAGGGCGTCTCGAGCGCCAGGGGGTCGAGATGGCTCTGCGCGAGCACGGTCTCGCCCGGATCGGGGGTCGGCACGAGGGCGGCGGCGAGCCGCATGAGCGCGGGCGCCAAGGGCAGGGCGACCGCGCCGACGAGGATGTTGAACAGGGTGTGGCCGGTGGCGGTCTGCTGGGCGGCGTCGCCGGGGAGGCTTTCGAAGAGGGCGCGGGCAAAGTCCGGCAGGACGACGAGCGGGAGGGCGAGCGCGGCCTTGGCGAGCAGGTTCGCGAGACCGAGGCGGCGGCCCTCCGCCGTGCGCCAACCGGCGAGGAGCGTGCTGATGCCGACGCCGGTGTTTACGCCCGCGATCCACGGGACGAGTTGCGCGGCGCCGAGGAGGCCGGAGGCGCAGAGGCCGATGCCGAGACCGATGGCGGCGGTGGAGCTTTGCAGGGCGACGACGAGCCCGATGGTGCCGAGAAACACCAGCCAGGGGTGGCCCTGGAGCAGGGCGAAAAACTGGCGGGCGTCGGCGGAGTCGGCGAGTCCCTCCGCGCCGTGGCCGATCCACTGGATCGCGAGAAAGATGAAGCCGAGGGCGAGCGCGCACTGGCCGACGCCGCGCCAGGACTCGCGCCGGGCGTAGAGGAAAAGCGCGACGCCGCCGACGATGCCCACCGCGGCGTAATCCTGGATGCGGAAGGCCATCGCCTGCACGGTGACGGTCATGCCGACGTTGGCGCCGAGGACGAGGGCGAGCACGCCGGCGAGGTGGATGCGCGGGTCGGAGAGAAGCTGGACGGACAGGAGCGAGATGCTCGTGGACGAGGGCGTGGCGGCGCCCGTGACGACGCCGGCGAAGAAGGCCCGGATGCGACTGGCAGTGAGGCGCGATAGCCAGGCGAGGAGTTTGCCGCCGAAGAGCCGATCCAAGCCTTTGCGCAGAAAGCGGATTCCAAAAAGAATCAGGGCGATACCGCCGGCGATCTCGAGGCCGTTCATCGAGGCAGGGGGAACGAGGCGCGGGGCGGATACGCGGTCCGGGAGACGAGACCGGGGCGGCGAACGCGGAAGCGCGAATGCGAGCGAGCGGGGAGGGGCGACATGGGGATACGCCCAAGCAGGGAGCGTGAGGCGGGAAGATGTCGCTGGGCCGGAGAAACGCAAAACGACTCGCCGGCGTTTTGTTGGGAGCCGTCGCGGAGCCGCCGGTTATTGGGGCTGGACCGGCGGGGGCGTCTCGTCGCGGTGCAGGAAGTCGTGGAGCTCGGCGGCGAGTTTTTCGCCGAAGCCCTCCACCTCGGCGAGCTGCTCCTCGGTGGCGCGGCGCAGGCGGTCGATGTCGCCAAAGCGCTCCATGAGCGCGGCGCGGCGCACGGGGCCGAGGCCGGGAAAATCGTCGAGCACGCTCTCGCGGATCTTCTTTGAGCGAAGGTCGGCGTTGTAGGTGTTGGCGAAGCGGTGGGCCTCGTCGCGCAGGCGCTGGAGGAGCTGAAGCGCGGGGGAGTTGAGCGGAAGATTCAGCGGCTCGCGCTCGTCGGGGAAGATGATCGTCTCGTGTTTTTTCGCGAGGCCGATGAGGGCGGGCGGAGTGAGATCGAGCGCGTAAAAAGCCTTGAGCGCGGCGCCGATCTGACCGCGGCCGCCGTCGATGACGACGAGGTCGGGAAACGGTTTTCCCTCCTCGGCGAGGCGGCGGTAGCGGCGACCGACGACCTCCTCCATGGCGCGGAAGTCGTCGTTGCCGATGAAGCTCTTGATCTGGAATCGGCGGTAGTTGTTTTTGTCGGGCCGGCCTTCGGCGAAGTGGACCATCGAGGCGACGCAGTAGGTGCCGCTGATGTGGGAGATGTCGAAACACTCCATCGTGCGGGGCGCGGGGGTGAGGCCGAGGGCGCGGCCGAGCTCGGCGATGGCGTCCTCGTCGGCGTCGATCACGGGGTGGTCGCGCTCGAACTTGCGGGTCTTGGCGAGGGTCTTTTCGAGCGCGAAGACGATGTCGCGCAGCTCGGCGGCGTGCTCGAAGTTTTGTTTGGCGGCGGCCTCGGCCATCTCGGTGCGAAGGGTTTCGAGCCACTCGCGCGACTTGCCTTCGAGGAAGGCGCAGGCGTCGTCCACGCGGGTGCGGTATTCCTCGGCGGTGAGGATGTTTTGGAAGCCGTAGAGCTCCTCGCGCACGTCGTCGTAGAGCTGCCAGCGGCCGTCGGACAATTTTTGCGGGGTCGCGTCGCCGAGCAGGATGCCGAACTGGCGGCGCATTTGCCCGAGGGTCTTGCGCAACAGGCCCGAGTGGGCGAAGGGGCCGAAGTAGCGGGCGCGGTCTTCTTTTCGGAAGCGGGTGAGGCGGAAGCGCGGGAGCGCCTCGGCGAGGTCCACGCGGACCTGGAGGAAGCGTTTGTCGTCGATGAAGTCGGTGTTGTAGCGCGGCTTCCATTGCTTGATGAGCTTGCCCTCGAGGAGCAGGGCCTCGGGCTCGGACTTCACCTCGATGGTGTCGAAATCGTGGATCAGGCCGATGAGCGCGCGGATCTTCGGATGGACGGTCATCGCCCGCGAGGGGGTGAAATAGGACGAGACGCGCTTCTTCAGGGCCTTGGCCTTGCCGACGTAAAGAATGCGGCCGAGGCGGTCCTTCATAAGATAGACGCCGGGCTTGTCGGGCAGACGCCGCACTTTCTCTTTCAAGTTTACCGGGTCGGTTGCTGGCATTTTGGAAAAGCGTATCCAGACTGTTACAGACGCAACGCATGGTTTCCAGCTCCCCCCATACCCCTTCCTCCTTGGCGCGTCCCGTCGCGGCGGTGCGCTATGAACTCATCACCCTCGGGGACGAGTTGCTCCTCGGGCTGACGGCCAACAGCCACCTCACCTTCATCGGCGCGGCGCTCGGCCGGCAGGGCGCGCGGATCACGCGCAACGTCACGATCACCGACGAGGCCGACCAGATCGCGGCCCAGTTCGCCGAGAGCTGGGCGCGCAGCGACGTGGTGATCACCACCGGCGGGCTCGGGCCGACCTGCGACGACCGCACACGCGAGGTGGTGGCGGCGGTGCTCGGGCAGGAGCTTGTATTTGACGACTCGATACGCGCGGCGATCGAGGCGCGCTTCGCCCGGCTCGGGCGGCGGATGACCGACAACAACCTCAAGCAGGCCTACCGTTTTTCGCGCGGCGAGGTGCTGCCCAACGCCAACGGCACCGCGCCCGGCCTGTGGGCGGAGCAGGACGGCCGGGTGCTCGTGATGCTGCCCGGGCCGCCCAACGAGTTGCAGCCGATGTTCAGCGAGCAGGTGCTGCCGCGCCTGACCAGGCTCGGCCTGCTGGCGGAGCGCGAGGCCTACGTGCAGGTGCGGACGGCGGGGATCGGCGAGAGCGCGCTGGAGGTGAAGCTCCAGCCTGTGCTGGGGCCGCAGGGCGAGGCGCTCTCGGTGGCGTTTTGCGCGCACCAGGGGCAGGTGGACCTGCGGCTGAGCTCGCCGAGCGGCGCGCTGCCGATGGAGCGCCTGCAGGAGATCGCTCGCGAGTGCGCGACGCTGCTTGGCGAGGATTTTTTGTGCATCGGGCACGACTCGCTGGCGAAGGTCTGCGCGGACCTGCTGCGCTCGGGCGAGCACACGCTGGCGGTGGCGGAGACGGCGACGGGCGGGCTGCTGGCCAACTGCTTCACGGACGTGGCGGGGGCCTCGAAGTTTTTCGCGGGCGGCTGCGTGTGCTACTCGAACGAATCGAAGATGCAGCTCCTCGACGTGCCGGAGGACATCCTGATCCAGCACGGGGCGGTGTCGTCGGAAAACGCGGTGGCGATGGCGGCGGGCGTGGCGGAGCGGCTGGGCGCGGACTACGGGCTGGCGATCACGGGCTTCGCGGGGCCCTGCGGGGGCACGAAGGAGAACCCGGTGGGCACGATTTTTTTGGCGCTCTACACGCCGGGCGGGGTGTGGTCGCGGCGGCTTTGCCAGTCGGGTCCGCGGGCGGCGGTGAAGCAGCGCGCGGTCAACGCCGCGCTCGACTGGCTGCGCCGGGAGCTGTTGCGCGCGAAGCGCGGCGGGTGCTGCGGCTCGGCCGCGGCACAGCAGCGCGCGGGCGGGGCGATGCAGTAGCGGGCTTGCGTGGACGCGAGAAGTGTCTAGCCCTTGGGGATCGATGACAGTAAGCGCCAGTTCCCTTCGCGAACTTCGCTCGAGGCAGCCCTTCACGCCCTCGAGCAAGGCCTACGCGCAGATGCAGGAGATGCGGCGGGTGACGACGAAGGAGAGCTCCCCGGCCGGGAGTGGCGTTGCTTGCGCGCGTGGTGCCAAGCCGAAGGACGGCTCGTCCCGGAGCACGTAGCGCCGGAGCGCGAGGGTGGGCGGGAGCACGATGTGTTCTTCGTCGAGGACGCGCAGTGCTGGCGGAAGTTTACCAAGTGGAATCAGTCCGGATACACGGTGGAACGGGTGAACGAAGACCTCGTGTTTCTGCCGGCGCGCCCGTCGCAGTATTTGAAACGCCTCCTCTTGCAGAACGAGGTCTTCGGCGACCAGATCGAGTTCGTCGGTGTGCAGGCTTCGGGTTACCATCTGCGAATCGTGACCGAACAGCCGCACATCGTCGGTCGGGCTCCGGATTGGGAAGAGATGGAGCGCCTGCTGGCGGCGCAGCATGGGCTTCGCCGGCTTCGAGTGCCGCCTATGGGGCACTATCGTTCGTTTTCCTTTCTTCGGGGGGCGCTCGGTTGCTTCGATGTGCACCCGGCCAACTGCGTGGTTGCTGAAGAAGGAACGATCGTGCCGATCGATTTCGTGATGGTGAACTTCGGGGAGGCGGAGGCGTGCGGGCTGGCTGATCTGGTGGAGTATGGCTCGTAGCGTGGTGCTTCAAGGGACGCGGCGGTGCGAACGCTGCGAATTGCCGCCGCGGTGGTGCGTGTGCGCCGCGCAGCGGGCGGAGGCGTGCCCGATCCACGTGGACGTGCTGCAGCACGCGCTCGAAGCTCACCGGCCGTCGAGCACGGGCAACCTGATCCCGCGCGTCGTGGAGGGCGCGCGCGTGCACCTGTATCGGCGCGAGCGCCCGCTGGTGCGCGAGGAGATCGTGCGGCCGGAGGCGGGCGAATTGTGGATCCTGCATCCGAACGGCGAGGAACTGCCGGAGCGGGACGAGGCCGGACTTGGGCGGAAGTTGCAGGTGTTGCTGCTGGACGCGAGCTGGGCGCAGGCGGGCGGGATGCTGGCGCAGGTGCAGGACTGGGGGCGGCGGGTGCGCCTGCCGATGTCGGGGAAAAGCCGATACGCGCTGCGGGCGCAGAACGGCGACGGGCGGTTCTCCACCTTCGAGGCGCTGCTGTTTCTGCTCGAGGCGCGGGGCGAGACGGACGCGGCGCGGCGGCTGCGGCTCCAGTTTGAGCTGCACGTTTACGCGGGGCTTTGCTCGCGCGGACGCAAGGCCGAGGCGGAGGCCTACCTGGCGGAGTCGCCGGCGCGGGACGCGTTTCCGGAGTTGATCGCGGAGTTCGCGCGCAAGCGGCCGAATCCGGATTCGTTTCAGCGCCGCGAGGCGCGCTTGAAATCAGAGGCCGGAGACGACGTCGGTTAGTTCGGCCCAGCGCATGTCGGGGTCGGCGGCGAGGCGGGCTAGCTTGGCGTCGAAGGCGGCCCAGTCCTCTTCGGTGACGAGCTCGTAGCTGTGTCCCCAGAAATAGAATACGCCGGCGGGCGAGGCCTTGGCGGCGGCGAGGCGTTCCCAGAAGTCGGGGGCGAGGAAGTGGCAGTCGGGCGCCCAGCGCGCGAGGTCGGCGGCGGGCAGGCAGGGCGTGGCCTTGCCGGTGGTGCGGCCGTAGATATGACCGGCGGCGCGGACAACGTCGGCGGTGGCCTCGTCGTTGGTGCCGAAGGGGTAGGCGAAGCCGAGGATGGGCTGGCCGAAGAGGTCCTGGAGCTGTTTGCGGCCGTCCTCGACCTCGCGGCGCCACTGCTCGAGCGGGATATCGAGCGGGCGCGGGTGGGTGACGGTGTGGTTGGCGATGGTGAAGCCGGCGTAGGCGGAGACCAACTCGTCGCGGGCGAGGCGGCGGACCTGCTTCAGGCCGCGGAAGGACCAGCCGTGGCCGCGCGTGGCGTCGTGGAGGCCGGGGTTGAGGTTGAAGGTGGCGGTGGCGCGGTGGCGGCGGAGGATCTCGATGAGGCGGAGATCGTCTTCGACGCCGTCGTCCCAGCACTGGACTACGCGGAGCATGGGCGGGGCGGAGGTGAGGGTGGAAGAAACCGTCGGGCGATCAGGGGCGGAAGAGGGCGACGTCGCTCCACTCGCCGAGGAGGCGGTGTTCGACACGCCAGCCGGGGGCGGCGGCGGCGTAGGCGGCGCGCACCTGGTCGTTTTCGCGGGCGAGGATGCCGCTCAGGACGAGCAGGCCGCCGGGGGCGATGGCGTTGACCAGTTGCGGGATGAAGCGGAGGAGGACGTCGGCCTGGATGTTGGCGAGCACGACGTCGGCCTGCGTGCCGGCGGGGAGGCCGGAGACGAGATCGGCGGTGGCGAAGCGGATGGCGGAGCCGAGGTCGTTGAGCTCGGCGTTTTCCTGGGCGACGCGGACGGCCTCGGGGTCGTTGTCGAAGCCGACGACGTCGGTCCAACCGAGGCGGAGGGCGGAGAGGGCGAGGATGCCGGAGCCGCAGCCGGCGTCGATCACGCGGCCGCGGCGGGGCGTGCTCTCGGCGCGGGCGACGAGGCGCTCGACGCAGAGGCGGGTGGTCTCGTGGTTGCCGGTGCCGAAGGCGAGGCCGGGGTCGAGCCAGATGGCGGTCTCGCCGGGGGCGAGGACGTGGGTGGCGCGCTCCCAGACGGGCACCCAGTGGAGGCGGCCGCAGCGCCAGGCCTTGAAGTGGGCCTTGTAGCTGTCGCGCCAGTCCTGGTCGCCGAGGGCGCGCTCCTCGGGCGCGGCGGGCGATGCTTCGGCGGGAAGGAGAGGAGAGAGGGCGGCCCAGGAAGCGCGGGCGGTGGCGGCGTCGGGGAAGATGCCGACGAGCCAGGCGCGGCCGGCGATCACGTCTTGGAGTAGGCTCCAGTTTTCGAGGCCCTGTTCGAGGAGGAGCTCGTCGATGGCATCGACGGCGGCGGGGGCGATCTCGGTTTTGATTTCGAAGAGGGACATGATTAACCGCGAAGGACGCGAAGGGGCGCGAAGAAGAGGAAGAAAACCTTAACCGCGGATGGCGCGGATGGGCGCGGATAAGGTGGAGAAGGCGGAGAAATTCTTAACCACGGATGGCACGGATAAACACGGATACGGACCAAGCTTCGGAGCGGTGGCTTTTATCCGTGAAGATCCGTGTGATCCGTGGTCGATGATTTTCAGGCGGACAGGCCGAGGCCCTCGTCGAGGCCGAGGTGGAGGTTCATGCACTGGATGGCGGCGCCGGAGGCGCCTTTGCCGAGGTTGTCGAGGCGGGCCATCACGACGGCCTGCTCGGCGTGGCCGAAGACGGCGATGTCGCAGCGGTTGGTGCCGTTGCAGGCCTGCACGTCGAAGAAGCCGCCGTCGAGGACGCCCTCGTCGCCGAAGGGGAGCACGTTGACGAATTTCTCGCCGGCGTAGGTCTCGGCGAGGGCGTGGTGCAGGGCCTGCGGCGTCGGCGCGGCGGGCAGGGCGTGGAGCGGGATGGGCACGGTGACGGCGAGGCCCTGGTAGAAGGCGGCGACCACGGGGTTGAAGATCGGGGCGAAGGCGAGGCCGGTGTGCACGCGCATCTCGGGGAGGTGCTTGTGCATGAGGGCGAGGGCGTAGGGGCGCGGCGAGCGGAGCTTGGCGGGCGGGTTTTGCTCGTAGTCGGCGATCATCTTTTTGCCGCCGCCGCTGTAGCCGGTGAGGGAAAAGCAGGTGACGGCGTGGTCGGCGGGGAGGAGGCCGCGCTGGATGAGCGGGCGGACCGCGAGGGCGAAGGCGGTGGCGTGGCAGCCGGGGTTGGCGATGCGCTTGGAGGTGCGGATGGCGGCGCGGTAGGCGGCGCCGAGCTCGGGCACGCCGTAGGTCCAGCCCTCGGCGACGCGGTGGGCGGTGGAGGCGTCGATCACGCAGGTGCGCGGGTTGGTGACGAGCGCGGTGGATTCCTTGGCGGCGGCGTCGGGCAGGCAGAGGAAGACGATGTCGGCGGCGTTGAGGCAGGCGGCGCGCGCGGCGGAGTCCTTGCGCTTCGCGGGGTCGATCTGGATCAGCTCGATGTCGGCGCGCGCGGCGAGGCGCTCGAAAATTTGCAGGCCGGTGGTGCCCTCTTGTCCGTCAACGAAGACCTTGGTTTTCATGGCAAGAGGGCAAATTCGCGCCGGAACCTCGGCGGCTCAAGGCGAATGACGAATCACGAATGGCAATGACCAATGACCAATGACCAATGACCAATGACCAATGACCAATGGGCGGTGCGATAGCTGTTGAACGCGCGCGGGGCGAGGGGCTAGTGCGGTGCGGTCTGGCTGAGGCGGGCGACGACCTCGACGAGGAGCTTGTGCTCGGCGGCGTGGATCTTGGCGGCGAGGCTCTCGAGGGTGTCGGTCGGTTCGATGCGCACCGCGGCCTGGTCGATGATCGGGCCGGCGTCGATCGCGGGGATGACGTGGTGGACGGTGCAGCCGGTGATCTTCACGCCGTGGCGGAGGGCCTGGCCGATGCCGTCGAGGCCGGGGAAACTGGGGAGCAGGCTCGGGTGAAGGTTGATAACCTTGCCGGCAAAGGCCTCGAGGAAGCCGGGTTTCACGACGCGCATGAAGCCGGCGAGCACGACGAGGTCGGGCGAGCAGGCGCGGACGGCCTCGATGTAGCGGCGCTCGCCTTCGCCCTCGAGCTTCGTCTTGAAGGGCGAGGCGTCGAGGTGGCGGGCGTCGATGCCGAAGCGGGGGCCGAGGGCGAGGATGCCGGCCTCGGGGCGGTCGGCGAAGATGGCGACGATGCGGGCGCGGCCGAGGCGGCCCTCTTGTTGGGCGAGGCAGAGCGCCTCGGCGTTGGAGCCGCGGCCGGAACCAAGGATGACGACACGCATGGGACGAAGGCGGGCAGCGTGGCGGGCGGGCGGCGAGGCGCGCGAGCCTTTATCCGCCGTTTGCGGAAGCGATGCGGTGGCGGCGGGTGAGCAGGGCGTGGAAGCCGGTGGCGGCGAAGGCGGCGAGGGCGATCGGCGCGCAGAAGTAGGCGAGGGCTTCGCCGAGGGCGGGGGCGAGCGAGTGGCCGGTGGCGTGGGCGACGAGGTAGGACGTGTAGCCGATGTAGGCGCCGAAGAAGACGAAGCCTTCCCAACGGCGGATGAGGTAGCCGGTGTAGAAGGCGGGCAGGCAGACGACCGCGACGGCGATCATGACCGGGATGTCGAGGCGGAGGAGCTGCGGATCCACCCGGAGGCCGCCGGGGGTGACGAGGGAGGCGACGCCGAGGATGGCGAGGATGTTGGCGATGTTGCTGCCGACGACGTTGCCGATGGCCATGTCGCGCTGGCCGCGGAGGGTGGCGATGATGGAGGCGGCCACCTCGGGGAGCGAGGTGCCGGCGGCGACGATGGTGAGGCCGATGACGGCGTCGGATACGCCGAGACTTTGCGCGAGGGCGACGGCACCTTTGACCAGCCAGCCGGCGCCGACGACGATGACACCGAGGCCGACGAGGATCAGGGCGATCTGGCGGAGGAAGTCGCCGCGCCTGGGCCGGCCCGCGGAGAGCAGGGGCGACGCGAAGAACAACGCGCAGCCGGCGAGCGTGGTGGCCGCTTCGGTGGCGGCGAGGACGTCGAGGGCCCAGCCGGCGGCGGCGGCGAGCGCGAGGCCGATGAAGGCGAGCGTCCAAGCGCGGCCGCCGGTGTCGGGCGGCGTGTTGTCGTCGTCGCCGGCGGAATCGGGATTCGAGGCGGTCGCCTCGACGCGTCCGGCGCGGACGCACCACGCGGTGTAGCCGATCGCGCCGACGGCGAGGATGGCGCCCTCGACGGTGGAGATGCTGCCGTTCAGGGCGAAGAGGCCGGCGGCGACGGAGATCACGATCATGACCGGCACGTCGATGCGGACGAGGCGGCGATCCACGACGAGCGGGGCGAGGGCGGCGCAGGCGCCGAGGATGAAGAGGATGTTGAAGATGTTTGAGCCGACGACGTTTCCGAGGGCGATGGAATCGGTGCCGGCGAATCCGGCGCGGATGCTGACGGCCATTTCCGGGGCGCTGGTGCCGTAGGCCACGATGGTGAGGCCCACGACCAGGGGGGAGAGCCCGGCGAGGGCGGCGAGCCGGGCCGAGCCGCGAACGAGAAACTCGCCGCCGAGCACGAGGAGGACGAGGCCGCCGATGAGGAGGAGGAGCGTGGACAGAAGCATGGGGAAGGGGTTCAGAAAGCCGGGCGGGCCCGGAGGTGCAATCTCTTGGGCGGGGGAAAGGAACGGCTTGTTTCCACGGGCGGCTTGCGGAGCGGCGGGCGTCGCGGAGGGCGAGCGGGCGCGGACACCGAGGCCGGGGAGCGCTTTTTCCGGGCATGAAAAAACCGCCGTCTCCGAGGAGACGGCGGTCGGTGATGACGCCGAGAGCGTCGTCGCGAAGGGAAGAATTACTTCTTCTTCGCGGCGGGCTTCTTCGCGGCAGCCTTTTTGGCGGCGGGCTTCTTCGCGGCAGCCTTCTTGGCGGGCTTCTTAGCCGCGACTTTCTTCACCGTCTTTTTGGCAGTGGCCATGATGTATCTCCTGTTTGGTTTGGTTCTGGGTCTGACACCGGACGAAGGCCTGGGGAGAGGCTCGCCGGACACCGCGCATTTCGCGCTGCGTGAGCGGCAGCATTCAAACGCCCGCATGCTTTGCAAGCTCCGGATGAAGGGTTCGCGCGATTTTCTTTGGCCGCCGCCTGTGTATTCAGATAAAGGATACGCCCGCCGGGCGGCCCGGGAGGCCTTCCGGAATCGGTTTGCGCGGCGGGTGCCGACGTGGGAGGAGTGGCGCGGTTCACACCCAAATGCAATCGGTCTTTCCTGAGCTGGTGCTCCTGTTCGCGCTCCTGCTGGCGAACGGTTTTCTCGCGATGGCGGAGCTGGCGGCGGCCACGGCGCGCAAGGCGCGGCTGCGGGAGCAGGCGGAGGCCGGCGACGCGCGCGCGGCCCGGGCGCTGGCGGTGGTGGAGGCTCCGGCGCGCTTTCACTCCGCGATCCGCGCGGGCATCGCGCTCACGGCGGTCTTTGCCGGCGCGCTCGGCGGCACGCGCCTCGCGGCGCCGTTGGCGGAGCTGCTGCGCGACGTGCCGGTGATCGGTCCGCGCGCAGGCGGGATCGCGATCGGGCTGGTCGGCTTGTTGACCGCGCTGGCGGCGGTGGCGCTAGGCACGCTGATGGCGCGGCGCCTCTCGCTCGCGTTTCCCGAGACGATCGCCCGCTTCACCGCCGGGCCGATCGAGCGGCTCGGCGGCCTGGTGCATCCGGTGGTCGAGGCGCTCTCGTGGATCACGGAAAAGCTGCTGCGTGGCCTGGGGCTCGGCAAGGCCCGGGCCCAGGAGGTCTCAGAGGGCGAGATCAACGATCTCGTGCAGCAGGGCCTGCGGACCGGCGCCTTCAACGCCACCGAGACCGAGATGGTGGCGGGCGTGCTCGAGCTCGATCAACTCGGCGTGACGGAGATCATGACGCCGCGGCCGAAGATGGTGTTTCTCAACCTCGACGACCCGGAGGAGGTGAACTGGCGCAAGATCGTGACGAGCGGACATTCGCGTTATCCGGTGTATGCCAACAACCGCGATCAGGTCGTCGGCGTGGTCACGGTGAAAGCGATCTGGGCCAACACCGCCTTCGGCCTGCCCGCCAATCTCCGCCACGTGATGTCGCCCCCGCTCATCGTGCCCGAGGCGATGACGGTGATCCACCTCATCGAGCAGTTCCGCAAGACCGGCCAACACCTCGCGCTCGTGACCGACGAGTTCGGCGCGATCCAAGGTCTGGTGACGATGATCGACGTGATGGAGGCCATCGCCGGTGATTTGCCCGAGAAGGGCCGCCGCGCCGCGCCCGAGGCGCGCAAGCGCGAGGACGGCTCGTGGTTGATCGACGCCACGCTGCTCGTCGCCGAGTTCAAGGAGTTGCTCGGTGTGGAGACGCTGCCGCACGAGGACACGGCGGAGTTCAAGACGGCGGGCGGCTTCGTGATGACCTTCTTCGGGCGCATCCCGCGCGCCGGCGACCACTTCGACCACGCCGGCTGGCGCTTCGAGGTGATCGACATGGACCGGCACCGGATCGACAAGCTGCTGGTCGCGCGCCTGCCGGAGACGGCCGCCAGCGGCGACGA
>JAUWBD010000048.1 GCA_030605125.1 Verrucomicrobiota bacterium | reverse complement strand
CAGCGTGCGGCGGCCGACGCCGAGGCGCGCCGCCTGGCCGATCAGCGCGCGCGCGAGGCGGCGGAGGCCGAGCGCCTGCGGGCCGAGGCCCTGGAGCGCTTGCGCGCCCAGGAGGTCGCGGCCAAGGAGGCGGCCGATCGCGAGGCGGCGCGTCTGGCCGCGCTCGAGGCGCAAAAGGCCCGCGAGGCGGCGATCACGAGCGAGATCTCGAAGCTGCGCGCCGAGCTGGCCAACCGCATCATTTACTCGACCGACTTCAAGCGGCGTCCGCACTACAACCAGACGATCGATCTCTCGAACAACGAGATCCAGGCCCGCATCGCGGTGCTGAACGCGCAGCTCGAAGAGGCCGCGCGGACCCAGGACCCCGCGCTCCGCAACTGAGCGGGAGGCGGGGGGGCGGGCCGTCGAGACGGCCCGTCAAAAGCGGAGCCGAGGCTCCGCACTCCAGATGAGGGCGTGTTATACCGGTGACTGGATGATCTTGGACTATTCCGAAAACAGCCCGCTGGAGGGACGCCGTCCCCGGCGTCCGTGATTGGCGAGTGGAGCCGGAAGCAACCGAGCGGGCGCGGGCGGCGGGGACGCCGCCACTCCATAATCAAGAAACCAAATAGCTGCCGGTATTACGTGTTGGTCGCTTCAGCGCGCGGCTGGTGGCGCAGGGATGAGTAGTGGATCAGCCAATACGCGAAGGCGCCGGTGAAGCCGCCGGTGGCGAGGATGATCAAGGACCACACCCAAGGACCGACGAGGAAGGTGCCGCGGTTGGTGAGCTGCCGCAGCCGTGCGTCGCGAAGCACCGCGAGCGCGAGGACGAGGATCACGAGCACATACAGGCCGACGAAGCCGTAGAAGACGTAGGGGAGCGTAGGCGCGAACTGGTAAAGGATGTTGCCCATCCCTCTGGTAAATAGGCGGCTGCGCTGCGTATCGACGTCAAAATGCGATGGTGCCGGCGCGGGACGTGGTCCGCGACGAGGGGGGGCGATGGGGGCGGGCCGTCGAGACGGCCCGTCAAAAAGCGGAGCCGAGGCTCCGCACTCCAGATCAGGCGATCAGGCGCCCTCTTTGAGCACGGTGTCGATGGCGAGGCCGGCGGCGAGGAGGAGGGTGCTCATCGTGGGGTCGCTGGCGCCGTTGACCGTGATCATGTAGTTGTCGGCGCTGGTGAAGAGCTCCTTGCCGAGGCCGGCCCATTTCTTGGTGACCGCGCCGAGCTCGGCGTCGCCGCTCAGGAAGCGGAAGTTCCAGCCCTTCCAGTCGCCTTTCACGAGGGCGATCTCGGTGCCGTCGGCGGTGAAGACGCGAAAGGCGCCGCCGAGCGAGAAGAGTTTGGATTGGAAGAAGCCGAGCGTCGCTCCCTGGGTGTCGCGGACGAGCACCTTGGGGCGGAAGATCGCTGCGCCACGGCGGATGGCGAAGAGCGGCCGCCGGGTCTGCGCGTCGGGCGTCTCATAGACCGTGACGGTGGTCGGCATGAGCCGCTTGTTGATGAAGAGGCGGAGGAGCTTCACGAGCCCGCCGATCTCTTCGCGGGCCTCGCCGATCTTGGCCTTGGTCTGCGGATCAAGGATGTCGTATTTGCCCGACAGTTTCATGAAGTCCACGTGTTCGCGGACGAAGAATTGGGTGCGGTTGAGCATGGAGGAGGCGGGTGGTGTTAGTTGCGATAGGAGGAGAAGAGTGCGAGCACGGCGTGCCGGACGGCTTCGCAATCGGAAGCGATCGTGGCATCCGCGGGTCTGGTCGAAGCGGGATGATAATGGAGCGAGAGCCGCCGGAAGCGGAAATCCGGCAACGCGTGTCGCGAGGCCTTGAGCGCCTCGTATCGGGAGACCAAGGCCGCTTCCACTTCGGTGCGTGGAAGGAAGCGGTCGAATTTCCGGCCCATGCCGCTTCGGGAGAGTTCATCGTAGAGCGCGGCGAGGGCTTGATCGGTGGCGGTGTTTTCATCCCGGAGACGACGGAACTCCGAGGCCGAGACCGCGGGTCGGATGCGGAAGGCAAACCCATAGAACTGCGGCTCAGGCGTGGCGAACAAGGGCGCGTTTGGCGTCGTAGCAGAGGCCGGGATCGCGGTGTCACAGACGATCTCCAGCCACTGGTGTCGCGGGTCGTGGTTCGCGGACCAGCCTGGTGGTAGTTGCGAGCGAATCGTGTGCAGCAGCGCGCGGGTGTCCTGATCGTGGGTGCCGTGGGAGTGGATGCAGCCGGAGAGGAGCGATACGCTTACGAGAAACAACAAGCGCAGCGTGCGGATGCTCATGGGAGTTGTCGAATAGACCGCGGCAAGCGGATAGGGGGCGGTGACAAGAGCAAGGCCGCATGGGCGCGGGGCCGCTTTTTGGAGTGCGAGGCCTCAGCCTCGCTCTAGACGGCGAACCTCGGTTCGCCGCCAGCGCAGGGAGGCGGGCCGTCGAGACGGCCCGTCGGAAAGCGGAGCCGAGGCTCCGCACTCCAGACTCAGAGTTCCTCGACGACCGCCTCGGTGGTCTTGCCGTCGATGGTGAGGCGGTAGCGGTTGCCGGGGCCGGCGGGCTGCGCCGCGGCGGCCGGGGCCGGCGCGGCGGGCTTGGCGGCCACCTCCACGGGGGCGGAGGCGGCGGCCGGCTTGGGCGCATGGAGCTTGGCGAACTCCTGCGGGAACATGGCGTGGAGCACGCAGGCCTCGTCGTCGGTCGGCAGGCCCTTGGCGGCGAGCTCTTCGCGAAGCTTGGGCATGCGCGGGGAGAGCGCGTCGGCGGGGCGCCCCTCGATGGGCGTCTGGCCGGTGCGCTCCTTGATGAGCTTGATCAGTTCCGGGTCCACCGCGCCGGGCGGGCGACCGTATTTGTTGAGCGCGATGTCGGCGGCGGCGGGCGCGATGGTTTTCCAGCGGCCGAACTTCACGTTGAGCATGGCCTGCGTGCCGACGATCTGGGAGGTCGGCGTGACGAGCGGGATCCAGCCGAGGGCGGCGCGCACGCGCGGGATCTCGGCCATGACGTCGGCAAACTTGTCCGACATTTTCTGCTCGTTGAGCTGGTTGCGGAAGTTGGAGAGCATGCCGCCGGGCACCTGGTAGCAGAGGGTGTCGGAGTCCACGCGCTCGTTGTCGGGCGAGGTGAACTTGGAGAGCTGCTTGTAAACCTCGGTGAAGTATTCGCGGAGCTGCTGGAGCTTGGCGGGATCGAATTTCGGGCAGCGGGGGTGGCCCTCGAGGAGCGCGATCATGCGCACGGTGTCGGGCTGCGAGGTGCCGTTGGCGAAGGGAGCGATGGAGGTCTCGACGATGTCCACCCCGGCGTCGATGGCGGCGAGGTAGGCGGAGGCGCCGAGGCCGGCGGTGTCGTGGGTGTGGAGCACGACGGGCAGGCCGACCTTTTCCTTGAGCTGCTTCACCATCTCGTAGGCGATGCGGGGGGCGATGACGCCGGACATGTCCTTGATGCCGATGGAGTCGCAGCCCATCTCGCGCAGCTCGCGGCCGAGCCTGAGGAAGGCGTCGATGGTGTGGACGGGGCTGGTGGTGTAGCAGATCTCGCCGCGGGCGTGTTTGCCGCAGGCCTTCACGGTCTTGATGGCGGTGGCGAGATTTCGCGGATCGTTGAGGGCGTCGAAGATGCGGAAGATGTCCTGGCCGGCGGCGGCGTCGGCGCGCACGAAGGCCTCGACGACGTCGTCGGGGAAGGAGGTGTATTGGACGATGTTTTGCCCGCGCAGGAGCATGATCTGCGGGGTCTTGGGCGCGGCCTTCTTGAGGGCGCGAAGGCGGTCGAAGGGGTTTTCGCCGAGGAAACGCAGGCAGGAGTCGATGGTGGCGCCGCCCCAGGTCTCGAGGCCGGCAAAGCCCATCTCGTCGAGGATGGGCGCGGCGGGCAACATCTGGGCCGTCGTCATGCGCGTGGCGGCGAGGGACTGGTGGCCGTCGCGCAGGACGGTGTTGTTGAATTGAACGGGTTTCATGGGCGGAGTGGAGGGCGTTCGGCGGGCGGATTGGTTCAGAGTTCGCGCAGCAGCGCAACTTGGGTCGGGTCGTGAGAGGTGATGGCGCCGTCGGCGTCGCGGAGCCGGAGGCGGCCCGCGTCGTCGATGCCGAGGAACCAGCCGACGGCGGGATTGGCCCGGCCGGCGAGAAGGAGGGAAACGAGCCGGGGCTCGGACCAACTCCGGTTGAGCTCGGCCGCGACGAGGGCGAATTCGCCGGCGAGCAGGCGCGCGTGGGCGCGGGCGAGGGCGTGGAGGACGAGCGCGGCGATGTCGTCCAGGTCGCGGGCGCCGAGGGGGGCGAGGTCGGCGAGGCGCGCGGTGGCGCCGCGCAGGGCGGGGGCGGCGTGCTCGGGGTCGTTGAAGACGTTGACGCCGATGCCGACGACGGCGGTGTCGGGCGAGTGGCGCTCGACGAGGAGGCCGGCGAGCTTGCGCGAGCCGACGAGGAGGTCGTTGGGCCAGCGTAGTCGCAGGCCGGATACACCGAGGCCGGAGAGGGCGGAGATCAGCGCCTGGCCGGCGGCGAGGGGGAGGGTGGACCAGCGTTCGCGCGGGCCGGGGCAGGGCACGACGGCGGAGAGCCAGAGGCCGCCGCGGTCGGAGGTCCATACGCGGCCGGTGCGGCCGCGGCCGGCGGTCTGGGTGTCGGCGCGGACCGCGTGCCAGGCGGGGAGCGTGGCGGCGATGCGGTTGGTGGTGTCGAGCTCGGGGTGGACCTCGAGAAACCAGCCGCCGAATCCGGCCTCGGGAGCGAGGTCGGCGGGCGAAGACTCGGCGGTGTGGTCGAGGGCGCTCATGGCGCGGGCGGAGACGGCGTTTAGCGGACGCGGTGGGAGGAGAAGATGTCGCGCCGGCCTTCGCGCGCCCAGTCAAAGGAGGTGAAGCCGCCGCCGAAGGCGGGGCCGGCGGGCAGGATGGCGCCGAGGCGGGCGCGGCCCTTGAAGAGGTGGTGCACGGCGGCGGTGATGGCGGCGAGGTGGCCGGCGGGGATGCCGGCCTCGGCGACGGCTTCCGGGGCGCGGGGGGCGGGCTGCGAGGCGGTCGGCGGCACCGGCGCGGGAGGGGGGACGAGCGCCGCGGGGGCGGGCGCGGGCGCGACGGGAGCGACAACAGGCGTCGCGGTGGCGGGGGCCGGCGCGGGCACCGCTTCGGGCGCTTGGCGGGTGGACGCGGGCTGGCGGAGCTTGCGCGCAAGATCGACGGCGAGCCAGGCGATGCCGAGCGCGAGAAAGAGGACGAGGAGGACTTCCGTTAACGTGTGCATGGGAAGGTATCGGAGAAAACGGGCGGGCTAGTCGGACCGGTCTTGTGCGGCTTGGTCGAGGCGGCGGCGAATGCCGAGCACGATGATGAAGAGTCCCGCGAGCGCCACCAATTCGCCGAAAAGCGTGATGAGCGCGCGGAGGCGGGTCTCGTCGGTCAGGGCGGGCGCGAGCAGCCGGGCGATGGCGGCCCCGAGGGCGCAGACCGCGATCCCCGCGAGCCAGTGCCGGGCGGCGGCCTTCAGGACGGGGCTGAACGCATCCCCTCGGGCGGGCCGGGAAAGGGCCGCCGGAGCCGGGAGGAATCTGGCGGGGTCCGCGTTCACTTGGCGATTAAGGGGATCACCGTGATGTAAATACCGGTGAGGATGGCGCTGGAGACGACGCCGCAAATGCTGGCGCCGAGGGCTTCCGGCAGGATGACGGCGTCGGGGGTGACCTTGGAGACCTCTTTCTGCGCGATCTTGGCGGTGCTGGGCACGCTGGAGACGCCGGCGATGCCGATGACAGGGTTGATCTTTCGGCCGCTCACGATGTAGGCGACGTAGCCGCCGATGATGCCGCCCACGGCCGAGAGCAGGAGCGCGAGGATGCCGAGCACGAGGAGCAGCAGCACCTTGGGATCAAGGATGGTGGAGGCCTCGCAGAGCACGCCGAGGATCAGGCCAAGGAAGAGCGTGGCGCCGTAGAGCATGGGGCCTTCGATCACGGTCATGAAGACCTTCAGGCCGGATTCGCGGACGGCCACGCCGATGAAGAGGCTGAGAAAGAGCGGGGCGGCGGAGGGGAAGAGCAGGCAGAGCACCGCGCAGCCGACGACGGCGAAGGCGAGTTTCTCCTCGGAGGTGACCTTCACCTGTTTCTTCGCGGGCATCTTGAGGCCGCGGAGCTTGGCCGGCACGAGCAGACGGATGAGGTAGGGGTAGCCGCCGTAGGTGAGCCCCAGATACAAATAGGCGACGACCGTGATCGGGACAAAAAGGTGTTTCGCGAGGGTGAGCGAAGTGAAGAGCACCATCGGACCGTCGGCGCCGCCGACCATGGCGATGGAGGCGGATTCGCGAAAATCAAAGCCGAGCGCGACGGCGATCGGGAAGGTGAGGATCGTGCCGAGCTCGGCCGAGAGCGCGAGGAACATGCTCAGGAAGGGCCGGGCGAGCACGAAACCGACGTCGAGCAGCACGCCGATGCCCATGAACACGAAGCAGGCGATGAGGCCGTTGCTGAAGGCGAAGGTGAAGACCGGCTGGAGAAAATCCACCTGCATGAGGTAGATCAGGCTGTCGGTCTTCTCGACCAGCGGGGACATGAAGAGCGTGCCCGGGGTATGGCCGGCGGCGGCCTGGGCGGCGAGTTGCGCGGCGACCTCGGGGTCGGGATGCAGGGCGCTGCCTTCGACGATGTGGGTGGCGGTGGTGGGATCTAGGAAGAGCACGCCGGCGTTTACCGCGACCATGCCCAGGCCCATGGGGATCATGAGCAGGGGCTCGAGGACGCCTTTTTTGCCCAGGTAAACCAGCGCCGCGCCCAGCACGATGAGGCCGAGGCGGCCGATCAGGATGGTCGGCTCCGAGTGAAGCAGCGTGGTGATCCCTTGGAAGAGATCGAGCAGGTTGAGGCTTTCCATGGCGGGGGCGGCTCAGCGCGTGAATCGGCGGAGGACGAGCGAAAGGCCCTTAATCAGGGACGCCACCACGAGCGCGATCAGCGCGGCGATCCCGTAAACCGTGAACGCGATTTGGATGGCGGTTTGCATGGAGGAGGGAAAAGGCAGTCGAAGGTCGGAAGGTCTCAGGTCGAAGGTCGTGTCCGCTCGGCCTGGAGGCCGCGGTGGCGACTTGTGACTTGGGACCTTCGACTTTGGACGGTTTTGGGCTATCGCCGCATCAGCCAAGGCGGAGCAGCGTGGCGCCCTCCTCGACGCCGTCGCCCGCGTTGACGAGGATGGCGGCGACGGTGCCGGCGCGCGGGGCGTAGATGTAGGTGTTCATCTTCATCGCCTCGACGGTGGCGACCTGCGCGCCCTCCTCGACGGCCTGGCCGACCTTGACGTCGATGGAGACGACTTTGCCCGCGAGCGGGCTGGGAATGTCGCCGGCGCCTCCGGCGGCGGCGGGCGCGGCGGGCTTGGGCGCGGGGGAGGCGACCGGGGCGGCGACGGGCGCGAGAGAGGCGGGAGAGGCCGAGGGGGCGGCGACCGGGGCGGGCGCACCGGCTTCGTCGAGCATTTCGACGAGCACTTCATAGGCCTTACCTTCGACAGTAACGCGGAGTTTTTTCATGAGTTAGGGACGGACGATGTGGAGCTGAATTAGCGGACCTTATGCGAGGAATAGATCTGGCGGCGCCCTTCGTAGGTCCATTGCTGGAAGAGCGCCTCGGTGGACGGCACCGCGGCGGGCGTGGCCGTGGCGGCGGGGCGGATGGCGGCCACGCGGGCGCGGGCGCCAAACAACTCCGCCACGACGGCGAGGATCACGGGCACGGCCTCGCCGGCCACGCCGGCCGACACCTCCGGGGCGTGGCGCGCGACCGGCCGGGGCACGACGACATCCGCGACCACGACCGCGCGGGGAGCGGGGGCGGGGTGGGTGGCGGCGAGCCAGCGGCCGACGAGCGCGACGACGAGGAGCAGGCCGGCCACGCAGCCCAGGATCGCGAGCAGCGCGAGCCCGGCGTGGCCGAAGAGCGGTCGGCCGATCTGGAAGGGCTCGGCCGCCGCGAGGGGGAGGAGTGTCGCAAAGAACATGGCGCGCGTAGCGAAGCCGTGAATACGTCCGCGCGACCGGGATCAGAGCGGGATGTTGCCGTGCTTCTTGGGCGGGCGGGTCTCGCGCTTCGAGAGCGTGTTGCGCAGGCCGAGGGCGACGATGCCGCGGGTCTCGGCGGGCTCGATCACGTCGGTGATCATGCCCTTGCTGGCGGCCTCGTAGGGCGAGGCGAACTTCTCACGGTAGTCGGCGGCGAGCTCGGCGGCCTTCTTCTTGGGGTCCTCGGCGGCGGCGATCTCGCGCTTGAAGAGCACGTTGACCGCGCCCTCGGCGCCCATGACGGCGATCTCGGCGCAGGGCCAGGCATAGACGAGGTCCGCGCCCATGTCCTTCGAGCACATGGCGAGGTAGGCGCCGCCGTAGCTCTTGCGCATGATGACGGTGATCTTCGGCACGGTGGCCGCGGCGTAGGCGAAGAGCATCTTGGCTCCGTGGCGGATGATGCCGCCGCGCTCCTGGGCGAGGCCGGGCATGAAGCCGGGGATGTCCACCAGGGTGACGAGCGGGATGTTGAAGCAGTTGCAGAAGCGGATGAAGCGCGCGCCCTTGTCGGACGAGTCGATGTCGAGCGTGCCGGCCTTGACCATGGGCTGGTTGGCGACGATGCCGACGACGATGCCCTGTATCCGCGCGAAGCCTACGACGATGTTGCGCGCCCAGTCGCGCTGGACCTCGAGGAAGTCGGCGTCGTCCACGAGGCGGTTGATCACCTGGTAAACGTCGAGCGGGGCCTTCGGGTCGGCAGGCACCAGATCGTTCATGCCGGGGTCGCGGTCGAGCGTGAGCGACTTGGCCGGGCGGTGCGGCGGGTCCATGACGTTGTTGGACGGCAGGAACGAGAGCAGGCGCTGGGCGAGGGCGAGGGCGCCGGGGGCGTCCTCGGCGACGAAGTGGATGTTGCCCGAGACGGTGGCGTGGGCGGCGGCGCTGCCGACCTCGTCCATGGTCACGGTGGCGCCGGTGGCGGCCTTGATGACGTCGGGCCCGCAGATGAACATCTGCGAGTTCTTCTTCGTCATGATGATGAAGTCGGTGAGGGCGGGCGAGTAGGCCGCGCCGCCGGCGCAGGGCCCGGCGATGATCGAGATCTGCGGCACCACGCCGGAGAGCAGGACGTTGTGGAAGAAGACCTGGCCGTAGCCGGAGAGCGAGTCGTCGCCCTCCTGGATGCGCGCGCCGCCGGAGTCGTTGATGCCGATCACCGGGATGCCGGACTGCTGGGCATAGTCCATCAGGTCGCAGATTTTCTGGGCGTGGATCCGGCCCACGGCGCCGCCGCCGACGGTGAAGTCCTGGCTAAAGGCGGCCACGGGGCGGCCCTCCACGTAGCCGACGCCGGTGACGACGCCGTCGCAGGGGAGGGATTTGTCCTGAAGGCCGAAGTGGTGGCAGTCGTGCTGCGCGTGCAGGCCGAACTCCATGAAGGTGCCCGGTTGGAAGAGGATCCCGAGGCGCTCGCGGGCGCTGGTGAGACCCTTCTTTTTGCGTTCTTCGAGCTTGTCGGCGCCGCCGCCGAGCATGGCGGTCTTGCGGCGCTCGGCGAGCTTTTGCAGGAGTTCGGGTGAGATAGGCATGTTGGGACGCCGCGGAGGCGGAGAGGTTAAGGGGGAAGATTAAGTTTAAGGATGCTTCCGGACTCAGGCTTTCGGGGCGCAGAATTCGGTGAGGACGCCGAAGGTGGATTTCGGGTGGAGGAAGGCGACGAGCTTGCCGGCCGCGCCCTCGAAGGGCTGCTCGTGGATGAGGCGCGTGCCGGCGCCCTTGGCCTGGCCGAGCTGGCCGTTGATGTCGGTGGTCGCGAAGGCGATGTGGTGGATGCCTTCGCCGTTCTTCTCGATGAACTTGGCGACGGGGCTTTCGGGCGAGGTGGGCTCGAGGAGCTCGAGGTGCACTTCGCCGACGTCGAAGAACGCGGTCTTCACCTGCTGCGAGGGCACTTCCTCGCGGTGGGCGCACTTGAGGCCGAGGGCCTTTTCGTAATAGGGCAGGGCGGCCTCAATGGAGCGGACGGCGATGCCGAGGTGGTCGATGCGGGTGATCATGGCGGGTGGCGTGGTTTCGACGTGGGACAAAATACGCGAAGGAAAGATGCACGGCTTCGCGGGCTTTGGTTAAAGGCCCGCGCTTCTTGCACAAAATCCGCGCAGCCGTGTCGCAGCGCATGGCGTATTATCCACGGCATCACCGGGGCATCGGGCTCCGGCCCCACCTTCCTCACCATGTCAAAAACCGCACAAGCAAACCTGCCCGAGGGCGCGGCGCTGGAGACGGCCCTGGCCAACTGGCGCAAGACCGTCGAGGCCGAGCTCAAGGGCGCTCCCTTCGAGAAGAAACTGCTCACGAAAACATTCGAGGGCATCACGTTGCAGCCGCTCTACACCCGGGCGGATCTGGCGGCGGGCAGCGAGGCGCATCTGGCCGCGCTGGCCAAGCCGGCCGGCGAGGCCCCGTTCCTGCGCGGCACGCGCGCCGCGGGCTACGTCTCCGGCGGCTGGGATGTCGCCCAGGAGATCGCCGCGGCGAACGCGGAGGAGTTCAACACCCGCCTCCGCGCCGATTTGATGCGCGGGCAAAACGCCGCCGTCCTCGTCGCGGATTCCCCGGCCCGCCCCGAGGGGCTGCCGCTGGAGTCGGCCGAGGCGCTCGCCGCCGCGCTCAAGGACGTGGCGCTCTCCGCCATCCCGGTGCACATCGACGCCGGCGCGGACGCGACGAAGATCGCGGACAACCACCTCGCCCTCGCCGCCCGCTCCGGCGTGACCGGCGCGGCGCTCTCCGGCTCGCTCACCGCCGATCCGCTCGGAGCCTGGGCGGCGGCCGGCTCGCTGCCGCTCTCCCTGCCCGCCGCGTATGAGGCGCTGGCCGCGTGGACGAAAAAAGCCGCGGTATCCGCCCCGCAACTACGAACGGTCGGCGTGGACGCCCGACTCTGGGCCGAGGCCGGCGGCAGCGCCGTGCTCGAGCTCGCCTGCGCCCTCGCCTCCACGGTCGAGTATCTGCGCGCCCTGCGCGAACGCGGCGTGCCGCTCGAGGTCTCCGTGCCGCGCCTCCGTGTCGCCTTCGGCGCCGGCCCGCAGTTCTTCATGGAGATCGCGAAATTCCGCGCCTGGCGTCCGCTGCTTGTGCGCGCCGTCGTCGCCCTCGGCGGCGAGGCCGCGCTCGCGGGCAAGGCCGCCGTGCACGCCTCCACCACGCGCTGGGACAAGACCCGCCTCGACCCGCACGTGAACATGCTGCGCGTCACCACCGAGGCCTTCTCGGCCGTGCTCGGCGGCGTCGATTCGCTGCACATCGCGCCCTTCGACTCGCTCGATGGCATCGGCGGCGGCGACGACTTCGCCCGCCGCATCGCGCGTAACGTCCACGCCCTCCTCGGCGAGGAGTTTGGCGCCACCGCTCCCGCCGACCCGGCGGGCGGCTCCTGGTGCGTCGAGAGCCTCACCGACGAGCTCGCGCGCAAAGCTTGGGCGCAGTTCCAGCAGTTCGAAGCCGCGGGCGGCTTCGCCGCCACCCTCCGCGCCGGCCTGCCGCAGAAGCTCGCCGCCGCGGGCGCGAAGGAGAAGGCCCAGGCCGTCGGCTCGCGCCGTCTCGGCGTCGTCGGCACGAATCTCTTCCCGAACCTCAAGGAAACGCCGCTGCCCGCGCTCGTGAAGCGCCCCGCCACCGGCGCGTGGAACCAGGAGCGCATCGAGCCCGCCGCGCGCTTCCGCGTCTCGGCCGCCTTCGAGGCCATGCGCGACGCCAGCGCCGCCTACGCCGCGAAAAACGGCAAGCGCCCGCGCGTCTTCCTCGCGAAGATGGGCCCGCTCGCCCAGCACAAGGCCCGCGCCGATTTCTCGGCCGGCTTCTTCGCGCCGGGCGGTTTCGAGATGGTTGCGAAGCAGACCTTCGCCGCCGCCGAGGAGGCCGCCAAGGCCGCCGCGGAGTCCGGCGCCGAGGTCGCGGTGCTTTGCTCGACCGACGAGACCTACCCGGAACTCGTGCCCGCCTTCTGCGCCACGCTCAAGGCCGCCAAGCCCGCCGTCACGCTCGTGCTCGCCGGCCTCCCCGCCGACAAGGCCGTCCAGGAGTCCTTCGCCGCCGCCGGCATCGACGTCTTCATCCACCTCCGCGCCCCCGTGGAGGACACCCTCGCCAGCATCCTCAAGAAAATCGGAGCCCTCTGATGAACACCTCCCCCTCACCTGATTTTGCGAAGCTCGGCTACGACGACATCGCCGTTCCCGCCGCCGCCTCGTCCGCGCCTGCGCCCGCGCCCGCGCCGGCCGCCGCCGTCGAGTTGCCGGAAAACTACGAGCAGATCCCGCTGAAGCCCGCCTTCACCGCGGCCGATCTGCCCGCGCCCGCCGCGCTCGACACCATGCCCGGCCACGCGCCCTTCACGCGCGGCCCCTACGCCACGATGTATGTCCAGAAGCCCTGGACGGTCCGCCAATACGCGGGCTTCTCCACCGCCGAGGAGTCCAACGCCTTCTACCGGCGCAACCTCGCCGCCGGTCAGGCCGGTCTCTCGGTCGCCTTCGACCTCGCGACCCACCGCGGCTACGACAGCGACCACCCGCGCGTCGTAGGCGACGTCGGCAAGGCCGGCGTGGCGATCGACTCGATCGAGGACATGAAGGTCCTCTTCGACAGCATCCCGCTCGATAAGGTCTCGGTCTCGATGACCATGAACGGCGCGGTGCTGCCCGTGATGGCCTTCTACATCAGCGCCGCGCTCGAGCAGGGCGCGAAGCTCACCGACCTCTCGGGCACGATCCAGAACGACATCCTCAAGGAGTTCATGGTGCGGAACACCTACATCTATCCGCCCACGCCCTCGATGAAGATCATCGCGGACATCTTCGCCTACACCTCGAAGGAGATGCCCAAGTTCAACAGCATCTCGATCTCGGGCTACCACATGCAGGAGGCCGGAGCCACGGCCGACCTCGAGCTGGCCTACACGCTCGCCGACGGCCTCGAATACCTGAAGACCGGCGTCGCCGCCGGCCTCTCGGTGGACGCCTTCGCGCCGCGCCTCTCCTTCTTCTGGGCCATCGGCAAAAACTTCTTCATGGAAGTCGCCAAGATGCGCGCCGGCCGCACGCTCTGGGCCGAGATCGTGGGACGCTTCGACCCGAAGAACCCGAAGTCGCGCGCCCTCCGCACGCACTCGCAGACCTCCGGTTGGTCGCTCACCGAGCAGGACCCGTTCAACAACGTCGCCCGCACCTGCCTCGAGGCGCTCGCCGCCGCCACCGGCCACACCCAGTCGTTGCACACCAACGCGCTCGACGAGGCCATCGCGCTGCCGACCGATTTCTCGGCCCGCATCGCGCGCAACACCCAGCTCCACCTCCAGCAGGAAACGGGCATCTGCTCGGTCGTCGATCCCTGGGGCGGCAGCTACTACGTCGAATATCTCACGCAGGAGCTGATCAAGAAAGTCCGCGTGCACCTCGACGAGGTGGAGAAGATGGGCGGCATGACCAAGGCCATCGAGGCCGGCATCCCCAAGCTCCGCATCGAGGAGGCCGCCGCGCGCCGTCAGGCCCGGATCGACTCCGGCCGCGAGACCATCGTCGGCCTCAACAAATACCGCCTCGAGCAGGAGGCCCCGCTCGATATCCTCGAGGTGGACAACACCGCGGTCCGTGAGTCGCAGATCAAGCGCCTCAAGGCCCTGCGCGCCGCCCGCGACGAGTCGGCCGTGAAGGCCGCGCTCGCCGCCCTCACCGAGTGCGCCCGCACCGGCCAGGGCAACCTGCTCGCGCTCGCCGTCACCGCCGCGCAGGCCCGCGCCACGCTCGGCGAGATCAGCGACGCCTGCGAGGTCGTCTTTGGCCGCTATTCGGCGCAGATCCGCTCGATCAGCGGCGTCTATCGCCAGGAGTTCGGCCAGGACAAGAACGTGGAGCGTATCCGCGAACTGGTGACGAAGTTTGAGGCCCTCGAAGGTCGCCGCCCGCGCGTGTTGATCGCCAAGCTCGGCCAGGACGGGCACGATCGCGGCGCGAAAGTCGTCGCCACCGCGATGGCCGACCTCGGCTTCGACATCGACATCGGGCCGCTCTTCCAGACGCCCGAGGAGGCCGCGCGCCAGGCGGTGGAAAACGACGTCCACTGCGTGGCGATGAGCTCGCTCGCGGCGGGTCACAAGACCCTGCTGCCCGCGCTGCGCGACGCCCTCAAGGCCCTCGGCCGCGAGGACATCATGCTGGTGTGCGGCGGCGTCATTCCGGCGCAGGACTACGACTTCCTGCTCAAGAACGGCGCGAGCGCGATCTTCGGTCCCGGCACCGTGATCACCAAGAGCACGCTGCGCACGCTCGAGCTGCTCATCGAGCGCCTCGGCGAGCCGATGGCGGCTTGACCCGTTCGTGGAGGGACGGCGTCCTCGCCGTCCGCGCCCGAGGCGGATGTCCACCTGCGCCAGTTCTCGCGGACGCCGGGGACGGCGTCCCTCCAAAGCATTTCGCCAATCATGCCCGATCCGCATTCCCTTCACGACGGCTGTCCGCAACCGCGCCCGGACTGGGTGCCGGCGGACTGCGCCTCGGACTCCGGTTTCGCCACCTGGGTGATGCAGGGCGTGCGGCCTTCGGGAGCAAGCGTGGTGGCCCAGCCTATACGCCGGCGCGCCGTCCTCTCCACCGAGGACTACGTGCGCGGCGTCCTGGCGCGCGACCCCGGCGTCATCGGCCGCGCGATCACGCTGGTGGAGAGCAACGCGCCCGCGCACCAGCGCCAGGCGCAGGAGATGCTCACCGCGCTGATGCCGCACACCGGCAAGGCGCGGCGCATCGGCCTCACCGGCATCCCCGGCGCGGGCAAGAGCACCTTCATCGAGGCCTTTGGTCTGCAACTGGCCGAGCAGGGCCATCGCGTGGCGGTGCTGGCCATCGACCCGTCCAGCGCGGTGACGGGCGGCAGCATCCTCGGCGACAAGGTGCGCATGGAGAGGCTCGGGCGACACCCCAACGCCTTTATCCGCCCCTCGCCCTCGGGCGGCTCGCTCGGCGGCGTGACGCGCAAGACGCGCGAGGCGATCCTCGTCTGCGAGGCCGCCGGCTACGATGTCGTGCTCGTGGAGACGGTCGGCGTGGGGCAAAACGAGGTCGCGGTGCGGGCGATGGTGGACGCCTTCGTGGTGCTGCTCATCGCGGGCGCGGGGGACGAGATGCAGGGCATCAAGAAGGGCGTGATCGAACTGGCCGACCTGCTCGTCATCAACAAGGCCGACGGCGAAAACATCCCGCGCTGCAAGGCCGCGCTCGCCGAGATGAAGCGCGTGCTGCACTACCTGCGCCACGCGACCGAGGGCTGGCAGACGACGGTGCAGACCGCCTCGGCTCGCACCGGCGAGGGCGTGGCGGAGGTGTGGACGACGCTCGGGCAGTATTTTGTGACCGGCGAGCGCACCGGCTCGACCGCGCGGCGCCGCCGCGAGCAGGCCGTGGCCTGGATGCACGCGCTGATCGAGGAGAGCCTGCGCACGGGCTTTTATGGGGCGGAGGCGGTGAAGGCCCGCCGCGCGGAGGTCGAGCAGGACGTGGCGGCGGGGAAGTTGGCGCCGCTGGCCGGCGCGCTCGCGCTGCTCGCGGCCGGAGGACGTTGATCCGCGGTGGCCTGCGCCGCGATCAAGGCCGCGTATCGATCACACCCGCAGCGAGGCGCGGAAGCCGCGCGCGCCGTAGTAGGATTGCGCGCCGTTGTGATAGATGAAGACCCGGCCGTAGCGGCGGTCCCCGAAGAGCGCGCCGCCGAGTTTTCGCAGGTCGGGCGGGGTCGCCACCCAGCTCGATGTTTTCGTGTCAAACTCGCCGAGCGCTTGCAGCGCGTGATATTGCTCTTCGGTCAGCAGTTCGACACCCATGGCCTCGGCCATGTCGAGCGCGCTGGTCTTGGGCTTGTGCTCCTTGCGTGAGTCGAGGCCGGCGCGGTCGTAGCAGACGCTCACGCGCCCCTTGGGGCTTTCGGGCGAGCAGTCGAAAAAGATAAACTCGCCCGTCTCCTTGTCATGGCCGACCACGTCGGGCTCGCCGCCGCTCGATTCCATCTCGTGGAGCGCTGCGAGCTTTTCGGGCACGGCGTCGAGCCGCGCCCGCACCCGGGCCCACTCCACGCCGGGATGGCGGCGCGGGTGTTGCTCGAAGCGGGCGCGCAGCGTTTCGAGCAGGGTTTCCCGCTGCGCATCGGTGGGTTTCTTGGGGCGGGCGGCTTTCATGGCAGGGTGGCGCAGTCCCGGACGAATGCGCCGGAATCGCAAGAACCCGTTGGCGAGGAGGCCTTCCTCGGCGCGGGCCTCTTGGCGATCCCGGCGGGCGGCGGGGCTCCCTCAGGCGCCCAGCGCGGCAAGTTCGACCGCTGCGCCGCGGGCCGGAGGCGGCGGGGGCAGGTTGATCACCAAAACCTTCGCCGGCCGCGGCCCGGAGTTGCGCAAGGCGATGCCGGCGCCGGCGGGGAGGTGCAGGGTATCCTCGGTTTGAAGGATGTGGTTTGTCCGGCCGCTCGTGACGGTGATCGGGCCGGAGGCCACGAAGAAGACGCGGGCGCCGTGAGCCGGGGCGTCGTGGAGTTTTTCGGCGCCCGGCCCGAGGAGGTGGAGCTCGCCGAGCAGGCCGGCCTCGTCGAGGACGTTTTTGGAGAGCACCCAGGGGGTGTCGGGAGGAGGGAGGGAGTCGATGGATTGCATGGGTTGTGTGTAATGGACTTTTGGTTACGAACGAAGGGAGTAGGCGGAGCGCAGGGTGGTCGTCGGGAGGATGGGCGATGGCGAGGGATCGGGCGGAGTCACGGAGAGGATGCGCAGGCGGCGCGGGCCGCCGGGCATTTCCCAGGTGAACTCGTGTCCGGTGGCGAAGCCGAGCAAGGCGGTGCCGAGCGGGGCAAAGACGGACAGGCGCCCCGACGTGATCTCCGCGTGTTCGGGGAAGCACAGCGTGTAGCGGGCGGTCTCGTCGTCCTCGAGGTCGTGGACCTCGACGACCGAGCCGATGCGAACGACGTTTTCGGGGAAATCGCCGGGAGGAAGCACGACGGCGCGTTCGAGCTCGGCACGGAGGCCTTGCAGGGCGCGGCGCGAGTGCGGATCGGAGGCGAGAAGGTTGATACGGTGCCGCAGGGACGCGGCGTCGGATTCGAGCAGGTAGAGTTGGGTGGGCATGATGCGGGGGAGGGCGGGGTTGCGGGTTGGGTGCGCGCGGATCTCCGCGCCCTTTCGGGGCGGACGGGAGGCGCGTGCGCGGTGGAGCGGCGCGCAGACGGCGCCGCGAGAGGAGGTTGCGCCCGGTGGGCCTGAGCCGACTTAAACGAGGATCGACCGTGCGATCTTCGCTCAGCTCGCCGCACCGGGAGCGCCAGGGAAGACGCTCAGTTCCAAGCTTACGCAGATCCCGATGATGTGATGGATGGCGTAGGACATGGCGGGGTTGACCGGACGAAGGTCGCCGGATTCGCGCGCGAGTCAAGCGATGGGGCCTTGCGTGGCGCGCCGTGTCGGGCTTGCGATGCTTGGATGCGTCTTCTCGTGCTTTGGTTTTGCGTCGTGGCGATGGCGTCGGCCTCGCCGGTGGCTTGGACTTGGAGCGGAGGGGTCACGGACCGCTCGGCCGTCATCACGGCGAGAGTCGCGGCGGCCGGAGACGTGTCGCTCGTGGCGGAGGCGGAGGGCGCCGAGCCGATCACGGCGAGCCCGGTGCTGGAGGCGCCGATGGATGCGGGCCGCTTGCTGCGATTCACGCTCGACGGCTTGCGCGCCGACACCCGCTACGCCTACAGGCTGGTGGACGCGGCCGGACGCGCGCTCGATGGCGAGCCGCGCGAGTTGCGGACCTTCCCCGCGGAGGGCGCGCCGACGAGCTTTCGTTTCGCCGTGAGCTCGTGCGCGCGCGAGCCGGACTCGCCGGTCTTCGCGGCGGCCCTGCGACAGGGCGCCCGTTTTTTTCTGCACACCGGCGATTTTCATTACGCCGACATCGCGGAGGATCGCGTGGAGCTTTTCCGCGCGGCTTACGACCGGCATCTTTCGGCTCCGCGACTGCGCGCGCTGCTGGCGCGCATACCGCTGCATTATCAGTGGGACGATCACGACTACGGCCCCAACGACAGCGATCGCACGAGCCCGAGCCGCGCGGCGTCGCTGCGGAATTTTCGCGAACTCGTGCCGAGCCCGGCGCTCATGGTGCGGGATGAGGATTCGGACGCGGTGGGCGCGCCGACCGACCACGCGTTCACGGTCGGCCGGGCGCGCTTCATCCTGTCGGACCTGCGGAGCCGGCGCGACTCGACGACGCGCCGCATGATGAGCGCGGCACAGGACGCCTGGCTGCGCGAGGAGCTGCGCGCCACGAAAGGGCGGTTCCCGCTGGTGTTTTGGGTGAGCTCCGTGCCTTGGGGCGGGGAGTCGGTGCAGGTGGACCGCTGGCAAGGCTACGCGGAGCATCGCGCCGAGATCGCGAACTTCATCAAGGAGCTGGGGCTCACCGGCGTGTGCATCCTCTCCGGCGACGCCCACATGACGGCGATCGACGACGGCGCCAGCATGGACTTCGCGAGCGGGGGCGGCGCGCCGCTGCCGGTGTTTCAAGCGGGGCCGATCGCCAACCGGGGCAGCTACAAGGGCGGCCCCTACAACCGGGGGGCGCGTGCGGACACGCCGGAGGGCGGTCGCCTGTTCCAGTTCGGCCTCGTGGAGGTGGAGGACGATGGCACGGAGATCCGCGTGCGGTGGAGCGGTCGCGAAGGCGCCGACGGCGCGGGCGACACCGTGCTCGAGGCGCAGCGCTGGGGCGCGGGCAAGATCGAGCACGAGTTCATCGTGCGTTGAGACGAGGCCACCGATCGATCATCCGCCGCCGCGACGGTAGCGACCGGGCGTCGTGCCGGTGTGGCGACGGAAAACTTTGCCGAAGGTCTGGACGTCGGTGAAGCCGCAGCGTGCCGCGATCTCCTTGATCGGGAGCACGCGCTCGCGGAGGAGTTGCGCCGCGCTTTGCACGCGGCGGGTGGCAAGCCAGGCGGCGGGCGTCTGACCGGTCTCTTCGGTGAACAGGCGCGAAAAGTAGAAACGCGAGAGGCCGGCGGCGCGCGCGAGCTCCGCGACGCCGATCGGCGCGGCGAGATCTTGCTCGGCATAGGCACGGGCGCGGGCCAAGGCGGCGGCCTGGGGCGCCAGCGCGGCCGATCCAGCGGGCGGGCGCACCGCGAGCAGGCGCGCGACCAGCTCGAGCGCGAGCGCGGCCGACTCGGCGGGAGTGGCGATCTCCTCGCGCAATCCGGCGGCAATGATGCGGACCGCGCAGGCGACCGGCGCGGAGTCGGGGGCGAGTTGCGCAAGCGGACCCAAACGAGACTCCACTTCGCGCCAGAGGCGGAGCAGATCGCGTCCGTGCAGGCAGACGTAGAGGAACTCCCAGGCGCCTGAGCTTTCCGCGGGGAACCAGTAGCGATTGTCCGCCGGGAAATGCAGCAGCATCGCATCCCCGGGAGTCACGGTCCGCTCGTGCGCGCCGACCCGTAGGCGGCCGGTTCCGCGCAGCGTGTATTGGAAGAGCGCCATCTCCTGGTCGCCGCGCCGCAGGCCGTGCCAGTCATACTCCGGCGAGTCCCGGCGCTCGCGGCCGACCGAGCCCAGGCTCGCGCGCAGCGGGAGCAGATCGCGCGGAAAGACCAGCGCGCGCATGCCGACCGGGACGCTGCGGATATCGGGAACACGAAGCACGAAACGACCAAAAACAGCACGTCTCTCCCGTGGCAAGTGAGACCAAAGGAAGGCATATTGGGCACGAATCCACCAAACCCCTCCAAGCCCATGCCCCTTCGCATCGCCTTCATCGGCGCCGGATCCATCGAGTTCACGCGCAAACTGGTAAACGACCTGCTCACCATCCCCGAATTTGCGGACTTGGAGTTGGCCTTCACCGACATCGACCGCCGCAACCTCGAGATGGTGGCCGAGCTGTGCCGGCGCGACATCGCGCACAACCGCCTCGCGGCCAAGATCACCGCGACCACCGACCGCCGCGCCGCGCTGGCCGGGGCGAAATATGTCTTCTGCGTGGTCCGCGTGGGCGGCCTCGAAGCCTTCCGCTCCGACATCGAGATCCCGCTCCGATACGGGGTGGATCAGTGTGTCGGCGACACCCTTTGCGCCGGCGGCCTGATGTATGCCCAGCGCGGCATCGCGGCGCTGCTCGATTTCTGCAAAGACATCCGCGAGGTGGCGGCGCCCGGGTGCCTGTTGCTCAACTACGCCAACCCGATGGCCATGCTCACCTGGGCGGCGAACGTCCACGGCGGCGTGCGCTGCGTGGGGCTTTGCCACGGCGTGCAGCACGGCGGCCACCAGATCGCCGAGGTGCTCGGGATCACGCGCGACGAGCTCAGCTACGTCTGCGCGGGCATCAACCACCAGACTTGGTTCGTCGATGTGCTCGCCAAGGGCCGGAAGGTTTCCGGCGAGGAGTTGCTCGCGGCCTTCGAGCGGCATCCGGAGTATTCGAAGACCGAGAAGTGCCGCATCGACGTGCTGCGCCGCTTCGGCGTCTATAGCACGGAAAGCAACGGGCACTTGAGCGAATACCTGATGTGGTATCGCAAGCGTCCGGCCGAGATCGGGCGTTGGTGCGATCTGAGCATGTGGATTCACGGCGAGACCGGCGGCTACCTGCGCGTCTGCGAGGAGGGCCGGGATTGGTTTTCCAAGGAGTTCGCGAGGGGCGCCGCGGGCCATGCGCCGAGGGAGATCGCGGTGGCGAAGCGTTCCGATGAGCACGGCGCGTTCATCATCGAGGCCCTGGAGACGGGGCGCGCGTATCGCGGCCACTTCAACCTGCCGAACGGCGGCTCGATCACCAATCTGCCGGCGGATGCGATCATCGAGGGGCCGGGCTACGTGGACCGCCACGGCATCCACATGCAGCAGGTGGGCGAGCTGCCCGCGGCCTGCGCGGCGGTGTGCAACCAATCCATCTCCGTGCAGCGCCTCGGCGTGATGGCGGCGGTGCGGGGCGACGCGACCTTGCTCAAGCAGGCGATGCTCCTCGATCCGCTGGTGGGCGCGGTCTGCAACCCGCCCGAGGTCTGGCGCATGGCGGACGAGATGTTGGTGGTGCAGGCGAAGTGGCTGCCCCAATACGCGGGCGAGATCACCGCCGCAAAGCGCAGGCTCAAGAGCGAGCCCGCGCCGAAGACGAAGGCCTCGCCCGGCTACGTCTTGAGCGCGGCCGAACGCACACGCCGCGCAAAACTGCGCGCGTCGAAGGACCGGGCGATGCGTTGAGCGACCGCTTGCTTACGATCGGCACCGCGGAGGAGTGCATCGCTTCGCGGCGCGGCCCGGCCGCTCAGGAAGACCAGGTTTCCTGGTCGGGAACGGGCCGCCCCTCGGGATCGGAGTCGGTGGTGGCGAGCACTTGCCTGGCGCGGAGCAGCTCGGGCTTGAGCAGGCGATAGGGGAGGTTCTGGACGGCGAGTCCCTCGCGCAGGCAGAGGTCCGCGGCGATGGCGCAGGACTGGGCGAGGATCATGAAGACCGGCTCCATCCGCGCGGAGCCGTAGGCGATGTGCGAAGCCGACAGGCAGACGGGCACGAAGAGGTTGGTGATCGAGCCGCGCGGCGGCACGGCGGAGCGGTAGCTGATCGGGTAGGGGCGCAGGCCCTGCCAGAACTGCACGTCGCCCTCGTTGAACACCCGGTCGCCGAGGACCACGCGACGGCAGTTGTGCGAATCCATGGCGTAGCTGCCGCAGCCGATGGGATCGGTCGCGCTGCGGTAGCCGCGGCAGTCGTGCTCGGTGAAGACGTAGTCGGACACCATGCGGCGCGCCTCGCGGATGTAGAGCTGCGGCGGCCAGTGGCCGGTGTCGGCAAACTCGTCCGCGGCGAGACCCCACTCGCGCATGCGGGCCTGCACGTCGGCGGGCACCCGCGGGTCGTGGCAGTAAAACCAGAAGAGCCCTTGCTGGTAATTCACATGCTCCTGGAAGATGGTCTCGCGCCGCGAGTAGGAGGCCTCGGGATAGGCGTGGTTGGCGCCGATAAAGTCGGTGGAGACGGCGCCGTGGTTGTTGGTGTCGGTCTTGCCGCCGCGGATCGCGTCGAACTTGCGGAAAACGTCGCGCCAGCCGCCGCGGAGGTAGCGCGCGAGCAGCTCGTAGTGGGCGGGATCATAGTCGGCCGGCTTCGGAAAGGGCACGCGCCGCGAGGGGTCGCGGGTGAGGCACATTCGGAAATTATAGGCCTGCACGCAGCGATCGCCGGAGCCTTGGAGACCGGGCGGCTCGGGGGAGATGCCCGGCAGCAGGCCGCTGGCGGGATCGCCCTCGCGGCGCCACGGCGAGACGGGAAACTCGAACTGGTGGTGCTCGCGGATCTGCACGCCGTTGAGCAGCTCCCCGTGGCGCTGGTTGCCCTCGCGGCCGACCGTGAAGGGCACGCCCGCGGCGGCCATGAGGTCGCCCTCGTAGGAGGCGTCGAGGAACATGCGGGCCCGGACCTCGAGGCCGCTTTCCATCCGGACCGATTGTATCCGGTTTTCCACGACGACCGCGGACTCGAGGAACTGGCGGAAAACCGGCGTCACGCGGGCCTCGCGCAGCCAGGCGGCGAGGACCTGGGCCGCGGCGGAGGGCTCGAAGGCCCACTCCTCCTCAACGCCGTAGTGCGCGCCGAGCCGGCGGTAGAATTCGCGGGCGAGGCCGCCGACGCTGGACTTGTCGCCGAAGTCGGTGAAGCCGAGCCCGCCGGTGGTCAGGCCGCCAAGGTGCAGGCCGGGAACGAGCAGGATGACGGAGAGGCCGCGGCGCGAGGCCTCGACGGCGCCGATCACGGCTGCGGCGGCGCCACCGTAGATGCATAGATCGCAGGCGAGGACTTCGCCGAGGCGAGTGCCTGATTCGGTCTGATAATAAAAGGGCTGGCTCATGATCGTGGAAGGACGGGGTGGGGTGCGCGGCGACCGGTCGGTGGCTGCGATCACAAACATGGTGCGCGCTCTCCGCGTTATCCAGAGACGAGGCTGGCTTGGTTTATGTTTTGAGTTATCTTTTTTAAAAATGCCGCCTCGCTGCCCAACTCCGCCGACCATGAGTGACGACGCAACGCCGTGGCACGCTTGGGGTGGCATGCGCAGCCAGCTTTTGTGGGTTTACGAGGGACCGGTGCCCGACACGGCGAAGAGCGTGATCACCGATCGACGTGACGCGTATTGGACCTGGCTGCTGTTGGAAGGGGCGGTGAAGGTGAGCACCCCGCAGGGAGCCTGGCGCGCCAAGGCCGGGGATTGGATGGTGTGCCCGCACGAGATCGGGCGGCAGAATTTTTCGTCCGACGCGCGTATTCTCTCGATCCACTTCAGCGCACAGTGGCCCTCGGGAGAGAACCTATTCACGGGGAGCGCGGGTAACGTGTTCCCATCGGCGCGCTATCCGCGCCTGGCGCGCTCAGCGCGGTCGCTCGCGCGAATCGCCCGCGCCCGCTTCCCCGGGGTGACGCAGCACCTGCTGATGCAGCGGACGGATTTCCGGACCTTCTGGCGGATGCAGATGAATTTCGCGCGGTGGATGCTCGATTTCTCGGAAGCGATGCAGGCGGAGGGCCGGCGATTTTTCCAGGCGGGCGTGTCGGACCCGCGCGTCATCCGGGCGGCGAACTGCCTGCACGAGACGCCGCTGCACGAGCCGTTTCCGGAAGAGCGTCTGCTGGCGGAAACGGGGCTCGGACGCGCGAGGCTTGAGCAGTTGTTTTGGGAGCGGTTCGGGCTGCACACGCGCGATTACTGGAACCGCCTGCGGCTCCGATCGGCGATGCACGACCTCGCCACCGGCGCGCGGTCCGTGAAGGAGGTATGCCATCGGCACGGCTTTCGCCAAGCCTCGCATTTCACCAAGTGGTTCAGGCTCCATGCGGGCCGCGGCCCGCTCGCTTATCGCCGCTCGATAACAGAGCGTCGTGCGAAGGGCACGCTGTAGGCGTTTTCGCTCTCAACGGGCGTGGGCGGGCGCCGCTGGCGTAGAGGCGCGGGATGCCGACGGCATCGTTCTTCCGAGCGTAGGCAACGTGTTGCGAAGTGGACTCGTTGCCGCCTCGCCGAGGGTGCGCAGCCTCGTGGAGGTCCTGTATGGAACCCGCGGATGCGATCGCATCGCGACCATCCTTACCCCCCGACACCTCCCCCCCCCCACACATTCTCACAGATAGCGCTAGAGACCGCTCGTTTACGATCCGCGTAACGCTTTCCCCATCAGCGGAATTTTCCCCCGAACCTCCCATGAAACAGCCAGCATATCGACCCCTCGTCACCCTTGTCCGGCTCGGCGCCGCGAGCGCCTTGGCCGTTGCGGCCGCCACGATCGCGCCCGCGCAGACTGTCATCCAAAACGCCGTCGCGTTCTGGACTTTTGAAGGCAACACCCAAGACACCGTGGCGCCGCTCCGCCACCTGACGCCGGTCGCATCGACCGCGGCGGCCTTCGATCCTCCGGCCAGCGTGACCTACAGCACCGTCACCGGCCTTCCCGGGCTCGCTCCCGGCCAGCAGGCGGTCAATTTCACCGGAGCCGAGGTGTTGAAGACCAGCGACGCCGCCTTTCGCATCGGCGGAAGCCAGACCTTCTGGATGCGCGTAAATTTCGGGACGGTGCCGACGAGCGGCAACGTCGGTCTCATCGGCCGCACGCGGGCCAACAACGGCAACCGCGGCATCGCTCTGCAGATGGTGAACGGCCGTCTCCAAGGGGTGCTCTCGGAGACGGGCCAGACCTACAACGTCATCCTCAACTCGACCTACGACATGCTGGCCAACACCTGGTATGACGTCTCCCTGACCTTCGACGCCGGCACCAGCCTGCGCATCGACATCTTCAACCCCGTCACCGGGCTCTTGCTGAGCAGCGCGTCGCAGACCCTCAACATCCCGACCTCGGTGTCCACCGCCGGTTCGATCGCGGCTGGCTACTTCCAGATCAGCGGCATCAACGCCGGCAGCAGCGGCAGCAGTTGGTTGTTGCCCAACGGCACAAAGGTCGAGGCGGCTGGCGTGTGGAGCACCGCGCTCACGAGCGAGCAGCTGGCCAGTCTCTCCGCGATCCCCGAGCCCGCCTCGGCCGCGGCCGCTCTCGGGGCCTGCGCCCTCGCCGCGACCGCCCTGCGCCGCCGTCGCCGCCGCGTCTGAGCGTCCGCCCTTTCTCACGCCCTTCGCCCCCGTCCCCGCATCCACTCCGGTCCCGGTCCCCGTCATGCCCACCTCCGCGTCCAGTCTGACGTCCTCGTTAATTCGCCGCGTGGCCGGCGCTTGGGCACTCCTCTGCGTCGCGGGCTCCGCGCTCGCGGCCGGCGTCACCTACCATGTCAACGGAGCCACGGGCGCCGATGATCGCGACGGCCGGTCCCCCGCGACCGCGTTTGCCACGATCCAGCGCGCCGGTGCGGTGGCCGGGCCCGGCGATCGCATCGTGGTGGCGAAGGGCGTGTATTACGGGCCGGTGGAGTTCACGGCGAAGGGCGCGCCCGGGCGCCCTGTTGTGCTTGAGGCAGAGGATCGTTCGCGCAACGCCGTGATCATCACCAATGCCAACCGCGAGATGCGGGAAGGGCGCGTGGCCTGGCGGCTCGAGGACCAGGCGCTCGGCCTCTACAGCGCGCCGCTGGCGGAGATCACGGCGCGCGTGCTCTACTCGGGCGTCGATCTCCAGCCCTACGGCTCGCTCGACCAGCTCCGGGGCTTCGTCGTCGAGGGCGGGCAGCCCGGCCCCGCGCACGGCTACTTCCACGACACGGCGGGCGGGCGCATCTACGTGCGCCTCCACGCCTCGGGCCGTTATGGTCCGCCCGAACCGGCGAAGCATGTGATCAGCATCAGCCCGCGCACGGGCAACGGCTCCGCCGGCACCGGCTACAACGGCCCCACGTTTTTCAACCTCGGCATCATGGAGCGACAGAGCGCGCACGTGGTCGTGGACGGTTTCACGTTCGAGACGCCCGGCTTCTCCGGCGTGCACGTCAACGGACACGACGTGGTGGTGCGCAACTCCTGGTTCCTCGGCTGCCGCGCCGGCGTGACCGGACGGCGCGAGGGCGCGGACACGAAGGTCACTTCGCACCGCGTCGTGGTCGAATACTGCGACTACACGCAGTTCCCCGCCTTCGAGGATATGATGGAGGTGATCCGCGAGCGCGGCCCGGCGCCGGGCGCGCCGACCTATCCCCTCTACTGGTGGTCGCGCAAGAGCCGCGCCGGCACCGCGGGCAACATCACTTACGAGACCGGCATCGCCGCGCTCGTCGGCAGCGATTGGGTGATTCGCCATAATCGCGTGCACAACTCCTTCGAGGGCCTCTCCGTCTGGTGTATCCGCTGGAGCAAGAACCTCCAGATCCACGACAACGTCTTCGAGCGCATCGTGGACAACGCGATCGAGCTCGAGGACCACTCCGAGGGGATGCGGATATACCGTAATGTGATCTTGAATACGGTGGAGCCGCTCTCGTGGCAGCCCCTCGACGGGACGCCCTGGCCGGGCCCCGCCTTCATCCACGAGAACTACATCCGCAACAGCGAGGAGCTCAATCGCCTCGCCGCCGAGACCTCGGGCCACCGCCCGGGCTGGTTCAAGGCCGGGGCCAGTCGCGCCAACTGGACCCGCGCCCACATGAAGGACGTGCCCGACGACGTCGTGCGGGCCCCCGGCGCCGGCGTGGTCGTTTTCAACAACACGGTCGTCTTTCCGCACGGCTATTTCCTTACCCGCACCCAGCCGCACACGCGGATCTACGAGAACATCCATTTCGTGAACAACGTCGTCGTGGCCCAGGCCTTCTCCAGCCGCGAGGACTACCGCGGCGACAACATCGCCTTCCGCAACAACGCCTGGATCGGCTTTCCCCGGGTGGACGGGCATCTCGGCGAGGTCTTCGCCGGCCAGGGAGGCGTCGTCGTCTCCGCGCCGCCTCCGGGGGAACTCCGCCCCGAAGATTTCCTCCTGCCACAGGGCCTGGCCGCCGGAGCGGGCGCGCCGGTGACCGAGGCGCTGGAGGCTTTTCCGGAGGCCAACGACATCCGCCACCGCGGCGCCATCCCGTTTGGGAGCACCTGGGCGTGGCCCGACGTCGGGCCACGCGCCCGAAACTGATTTCACCCCCCGTTCCCCCATGCATGCGACCATCCCCCTAGCCGCCAAGCCCCGCCGCGCCGGGACACGCCCGGCCTTCACCCTGATCGAGCTGCTCACCGTCATCGCCGTCATCGCGATCCTGGCCGCCATCGTCATCTCCTCCGTCGGTCGCGTGCGGCAGGCCGCCGAGAACGCGCAGTGCCTCTCGCGTCTTCGCTCACTCGGGCTGGCCGGTCTGGCCTGCATCGAGGACAACCGCGGGTTGATGTTCGATGCCATGCACTGGTGGAACACGCCGACGGCGACCCGGCGCTCGGTGCAACCCTACCTCGACATCCGCCCCGGCCAGATGGAGAGCGGAGAGCAGACCCCGCTCTCCTGCCCGTCGGCCTTCAAGACCGTCGGCCCCAATCCCTTTTGGAGCCGGGGATACTCGATCAATATCTACGCCTGCGGCTGGGAGAACGGCGGACGCGAGTCGCCCTACGACCGGCACGCGACGCAGTTACAACAGATCCAGAATCCCGCGGCCATGGCCTTCTTCATGGATGGCAACTTCCTCTCGAACGGCGTGCCGGAGCGCAAGATGGCCACGACCAGCGTGGTCCCTTGGAACCCCGCCACCAACACCGGCATGTTTGTCCACGGCGGTGGCCGGGCCAACATCGTGCACATGGACGGTCACGTGAGCTCGCGCGGCCTGGGCGACTTTCCCCAAGGCTCGCACGAGGACCGTCGTCGCGACCCCTTCTGGGGCAGCCTGCGCTGAGGCCGGCGGGGAAAAACCAAACACATGAGCGAATTCGCCCGACGTCGCGGCCTGCAGCTCATCGTCGATCATGGCGATGAACGCTTCGACCCGGATCTCGGCCTGCTGCTGCCGGCGCGCGCCTCCTCGACGGCGGACCGCGGGGGGGCGCTGGTGGAGAGCGCCCACTATGCGCTGGCGCTGCTCGAACTCGCGGAGTTTCCGCGCCAGGGCCGGGCCGAGGCGATCATCGATCGTATTATTGAAACGGATACGTCCGGGAAACGGACGGAGCCGTTTCTCGCCCTTGCGCTGTTTTCGATTCGCGCGCGGCACCGGCGCCGGTTGTCGGCCGAGCTAGTCGGCCGGCTCGAGGCGAAGGCGGCCCTTTCCGCCGGCCCGGGAGTTTCCATGTGGGTGACCGCGCCGCAGCATCCCGAAGCTTTCGTGGAGGTGGCGGCCGCCTTCGCCGAGGCGGCGGTGCTCGGGGGCACCGCCCGGAGGACGCGCTGCACCGCCCGCCTTCGCGCGCTCAACGCATGCCTGACGGGCGCCAAGCGCGACCGGGAGGTTCCGGAGCGGGACGTGGCGGCCGCCCTCACGGCGATCTACCTGGCTAAAGCCCACTTTGGCGACGCCCGCCTCCACGGCATCCTTGACCAGTCTATACTCGGTCTTTGGCAACATCTCCTCGATGCGGACTTGTGCGCGAGCCTTGGCCGTCCCGGCGCCGTCCCCGTCTCCCGTCTGCTCGCGGCGCTCATCGAATTTGGCTCCGACGGCGCCATATCCGTCGTCGCCGACGAAACGGAGAGCCCCTTGTCCGCGACGCCAGCCTTCGTCATCGACGTGCACCTGCCGCGGGCGGTTCACGAAGCCTTCGCACGGCGGAGCGCCGTCGCGACACGACGAGGCGCCGGGCGAGGATTCGGCCTTACCCTGCAACCATGATAAAACCCCTCCTCCTCCTGCCCCTGCTCCTGGGGGCGTGCCTGCCCATTCTTCGTGCCGCGAGCACCGCGATCGGTCGCTTCGACGACGCCTCGGCCTGGAACTTCCACCTCGGCGAGGAATTTCCTGGGGCGAAGGGCGGCGTCGAGGCGCGCGAGGCCGGCGGCGTGCGTGCGATCGCCATCCGCTACGATTTCTCCGGCGGCGGCCAATACGTCGCGGCCGCCTTGCCC
>JAUWBD010000065.1 GCA_030605125.1 Verrucomicrobiota bacterium | reverse complement strand
CCGACACCGCGTCGGCCTCCGCCGCGCCCGACGCGGCGCTCCCCGACTGGCCCGAGCTCGCCGATCCCGCCTATCGCATGATGCACGCCGAGCCGCAGGACTGGGACTGCACGCCGGGCCGGCAGCTGGAAAACTTCATCGACGTCGCGCACTTCTCCTGGATCCACGCCGGCACCTTCGGCAACCGCGAGCGCCCCGAGGTGCCGCCCTACGAGGTCGAGCGCACCGCGACCGGCTTTCGCGTGGACTATCGTTACCTTGCGTCGAACCCCGAGTCCGCGAAGACCGCCTCGTCCGCCGGCCAGGTTATCCAGCGGCGCATGATCTACGATCTCCACCTGCCCCTCGCGTGCCGGCTCGTGATCGACTACGGCGACGGCCGCCGCCACTGCGTCTTCGACGCGCCCACGCCGGTCTCGCGCCGCAAGACGCGCGTTTTCCACTTCGTGGCGCGAAACTTCGATCCGCACATCCCGGCCGAGGAGGTGCTCGCCTTCGAGCGCAAGGTGCTGGCCGAGGACCGTCCCATCGTGGAGAGCCAGCGCCCCGAGGACCTGCCGCTCGATCTGAGCGAGGAGTTCCATATCCGCTGCGACCGCTTCTCCGCCGCCTACCGCGACGCGCTGCGCGAGCTCGGCTTCGGCCGCGAGTTCAGCGCTTAGCGAAAGCACCACGCAACGCCGGACCCGGAAGACCGACGCGCAGTTGCCGCACGAGCGCATCCGGGCCAGCTTTAGGGCATGACCGAACTGCTGCCGCGGTTTTTGCAGGCGTTTATCCCGCTCTTCGTCGCGATCGACCCCATCGGGCTCGCCGCGATTTTCATGGCTCTCGGCGCGGGCGTGCCCGACACGCGCAAGCGGCGCATCGCCCGGCAGGCCGTGCTCACGGGCGGCGTGGTAGCCCTCGCCTTCCTGTTCCTCGGCCAGGGCATCTTCGCCGCCGTCGGCATCACGGTCGGCGACTTCCAAATCGCGGGCGGACTCATCCTCTTCATCCTTGCGGCGCGGGATCTGTTGCAGCCCTTCTCGGCGCCTCCCGCGGACGTGCCCGAGGACTTT
The DNA here is from genome assembly GCA_030605125.1 of Verrucomicrobiota bacterium. Taxonomy (GTDB): domain Bacteria; phylum Verrucomicrobiota; class Verrucomicrobiia; order Opitutales; family Opitutaceae; genus IMCC26134_A. Next base: position 23,212 of record JAUWBD010000065.1, on the reverse strand, counting down.
GGCGTGGTGCCCTTGGGCATGCCGCTCATCGCCGGTCCGGCGGCGATCGCCACGCTGCTCGTGCTCGCCCAAACCGTGGGCCTGGCCATCACCCTCGCGGCCCTGGTGGTCAACCTCCTGCTCGTGGCGCTGGCCTTCGCGCAGGGCGAACGGCTCGTGCGCCTGATCGGCCCCACCGGCATGCGCGCGATCTCCAAGATCGTCTCGCTGCTGCTCGCGGCCATCGCGATCAGCTTGATCCGCCGCGGCTGGGGCGCGTGACGGTCGCGGCCGAAGCGGCGACCGCCCGACGGGCGTTCAGCGCTTCGCCTCGAGCTTCAGCTCGACCATGAGGTCGGCGGCGAGTTTTTCCAAATCGCTCCGCACCTTCGCGAGTTCCACGCCTTCCGGCACGCTCGCCACCGCGCGCAGTTGGAAAAGTTTCCCGCCGCCCATCGGGGCCTCCACCCGCTCGCTCGCGAGGTCCTCGACGTTGAGCCCGTGCGCCGCGAGCACGCTGGAAACCTCGCGCAGGATCCCCGGCCGATCCGAACCCACCAAATCGAGCGCCGCCAGGCGCGCCGGCGCCGGGCTCGCGCTCGCCGCCGCGCCGCCTGCGGCCGGCTCCTGCGTCACATCCACCCGCAGCCCCGAGAGCCCGCGCAGCGCCGCCGCCAGGGCCTCGGCGCGTCCGCTGGCGATCTCCAGCCGCACGATGCCCGCGAACTCGCCGCCCAGCCGGCACATGCGGCTCTCCAACCAGTTGCCGCCGTGCTCGGCGATAGCCGCGGCGACGACGCGCACGAGGCCGGGTTGATCACGTCCGATCAGGGTGAGCACAAGGGTGGTGGTCATGGGGCTCCCCAGCCTGCCCCGCCCGCCCCCGCTGGCAAGCCGCGCCGCAACCTCCTACCCGCAGTTCCGGCCGCCTGGGGAGCAGCTCACCAGGCAGGTTTCCAACGCGTCGCGGAGATGAACCAAGGCGCGCTCGACGTTGGCCCGTTCGGCGGCGGGCACACACTTGAGCATACTCGCCGCGTATTCGCTCAGTCTGTCCGCTACCTTGCGCTGCTCCTCGCGACCTTTCGCCGTCAGTTCGATGATCACACTGCGCCCGTCCTGCGGGTTAGGGCTTCGTAGAACCATGCCGCCTTCCTCGAGTCGCGTCACGAGCCGGCTGGCCCACGTTTTCTCCAACGACATCTGGTCGGCGAACTCTTGGATCGTGAGCTTCCCGCCCTGCCCCAACACCCTCAGGGCCTCACATTCCTTCGCTGTGACCTCCGGGCAACAAGCTGCCATCGTGCGCTGGGCTTGCAGAAAGAGACGCACTACGTCGCGCAAAACGGCGTCGGTTTTTTGGGAGGCAGTGGTCGATACGCGCATGGCGGACCCTTGGCACTCCGCCGCCTGCAACGCAATCAGCGGAGAGCGCGGTCACCCGCAGCAACCACCGCTCAGCTTGGCAACTTGGCGGTCAGCGGCTTTGCAGCGCGTCCGGTCAGGCTCGAGGTCCACCCGGATCCGGTCGTTCTCTGCGGTCACGGCAGTGATGTCGTAGAGCGCCGCCGGCCGCCCGGCTATCTCGGCATGGATGCGCGCGGGAGCTTCGCCCTCGAGCGGCAGCCCCTGCTCCACCCGGTCAATGATGCGCAGGAATTTCTCGGCCGGCATGTGCCCGCGCCAGGGAACCAACGAGTTGAGGGGCGAGACCCAGAGCTCGAAATGCGTCTCCCCCCAGCGATGCGAGATGGATCCGCAGTCCACGGTCTCGTAGCGGACGCGTTTCACCTCCGTGAGGTGATAGCCGGCGGGAAGGGTTTCGCCATGAGCGCGAAACACGAGTGGCAGCCCGCCGCTCCGGCGGAGGGAATCAAGAAACGTCGAGGTGTTCATGGGTAATATGGTTGCTATTGGCAACCTTTCGGGTTGTTGTCAATAGCATCTTTTTGGACTGCTGCCGCGATTTGGCTCGGCGCACTACACAACAAATGTCGGCAGGGCCGCGCCGACACGCGTGGCGGGCCGCCCACATCGCGCCATTGACGATTCCCGCGTCTTCGTGCCTTTCCCCTGCAAACATCCCGTCCGCTAGCTCCCTTTTTCTTCTCACCTTTTTCTCCATCGCGATGTCCAAAGGCCACAAACCCTCCGACGATCAACCCGAACTCCCTCTCGCCGGTCAGCCCGCCTCCGCCGCGCCTTCTTCCGAGCCCGCCGCCGCGGCGCTCTCCACGGCGTCCGAGTCCGACGACGCCTCCCTCACCCCCGCCGCCGAGACCGCCGCGCCCGTAGCCCCGCAAAACAACGACGCCGCCCCGCTCGCCCACTCCTACCGCAACTGGTTCCTCGACTACGCCAGCTACGTCATCCTCGACCGCGCCGTCCCCCACCTCGACGACGGTCTCAAGCCCGTCCAACGCCGCATCCTCCACACCCTCTGGGATAAGGACGACGGCCGCTTCCACAAGGTCGCCAACATCGTCGGCGCCACCATGGCCTTTCACCCGCACGGCGACGCCTCCATCGGCGCCGCGCTCGTCGGCATGGGCCAGCGCGGCTGGCTCGTGGAGCCGCAGGGCAACTACGGCAACACCCTCACCGGCGACGATGCCGCCGCGCCCCGCTACATCGAGTGCCGCCTCACGCCCTTCGCCCGCGAGGTGTTGTTCAACCCCAAGACCACCCTCTGGCAAAAAACCTACGACGGCCGCTCGCAGGAGCCCATCACGCTCCCGGCCAAGTTTCCCATCACGCTGCTCGAGGGCGCCGAGGGCATCGCGGTCGGCCTCACGACCAAGATCCTGCCGCACAACTTCAACGACCTCTGTCGCGCCGCGATCAACCACCTCCAGGGAAAAACCTTCCGCATCCGGCCAGACTTCCCCTCCGGCGGCATCGCCGACTTCTCCAACTACAACGACGGCGAACGCGGCGCCAAGGTGAAGGTCCGCGCCAAGATCGAGCAGCGCTCCAAATACCAGTTCGCCATCACCGAGCTGCCCTACGGCACCACCACCGAATCGCTCAAATCGTCGATCGAGAGCGCGATCGCCAAGGGCAAGCTGAAGGTGAAGCGCATCGAGGACATGACCTCCGAGTCGGTCGAGATCCTCGTCGAGCTCAGCTCCACCGCCGATCCCGACAAGTTTATCGACCAGCTCTACGTCTTCACCGACTGCGAGGTCACGCTCTCACCCGCCGCCTGCGTCATCATCGACGACAAGCCGCATTTCATGGGCGTATCCGAAATCCTGCGACGCTCGGTGGACCGCGCCCGCATGCTCCTCGGCCGCGAGCTCGAGATCCGCCTCGGCGAGCTCGAGGACCAGTGGCACGCCGACTCGCTCGAGCGCATCTTCATCGAGGAGCGCATCTACCGCCGCATCGAGGGCGCCAAGACTTGGGAGGCCGTGCTCGCCGAGATCGACGAGGGCCTCAAACCCCACGTCAAAAAACTCCGCCGCGCCGTCACCCACGACGACCTCGTGCGCCTCACCGAGATCCGCATCAAGCGCATCTCCGCCTACAACCGCTTCAAGGCCGACGAGGCCATCAAGGCCCTCGAGGCCGAGATGAAGCAGGTGAAGCACGACCTCGCCCACCTCACCGACTACGCCGTCGCCTGGTTCGAGCGCCTCCAGGAAAAGTTCGGCAAGGGCGTCAAACGCCGCACCCAGAGCGACGAGATCGAGCAGATCAGCGCCGCCTCCGTCGTCGTCGCCAACCAAAAGCTCCACGTCAACCGCGCCGAGGGCTTCATCGCGCTCAACACCCGCAAGGACGACTTCGAGTTCGTGCAGGACGTCACCCCGCTCGACGACGTGGTCGCCTTCATGGCCGACGCCACCTGCAAGCTCGTCCGCGTGGCCGACAAGGTTTTCGTCGGCAAAAACATCGAGCACCTCCACGTCGTGCCCAAGGATGGCGACGACCGCTACTACACGCTCATCTACCAGGACAAGGAGAGCGGCAAGGCCTTCGCCAAGCGCTTCCAGCTCGGCGGCATGACGCGCGAGAAGGTTTACAACCTCGCCGCCAGCGAGGGCAGCAAGCTGGTGTTTTTCGACGAGACGAAGAACCCCGAGAGCATGCCGAAGGCCGTGACGGTTTACCTAAGCGGCCGCTGTAGCGCCCGCGTGAAGGAGTTCATCTTCGACTTGAGCGAGCTCGCCGTCGGCGGCCGCGGCAACAAGGGCGTCACCGTCACGCAGTATCCCATCCGCGACGTGAAACGCGCGTAGGGCCGTCGTCCGGAGGCGGGCGACGCCCGCCTCCGCTCAGTCAAAAGCCCCGCCCCCATTCCGGAGGCGCATGAAGTAGGCCACGTCCTCCGGCGAAAAGCGGGTCATGTCGCTGGTGAACTCCCGGCCGTCGGCTCGCTGCACCGTGACCGTTTCGTCGGTCAGCGAGATCACCCGCGCCTCCATCGCCCGGCCATCCGTGCTGCGAAACGTGCGCAGCGGCTCGCCTTCGGGAACGGTGGGCGGCTTGGGCGTCGGCGGCGCCGCCGGAGCGGCGCCCTGCCCACGCTCGCCCGCCCCGGATTTTTGCTCGTCCTGCTGAAAAGCCGTCGGCGCCGCATCCACCCGATCGGCCACCCCTCGGAAATACGCGGACAGCGCGCCCGGCCGGAGGAGAAACAACGCCCCGACCAACAGCATGGCCACCGCCGTCAGGAAAAACTGCGCGCGCATCAGATTGCGCCGGCTCGCCTTCCCTTCGCTCGAGCAAGCCCAGTAGATCCAGAGGAACAATCCCACCACCGGGATCATGAGCAGCAGCAGCGTGCGCACCCACTCCCAGAACCCCACCGCCTCCTCGTGATCTTTCGGAATCATCCGCCTCTTCTTGTCCCGACCTGCGCAAACGCAAGCGCCCGAGCCACTCCCGGTAAATCTGCTGAAAAGCCCCACCCGCGGATCAAAGAAAATCTCAACTCCGCCCTTGCATTTTAATAGTTATCAAATGACGTTTGAACCGCACCCCGCCCGCTCGTTATCCCACCCCCATGACCCCTTACGACTACGGCGTCATCGCCTTCTATTTCCTCTTCATGCTCGTCGTGGGCGCGCTGGCGGGGCGCATGGTCTCCAATCCCAGCGATTTTTTCCGCGGCGGCGGGCAGATGGTGTGGTGGCTCGTCGGCGCCTCCGCGTTCATGACGCAGTTCAGCGCCTGGACCTTCACCGGCGCCGCCAGCAAGGCCTACTCCGAAGGCTGGCCGATCTTCGTCATCTTCTACGCCAACTCGCTCGGCTTCCTGCTCAACTTCTTCTACTTCGCCGCCCGCGCGCGGCAGATGCGCGTCATCACCGCCGTCGAGGCCGTGCGGCTGCGCTTCTCCAAGTCCAACGAGCAGCTCTTCACCTGGCTCCAGATTCCTCTCGGCACGCTCTACGCCGGCATCTGGCTCAACGGCCTCGCCGTCTTCCTCTCCGCCGCCTTCGGGCTGCCCATCGAGCCCGTCATCCTGGTCACCGGCATCGTCATCGTCGCCATGACCTTCGTCGGCGGCTCCTGGGCCGCGGTCGCGTCCGATTTCATCCAGGTCCTCATCCTCATGCCGATCACCGTGGTCGCGGCCTTCCTCGCCCTCCGCGAAGTCGGCGGCGTGCCGGCCTTCCTGGACAAGTTGCCCGCCGGCCACCTCGACCTCGGCCTCATGTTCGACTCGCCGCTCCTGCTGCTCTGGGTCGTCGCCATCGTCATCAAGCAGTGGATCTCGATCAACAACCTCCTCGACGCCTCCCGCTACCTCTGCGTCAAGGACGGCACCCACGCCCGCCGCGCCGCGCTCCTCGCCACCGTGCTCTTCGCCGTCGGCCCCGTGGTCTGGTTCGTCACCCCGATGGCCGGCGCCATCCTCACGCCCGATCTCGCCGCCGCCTACCCCGCGCTCGCCAACCCCGCCGAGGCCGCCTTCGTCGCCGTCTGCAAGATCACCATGCCCGCCGGCATGGTCGGCCTCCTCGTGAGCGGCATCTTCGCCGCCACCATGTCCTCGATGGATAGCGGCCTGAACCGCAACGCCGGCATCTTCGTCAAAAACTTCTACCAATCCGTGCTCCGTCCGCTCGCCTCCGAACGCGAGCTCCTCCTCGCCGGTCGCGTCGCCACCGCCGTCCTCGGCGCCATGGTCATCACCGCCGCGCTCAACTTCGCCCGGATGAAGGACCTCGGGCTCTTCGACCTCATGCTCCAGTTCGGCACGCTCGTCGCCGTGCCCTACACGATCCCGCTCGTGCTCTGCGTGATCGTGCGCCGCTCCCCGCCCTGGGCCGGCTGGTCCACCGTGCTCGTCGGCTTCGTCGTCTCCTTCGTGGTCACCCGCTACTTCGGCCCCGCCTGGCTCCAGTCCACCTTCGATCTCGCGCCGCTCGACGCCGCCGCGCGCGGCTACTGGACCGTCTCCGCCGGCCTCTTCTCCGTCGTGCTCGTCGCCGGTGCCTGGTTCTTCTTCGCCTGCCGCTTCTGGCCCTCCGTGCCCGCCGCCGACCGCGCGCGCATCGAGGAGTTCAACGACCGCATGCGCACGCCGGTGGACTTCACCCGCGAGATGGGCGCCGGCAGCGACTTCCGCCAGGGCCGTCTCCTCGGCGGCCTCTGCCTCGCCTACGGCGCCTTCGTCGCCCTGCTCGCCCTCCTGCCCAATCCCTTCGTCGGCCGCCTCGGCTTCCTCTTCTGCGCCGCCGTGCTCGCCGGCGTCGGCCTCGCCCTCCGCCGCGCCGCCCGCTCCGCCGCCACGCCCCCGCCCGCCGTCGCCGCGTCCAAGCCCGAAACCGCGACCACCGCCTCCCGATGACCCACCGCGGCAAACTCGTCCTCCTCCCGCCCAACCGCGTCTGGCGCACCTACCGCGGCGGGGCGGAGCTCGACCGGCTCGCCGGCCTCGGCGCGCCCGCCGACGCGCACTTCCCCGAGGACTGGGTCGCCTCCGTCACCCGCGCCACCAACGCCGGCCGCGAACACCTCCGCGACGAAGGCCTCTCGCGCGTCCTCGTCGGCGGCGCCGAGCACCCCCTCGACACCCTCCTCGCCTCCGATTTCGACTACTTCCTCGGCGCCGCCCACGTCGCGCGCTTCGGCCCCGAGCCGCGCCTGCTCGTCAAGCTGCTCGACTCCGCCATCCGCCTCCACTTCCAGGTCCATCCCACCTCCGAATTCGCCCGCCTGCGCCTCGGCGCCCCCTCCGGAAAAACCGAGGCCTACCACGTGCTAGCCACGCGGCCCGACACCGACGCGCGCCTCTACCTCGGTTTCCAGCGACCGCCCTCGCGCGACGAATTGCGCCGCCTCATCGCCGAGCAGGATATCGCCGCGCTCGAGGCCTGTTTCGATCCCATCCCCGTCCGCCCTGGCGACACCTTCCTCGTGCCCGGCGGCACGCCCCACGCCCTCGGCACCGGCCTCCTGCTCGTGGAGATCCAGGAGCCGAGCGACCTCGTGGTGCGCTTCGAGTTCGAGCGCGGCGGCCACGTGCTGCCCGAGCGCGCCCGCTTCATGGGCCGTGACCTCGAGTTCTGCCTCGATGTCTTCGACCTCTCGCCGCGCCCGCTCGCGCGCGTGGACCGCGAGAACCGTCTCGCGCCCCGCCGCCTCCGCGAGCTTGGCCCCGACTCCTGGCAGGAGGAGTTGATCGGCCCCGACCACACGCCCTGCTTCCGCCTGCGCCGCAGCCACGTCCACGCCGCGCTCGAAAAAATAGAGCACGAGCCCGCCATCGCCATCGTCACCGAGGGCGCCTGCGCGTTCGCCGCCGGCGACGAGACCCACGTGCTCCGCTTCGGCGACAAAGTCTTTCTCCCCGCCGGCCTCGGCCCGGTCTCCCTGCGCCCGTCCCCCGGCGGCTGCACCCTCCTCGAATGCCTTCCCCCTGTGCCATGAAAATGCTCGCACCCACCGCGCTCGCCGCCCCCTCTCGCAACGGCGCCAAATCTCACCACGCCCCCGCGCCCTCGGCCCCCGCCCGTGCGACCTCGCGCCCGGCCTCGCTCCTCCTCGCGACCACGCCGATCGACGCCCGCGAGTTTCTCCCCGGAGAGCTGCACGCGGAAGTGCGCGGCCTCGCCCCCGCCTACGCCGAGTTCGATCCCGCCGAAGGCCCCGTCGCCTTCGCCGTTCGCCTCCACGAGCTCAACCCCGAGGTCTTGGTCACGGGCTGGAAAACGCCGCCGCTCCCTGCGCTTCTCCCGTCGAACCTGCGCTACGTCTGCCACCTCACCGGCACCGTGCGAGATCTCGTCACGCGCCGCCACCTCGAGGACGGCCTGCTCGTCACCAACTGGGGCGGCTCCATCGCCCGCATCGTCGCCGAGGGCGCCTTGTTCCACATTCTCGCCTCGCTCCGCCGCGCCACGCACTGGACCCTCGCCATGCACCGCGACGGCGCCTGGAAAACCCGCGAGGCCGAGACCGCCTCGCTCTTCGGCCGCCGCGTCGGCATCCACGGCTTCGGCCGCGTGGCCCGCGAATTGATCGCCCTCCTCGCGCCCTTCCGCTGCGAGATCTCGGTCCACGCGCCCGACGTGGACGCCGCCGCCGAGCGCCGCCACGGTATCCATCGCGCCCCTACGCTCGACTCCCTCTTCGCCGACAACGATGTAGTGGTCGAGCTCGCCCCGCTCAATCCCGAGACCGAAGGCATCGTCACCGAGCGCCAGCTCCGCCTCCTCCGCCCGGGCTCGGTGTTCATCAACATCGGCCGCGGCAAGGTGGTGGACGAGGCCGGCCTCGTCGCCGTCGCGTCGGAGGGCAAAGTGTTCTTCGGCCTCGATGTCTTCGCCGTCGAGCCGCTCGCCGCCGACCATCCGCTGCGCGGCCTGCCCAACGTCACGCTCACCCCGCACCTCGGCGGCCCCACCACCGACCGCCGTCGCGACGCCGGCGCGCACGCCCTGCGCAACCTCCGCGCCTACGCCGCCGGCGAGCCCCTCGACTCCATCGTCACCCCCGAACTCTACGACCTCAGCTCCTGAACCCCGCTCCCGCCCCCCGGGCGATTGTCACCAATCTGGTGACAAACCCCACCCCCTGCCCCCTCTGAACCCACCGAGACTGTCACCAATCTGGTGACAATCTCCGCTCCCTCCGCCTCACGCTCCCGCCCCCATGCCCGCCCCGGCCCCAGCTCCCTGCGCCCCGCTCGCCGCTACCGCCGCGCACCCGGCCGTGCCCGCCGACTACGCGCGCTGGCAGGCGCATGCGCGCGCGCTGCTCGAGCCGCTCGCGGCGCTGATGGTGGACGGCCGCGCCTCGCTCCCGCTTCCCGGCCGCCCCAGCGACCACGATGCGCAGGCCGATCGCCTCGAATCCTTCGCCCGCCCGCTCTTCCGCGCCGCGAGCGAACCGAAACCCGCGAACAAAGCGCCCACGGAACTCGACGGCTCCCGTCCGGCCTGCGCGCAGGCCTGGCGCCACGCGTTCGCGATCCGCGCGGCGGATTCCTTCGGCGAGACCTCGGTCAGGCCCGCGCCGGGAGCCACGCCCAGCCCGCATACGCGACCCGAGGCGTCCGCGATCGCGATGCGCGTCGTCGTGCCTCCGATGTCGATGCCGGCAAGAATGGGCGTTTTCATGGTTTCATGCGCTTCGGGCGGCCATCAGGGCCGCGCCGCCCGGCCTCGCCTGCGTTAGGAAGCGCCCCATCTCGCGCTCGACGCGGTCTTCGAAGCCCTTGATCCGGCGCCAATGCAAGCCGTGCTCCCCCGCGCAAACGACCTCGCCCGCGGGGTGGTCCGCGATCCGGCATGATCGATGCAGCCGGTGGTAAATCTCCGCGTGGGCGGATGCGGTTTCGACCGAACAGGTGAACGCCGCCTCTCCCGCGCAACGGCGCAACACGTCGCCGATCAGGGCCCGCCGCGCCGTGTCCGCGTCGGTCGTCGGCAGCTGCGTCTCCCCGCGCCTGGATCGCACGGTGATCAGGCGCTGATGCGTCCAGCAGATTTCTCCGTCCTCGCCCTGAAACACCATGAACGGATTCTCCTCGCGCGAGCCCGCGTGCGTGCCCGCGAAAAAAAACTCTCCGCCGCCCTCCCACTCGCCTCGCAGCGTGAAGGTGTCGAAACTCTCGATCTGATAAACACGCCGCAGATCCGCCCGCAGTCCGCCGAGCCGCGCCGATTCCTCCGGCGCGTCCCCCGCCACAAAAAGCATCGCCATCGGGAAGTGCGCCATCGCGTTGCTCAGCGGCGAATCGAGCACCGCCCGCCCCTCCGCGCGCAGGCGGCCGGCCCAGGGATTGCGCGCATAATAACTCGCCGGCCGCGGCCACACGCAACGACCGGCCGCGCGTCGCAGCCGCCCGATCACCCCCGCCCGGATCAGGCGCTTCATCGCGTGCACCTCCGGCGTGTGCAGATCCTGGAAGCCCACCGCCACCCATCGTCCGGCCCGCGCCTCCGCCGCGCGGATCGACGCGATCTCGGCCCGCGTGGGCGCGAGCGGTTTTTCGAGCAAGACGTTGGCCCCCGCCTCGAGCGCGGCCACGGCCATCCGCTCGTGCCAGTGCGGCGCGGTCGGGATCACGCAGAGGCCCAGACGCCCGCGCCACGCCGCCAGCATCGAGACGTGATCGGGGAAAACCTCGCAACCCTCGCGCTCGAGCTCGGCGCAGAGTGCCTCCTCCTCCGCGCGATTGACGACCGCGACCGCGCGCAGACGGGCCCGGCCCTCCGCGGCGAACTCGCGGAGGATGCGCAGGTGAAAGGCCGCGTAGCCCGAGATGCCGATTATCGCCGTGTCGATCATGGGAAGACTCGGTGCGCTCACTCCGGGGCCACGTAGCCCTTCGGGCCCCCGAGCCGCATGAAGCGGCGATGCACGACCGCCCCGCAGCCGAGCGCGGCCAGAGCCAGCGCCATGCCCGCGCCGAAGGAGTGGCGGTGGCCCCCGCTCGCGCCGTCGATCACCAGCCCGACCGCCGGCGCGAGCGCCATGCTGCCGAGCGAGAGCACCATGCCGAAGGCCGAGGCGTATTGCGCGAATTTCTCGTGCGGGAAGAGCCGTTGCCCGAGCGAGGCCGCGCAGGTGAAGAAGCAGCCGGAGAGCACGCCATGCGCCACCCAAGCCACGAGGAAAGTCGCCGGAGTGGTCGCGAAGGCCCAGCCCCAGCCCGCCACGAAGGCGTAGCCCAGCAGCGCGACCAGCGAGACCCGCAGCGGATGAAACGCGTCCGCCAGCCAGCCGAGGAAATACGAGAGCGAGAGCGAGATCAGGTAGGTCAGCGCGAGGTATTTTCCATACGTGTCCATGTCCACCCCGAGGCTGCGCGCGTAGGGGATCGAGAAGGTGTTGATCGGCCCGAACGCGAGATAGGCCGCGGTGAGCATCACGAAGACGAGGACGTAGTAGGGGTTGGAGAAACACTCGCGGAAGTAGCGGCGCGCGCCCGCCGTCCGCCCGGCCGCGCGCGGCTCCGCGGGCGGCGGCGGCGGATACGAGCCCTCCCGCACCTTCAGGCACACCCAGGTGAAGGCCGTCCCGTAGAAAACGCCGACGCCCGCGAGGATCACCGTGAAGTGGTCCGGCACCCGGCCGAGCAGCCAGTAGTTGAAAATCATGCCGTCGATCAGGCTCACCGCGCGAAACAGGCCGTAGAAGCGCCCGAGCAGCTCCTTCGGCACCACGTCGTTGATCAGGCCCCCGAAGACCGCGCCGCCCGCGATCGTCGCCACCTCGAAGGCCGCCCAAAACACGCCGAAGCACACCACCGCCACGACCATCTCGCTCTGCTCCGGCATGAGGCCGTGCACCCACTTCGCGATGATCGGGGTGACGGCGAGCCCGATCATGCCGGCCGCCGCCAGGGGTGTCGTGACGAGCAGGAACGGGATGCGGCGTCCACGCGGGCCGCGGTGGCGGTCGGACTTCACGCTGATGATCGGCGCGAGAATCAACCCCACCAGCGCGGGAAACGAACTCACCAGGAGGCCGAAGAGATAATTCGGAACTTTGAGATCGTTGAGATACCACTGCGCCATCGGCCCGACCGAGCGTTCGCGCATCGACCACGCGAAGTCGCCAAATAGCAGCAGCGCGAACAACACCACCAGGCCGCGTCGCGTATAGCTCAGCGTCCCCACGCTCCAGCGCCGCTCGGCGTCCGCCCGCGGAGCCGGCGCGGACGAAGGCGGGGCGGGAAGAATCGCGCTCATCTTCGTCAGACCGCCGCGGCGCGCGCCGCGCTCCAGCCGGCGCGCCCGCGGGTGATTTTCCATGTGGCGATTTCGCCGCCGCCCACCCGGCCGAGCGCCAGACGCTCGCCGAGCCAGCGCAACGCGAGCGCGCGCGCCGGACCGGCGTTGCGCAGCCGCAGTTCGACGGTCGCCGCGCCACAGGGACGGAGCGCGAGCAGTTCGCAATTTTCCGAGAGCAGTTCGATCACCGGCCCGCGCAGCGGCGCGCGCGGGCGCCGGGCCGGCACCGGCACGACCACCGGCGGCTCCTCGAGTTCGGCCGCGAGCCGCTCGAGCCCTTCAAATTCCGGCGTGAGCAGGAAGCGGAAGCGCAGTTCACCCTGGTCCATCACCGGCGCCCACGGCGCCTCGTCCGCGCGGCGCCGCACCTCGGAGGCGTAGCGGGCGCCCCGGGCGATCGAGGCGCGAAATTCCCCCTCCGTGGTGTCGAAGCCGTGCAAGGCGTCGCTCGCGAAGCCGAGGCGGTTCACTCCCTCGCCCGCGCGCACCCAGCGGCCGCCGGGCACCTCGCCGCAGGGCGCGCGCCGGACCTCGCCGCCTGGCACCGAATATTCGGCGGCGCCGCCCGCCGGGAAAACCAGCTTCAGACGCGCGGCCCGCTCGTTCATGAAAACACGCGCCAGCACCTCGACGTGCTCCTCGCCCGCCGCGAGGCGGAAGGTCAGGTCGAGCCGGGAACGCTCGCCCGCGAAACGCACCCAAAGCGCCGCGCGCTCCGGACCGTCCTCCAACACCTGCGCCATCGTCACGCGCCAACGCTCGAGCTCGCGCGTCAGACGCCATGACTCCTCCTCCTCGGCCATGCCGCCCCAGGAGCCCCACTCGTCCGCATAGAGACGCACCTGCAGGCCCTCGGGCATCCAGGCGGCCTTGCGCCGTCGAAAGCCGACGCGGAGCTCTCCCGGCGGCGCGGAGATCGAGACCAGTCCGTTGCTGATGGCGTGCGATCCGGTCGCGCGCGGCCGCGCGCCCCCGCCCCGCCGCACCCGGGGCGGCTCGCGCCTCGGACCCAGACCAAGCTGCAACACCCGCCAGCCCAAGGGAGGCAGCTCGACGGGCACGACCACGCGCTTTCGCCAAGGCAGGGCGGGATCGCAGTCGTTTTCCACCGCGATGGTCTGCCGCGGCACGGCGGCGCCCGTCTCGTCGGCGACCATCACCGGCACCTCATCCGCGCGCCCCTTGAATTCAAAGAGCGGACGGTAATCCAGGTTCGTCTCCAATTCCACATGACGACGGACCGTCCACGGATGCGGATTCCAGACCAGCATCGGCACCGGCTTCGGGCCGTCGTCCTCGACCGGCCAGTCGGGCGCGGTCGTGTCGATCTTCGCGGCCAAATCCATGAGCGCGGTCGCCTCCACCCGCTGCGCGGCCGCCTGGCAGGCGCCGATCTGGGCAAACTGGTCCTCGTAGGCGCGCTCGATGCTCGAGCCGGGCAGGATGTCGTGAAACGCGTTGAAAAGCAGCTCGTCCCACGCCGAGGAAAGCGGAGGGGAAAACGAAGTCGCCGCCGCCTTCGCGCCCAAGACAAGCGATGTCGCCGCCGCGCGCTCGGCGCGCAGCAGGCCGGACTGCGCGCGGCGGTAGGAAAATTTGAAGCGCGCCATCGAGACGGAGCAGCCGCGCAGGCAGAAATTCAGCTCTCCGCGCACTTCGGGCAGCCATCCCGCCGGGCGCTTCGAGATCTCGGCGCGGAGCGCGGCGAAGAAGCGGTGCAGCCCGGAGAACACCACGCGCGCCTCGGGATGCGCCTCAGCCCAGGCGCGCGCCTCGCGTAGGATACGCCGCGAGGGGCCGCCGCCGTGGTTCCCCAGCCCGATCAAACACGCGACGTTGTCCAATCCGGTGGCTTGCGCCTCGGCGAGCGCCTCGTCCAGACGACGCGGCGTCTCATCGCGGTTCGTGCCATACCATCCGTAACGGGGACGATAGGCCAGGATGCGCGCGCCCGACGCGCCGAGCCACCAGAACGCGGATTTATCGACGGGGAAAGTATGCCCCCAAGGGCGCGTGCAAGCGTAGGAGTCGATGCCCGCCGCGCGCAGAATCTCGGGCATCCCGGCGGCGTGGCCGAAGGCGTCGGTCGCCCAGGCGGCCGTCACCTCGCGCCCGAACTTTTCTCGGAACCAGGCCTTGGCCCGGACAAATTGCATGAGCAGGGCCTCGGTCCCGGGAAGGTTCTGATCGGGCTGGACGTAGGTGCCGCCGACCACATCCCAGCGGCCGGCGTCGACGAGGCGGCGGATCTCGGCGAACAGCGCCGGATCGTGGCGCTCGATGTGCTCGTAGATCGCCGATTCCCCGCGGATGAAGGTGGCGTCCGGAAACTCGGCCAGCAAGTCCGCCATGGCGCGGCAGGTGGAGATGCCTTCGTTGAGGCCTTCGCGCCAATCCCAGAGCCATACGGGATCGATGTGCGCGTTGCCGATGAGATGAAGCGTGACGGGCATGAATGAAAAAGGATGCGCGGGCCCACACCGCCACGAATGCGGCGGCGACGGACCCGGCGGAGACGCGGAACGGCGAAACGGCGGGGACGAACCTCGGATTAGAGCCGGCAGTTTTCCTGCGTGATCTCGGTCTTGCGCGCGGCGGTCACGTGGCCGTCGCACCAAAGCACGTTGGTGCGCTCGCCGTGGATTTCGACGACGCGGCTCCAGTTGTTCGCCTCGGGTGTGACGTTGCTGAACCCGACGCCCCAGACGCCCGCCCGGCCGGAGTCGGCCATGAGGATGGTCTGCGAAGGCCGCGCGACGGCCGAGGAGGGGATGGCCTTGAACGCGATCGACGCGTTGTAGTTCGGCATGACGTTGTAGTTGACCACATACGGGTAGCCGGGGACGCCCGGCGGCTCGACGTTGGCCTCGGCGCGCCCGGTGACACAGATCGAGTGGTCGATCCAGGCGCGTTTGCCCGCGCCGCCCGAGCCGACGTAGGCGGCCAGCGGCGAATCGGCCTTATACCACCACCAAGTCAGGCTCGTGTTGATGACGCCTCCGTAGGCGGGAGGGTAGAAATTGCGGCTCTCGCCCATGTAGAGCGTAATGGCTTGGTGAATACCGCGGAGCTGGCTCGCGCATTGCGACTTGCGCGCGGATTCGCGGACCTTGCCCACCACGGGGATGAGGATGGCGGCGAGGATGCCGATGATGGCGATCACCGTGAGCAGCTCGATAAGAGTGAACCCGGCGGGGCGGCGGGGGCGGGCGGGGCGATGCATGGGGATGAGGGGTCTTAGGCTTCCAGGAAGGACTTCAGCGCGGAGGGATCGATCTCCAGCGCCAGGGTGCGGCGGGAATCGGAGTCGTTGAAGACGACCCAGCGCCCGTCGGGGCTGATGTGCGGATGCGGATGGTAGGGGTGCTTGCTGTGGCTGGAACGATGGAGAAAGGCCCGGGCTCCGGTGCGCATATTTACCGCGAGCACGTCGCTGACGCGCCCCGCGTCCTCCCAACCTCTTCCGGGCGCGTCGTGCGGGCCCGTCGTGTCGACCACCGCCCACTTGCCGTCTCGGCTGATGTTGCAGTGCCAGTCGCGGTCGCTCGCGCTGACGAGCCGGCTGCTCTTGCCGTCGAAACCGATCTCGTAGAGCCCCGTCGCCGCGCTCGGGCTCGCGCCGTAGGCGATGCAAACGCAGGCGGGCTTGTCGAACATCGCCCGTTCGTGCCCGACATAGAGCGGCAGTCCGTCCGGTCCGGTCTGATTGAAGATCATCCGTCCGTCGGGCGCGTCCTTGGCATGCCAGGCCCAGAGCCGGTCGGGGATCTTGTCCGCGTCGCCCTCGTGCGCCATCGAGATCCACGCGGGATCGTGCGGCGAGAAGTGGACGTGGTTGATCCACCAATCCGCCTCCATCGCGAACTCGCTGCGGCCGGAGCGGAGGTCGTGGGTGAGAAGCTGATACTGGAGGCCGCGACCGTCGGGCAGGACCTTGTAGGGCTTGGTGCCGCGGAAGCGCCGCATCGCGACGAAGGAGCGGCCGTCGGCCGAGATGTCGCTGAGGTTGATCGCCCATTTGCCCTCTTCTCCCTCGGGGTCGCGAAACAGCACGCGGGGCTCGTTCTTCGAGCCGAGTTCCCACGCGAGGAGGCGACGCCCGTCGGTTTCGGCCAAGGTGCGGCCGTCGTCCGAGATGCTGTAGTAGAGATCCACGCCCTTGAGAAAACCGAGCGCGCGTTCGCGGCCGCTCTGCGGGTCGAAGGCGATGAAGCTTATCCCTCCGTTTTCCCCGCGGGCGACCACGTGGGTGCGGCCGTCGGGAAGAAACGCGTTGGCGTGCGTGTAGGCGAAGTAGGTGGACTCGGGACCGGTGACGACGCGCCGCACGAGGGAGGGCGCCGATCCGCGCGACGGAGCGGCGAAGGCCAGCTTGGGCAAGATCACCGCGCCGGCCGCAAAAGCCGCCCCGCGGGCAAGGAAAGCTCGCCGGGAAACGCCAGGGAAAGAGGGGTGGGGGGATGGACGCATGGGAAGGCTCATTCGCCGGCCAGAAAACAGACGATGTCGTATTGGTAATCGCCGCCCGACGCGCCGTAGCGCCCGAGCCGATTGCCATGGGTCTGGTTCCCCAGCGCGCCGATCTGCGCCATGCCACGCGCGGTCCGGGCGATATAGATACGCTGGAGCTCGGTCGGCGACACCGGCCGGAGGTGAAGGCCGTAGAGTCCCTTGGAGCGCAGCTTCAGCGGAACCGGAAGCTTTACCACGAGGTAGGTTCCGAGGCGGCTGTTCTGCGGCGTGAGCCGAAACGGGACCGTGGCCACCGTGGCCTTCACTTGAAACTCAGGATCGAGCTCCTCGATGTCGATCTCCCAGTCCTGCTCCGCCACGATGCCGCGGTTCAGCTTATGCTCATAATTATCGAGCTTCAGACCGACGTGCGAAAGACGCTGTGCGGACGCCCATGTGAATATCTGGGAGACGCCGCGTTTATCGGTGTCGGCTGCGCCGGCGAGCCAGCGCGCCTGCACGGGCTCCTGCTCGACGTCGTTGTCGTTCACCGCGACGACGACACCCGATTTTGGCGGGGCCTGCATGGTCAGCACCTCGCCCGCAGTCTGCGCCCGAGTGGGCGAGGCCGCGAGCAAAGTCAGGACAGGGAGAAGAAATACGAACCGTTTCATGGGGCTTGGCTGGGACGGGCGATGATGCGGTGGCGGGGACGGGCGCCGCTCAGACGCGGCCGCCACGGCGGCGGCGCGAAGCGACGACGCCGAGCGCGGCGAGAGCCGCGAGGGCCGCCGCCGAGGAAGGCTCGGGAATGGGGGCCGTGGTCATGAAAAAAGTCAGGTTATAGCCCAGCCCGCCATAAGTTCCCGAATAGGGAGCGCTCCCGAAATAGCTTTGCTGCGCGGCCACGCCGCCTGTGTAGGACGTCGAGTCGGTCGAGCGGTTGAAAAAAAGCCGCTGGAACGGCGTCTTCTCCTCCACCGCATGGATGCTCATTCCGTAGGTCGCGCCGTTCACGAGATCGAGATTCGAGACAAAATCGAGATAGACGTAGGAGTTGGGATTGACCGACGCGGGGGTGAGCGTGAACGCGAGCGAGGCCACGGTCTCGGTGATCGTGGCGGCGCTCAACCGCCCGTTGCCGCTGATCAACTGGATGTCGATCCGCCAAGTCCGGTCTTCGTTCACCCCGTCATACGCATCCTGCGTGCTCGCAAAACGGAACCCGACGCCGTCGAGGGCGAGATCGCTGTTCCAGGTGAAAGTCTGGGAGACTGATCGAGCGCTGCCCGCCTGGTCTCGCACCTGGACCGAAGTGGACGCATCGAAAAGGGCCTGGTTGATCGTGACGTTTTCGCCGGGCGCCGAGGCGACGTTGGAGACGATGATTTGGGCGGAGGCGGTCGTGGCGGCGACGAGTGGCAGCGCGACAAAGGCGCGGGCGGAAGTGCTGGTCTTCATGGGATTCGTTTTGTTGGGAGGGGAGGTAACCGCGCCGTCGCCGGAACGACGGACACGAGGGGGATCGACGGGACCACTTCTCTTCCGGCTGGACCCCGGCGGCAACGCCGGGCAATTTTGACACGTCAAAATGCCCTCGAACCCCACGATCCGGCAACTCGCGGAACGCCTCGGCGTCAGCCGCACCACCGTCTCTCTCGCCCTGCGCAACGACCCGCGCTCAAGCAAGGCGACCCGGCTGCGCATCCAAAAACTGGCCGAAAGCGCCGGCTACCGCCGTAGTGCCCTGGTCGCCACGTTGATGACGCAAGTCCGCGCGCGGCGCATCCGCACCAATGGCGAGGTGATCGCCTTCGTCACCGCGCTGAACGAGGAGTTTTATTGGAAGAAACAGTCCGAGGGAGAAGTGTTTCTCGGCGCGAAGGAAAAGGCGGAGTCGCTCGGTTTTAGGCTCGAGCCATTCTGGACCGGGCCGATGGGCGCCAATTCACGCCAGACCGCGCGCATCCTGCGCAACCGCGGCGTGCGCGGGATGATCATCCCCTACTCGCCCCTCGCGCTGAAGCCCCTTGAACTCGACTGGGAACACCTGCCCGTCGTCGCCACCGGATACTCGTTTCGGCAGCGTCAGCCGCATCGCGTGGCCGCGAACCAATTTCAGACGAGCATGCTCTGCTACGAGCGCCTGCACGCGATGGGCCACCGTCGCATCGGCCTCGCCATCGGCACCGCCTCCGATGTGCGGGTGAACTACTTCTGGGTCTCCGCCTATCTCGGCGCCCAACACCGGCTGAAAGGCGCGAAGCTTGAGCCTTTCAACATCCAAGGCATGCCGCAACCCGACGAGTTCATGCGTTGGTTCGACCGACAGCGCCCCGACGCCGTCATCGTCGCCCTCTGGAAAGACTCCGCCCAGGAATGGCTGGCTGCGCGCGGCATCCGCGTGCCCGAGGACGTCTCGATCGCCCACCTCGACGTCACCCCGAAGGACCGCGGACGGCTGAGCGGCATAGATCAGAACCACCGGCTCGTCGGCGCCGGGGCGACCTCGCTGCTCGCCAACCTGATCTTCGCCAACGAGGGCGGGCTCCCCGAGCACCCGACAATCACCAACACCGACGTCACCTGGATCGACGGCCCCACCGCCCGGCGCCGCTCCCGATAGATCGCGCGCGATCGGGAGGCGCTCGCCTTCGGCGCCGCCGCGCCTTTGCTCTCGCGCAGCCCCTTCGCCCCGTGCCCTTCGCCTACCGCTCCCGCCCCCTCGCCCTCGGCCTCCTCTTCCTCGCGCTCTCCGCCGGCGCCGCCTCCGCGGCCCCCTGGCGCTCGGAGCTGTATCCGGAAAATGGCTACGATCCTTCCGCGGCGAACCTCGACACCGACAAGGTCCTCCAGGATTTCTCCTACGCCGGCTACCGCCGCGGCGAGGCGCCGATCCCGGACCTCGCGGGGCCGGTCCACGACGTCACCGCCGCGCCCTACGCGGCCGATCCGACCGGCGCGAGCGACTCCACCGCCGCCATCCAGGCCGCCATCGACGCCGCCGGCGCGGCGGGCGGCGGCGTGGTCCTTCTCCCCGCCGGCACCTACCGCCTCTCCGTGCCCGCCGAGCGCACCGAGGCCCTGTTGATCGAGCGCTCCGGCGTCGTCCTGCGCGGCGCCGGGCGCGACCGCACCTTTTTGCTCAACTCCACCGCCGACGGCATGCGGCTCAAATACGTGATCCGCGTGCGCGGGCCCGCCCAGGCCGGCTTTCGCCAAAAGGGCGAGGCGCAGGTCCCGCTCTCGGCCGATCTGCTCAACTCGACACGCACGATCCCCGTCGCGGACACCGCCCCCTTCTCGGTCGGCGACACCGTCGTGGTGCGCAACGACATCACCGAGGACTGGATCGCCGAGCACCAGGAGCCCGGCTGGTCCGGCCATGGCGCGCGCCTCGGCGGCCTCACCTACCGCCGCACCGTGCTCGCCATGGATGCCGACGCAAAGACGCTCACGATCGACGCGCCCACCCGCTACGCGCTCAAGCTGCGCGACGCCGCGCGCGTCGTCCGCCTCGCCCGCGCACCGATCGCGGAGGTGGGGCTCGAGGATTTCTCCATCGGCAACGTCGAGCATCCGGGCGACGACTGGAGCGAGCGCGATCACGAGAAGGAAGGAACCTCCGCCCACGCCATCCACGGCACGATCTTCCTCGGTCTCGACCGCGCGCGAGACAGCTGGGTGCGGCGGGTGGCGAGTTTCGCACCGGCGGAAAACCGTTCCGGCGCCCACCTGCTCAGCGGCGGCCTCGTGCTGCGCGAGTGCACGCACGTGACGGTCGAGGACTGCGTTTTCCAACGGCCGCAATACGGCGGCGGCGGCGGCAACGGCTACATGTTCCGCTACGCCAACTCCGGCGAGTGCCTGATGCAGCGCTGCGAGGCGCGTTTCTCGCGGCACGGTTTCGTGTTTCTGGGCATGGGCGTGAGCGGCAACGTGCTCCACGCCTCGCTCGACGCCGAGACCGGCCGCGCCACCGGCTCCACCGGTTCCTACCACACCGGCGGCAAGGCCAGCGACCACCACATGCACCTCAGCCAGGCCAACCTCATCGACACCTGCACCGCCGAGGACAGCTGGTTCGAGGCGCGCTACCGCCCCTTCGGCAGCCCGCCGCTGCACTACCTCACGGCGGCGCACTCGGTTTTCTGGAACACCCGCGGCACCGGCACGCTCAAGCAGCCGGTGGTGAAGAGCGAGCAGGCGCGCTATGGCTACGTGATCGGCACGCGCGGTCCGCGCAGCGGCGTGGAGCTGCCGCGCCGCGCGCCACAGGCCACCGACCCCATCGATCACGTCGAAGGCGAAGGCCGCGGCGACGACCTCGTGCCGCAGTCGCTCTTCCTCGACCAACGCGCCCGCCGCCTCGGCGCCGACCGCTGAGCCCGGCCACGGTTCTCGCCAGCGTCAGGCTCAGGCGCCGAAACGCAGCCAGAGCAGGCGCGCCATCACCGCGAGCACCATCACGAGAAAGACCGGCCGCACAAAGCGCGCGCCACGCTGGATCGCGAGGCCGGCGCCAAGCCGCGCGCCGACGAGCTGCCCCACGCCCATCACCAGCCCGGCCACCCACAGGACCTGGCCGCCCGCGATGAAGACCACGAGCGAGGCGAGGTTGCTCGTCGCGTTCATCACCTTGGTGTAGGCCGTGGCCTTGAGGAAATTGTGCCCCTGCACGCCGATCAGCGCGATCGTCCAAAACGAGCCCGTGCCCGGCCCGAAGAAGCCGTCGTAAAAACCCAGCCCGAGGCCGAAGACGGTGAAGAAGATCGGCGCGCCGAGCCGCGGCGGGTGGTCGCCGTCGCCGAGTTTCGGGCGCAGCAGCGTATAGACCACGATCGCGCCCAGAAGCCACGGGATCGCCGCCTCGAGGAAACGCGCGTCGAGCACGCGCACCGTGGCCGCGCCCGCCGCCGCGCACCGGTCAGCGTGGCGATCACGCCCACCCGGCAGGCGCGCCTGTCGAGCAGGCCGTGCCGCGCGTAGCGGAAGGCCGCCATCACCGCGCCAAAGCTCGACTGGAGCTTGTTGGTGCCGAGCGCGAGCTGCACCGGCAGGCCGAGATTGAGCAACACCGGCAAGGAGATCACGCCGCCCCCGCCCGCGACCGCGTCCACCAGCCCGGCGAAGAGGCCGACCAGAAACAGCACCGGGTAGAGATGCGCCGCGATATCCATAAACGACCCCGCAAGCTGCGCCGCTCCCGCCCGCCCCGGCGACTCTTAAACGCGGCGTAGCGTCACGCCATCCGCCGGGCGCGTCGCCCCCACCCGCCCCGCCCTCACCCTGCGCCTTTGACAACACCGGACGCCCTCGGCTTGTTGGCCGCCATGTCGTCCCTCGCCGACCTCCGCAAAGACTACAGCCTCGCCGGCCTCCTCGAGCGCGATCTCGCCAAGGATCCCTTCCGCCAGTTCGAGAAGTGGTTTCAGGAAGCCGAGGCGGCGAAGCTTCTCGAACCCAACGCCATGGTGCTCGCCACCACCGGCGCCGACGGCCGCCCCTCCGCGCGCACGGTTCTGCTCAAGGGCCTCGATGGCCGCGGCTTCGTTTTCTACACCAACCAAGAGAGCCGCAAGGGCCGCGAGCTCGCCCACATCCCGCGCGCCACGCTCGTGTTCCCCTGGCTCGCCCTCGAGCGGCAGGTCATCGTGGAGGGCGATGTCACCCGTGTGTCCCGCGAGGAGAGCGAGGCCTACTTCCACGCCCGCCCCCGCGCCAACCAGCTCAGCGCCTGGATCTCGCAGCAGAGCAGCGTGATCACCGGACGCGCCGTGCTCGAGGACGCGATGAAGGCCCTCGAGCAAAAGTATGCGGGCAAGGAGATCCCGCTGCCGCCGCACTGGGGCGGCTATCGCGTCGCGCCCGATTCGGTCGAGTTTTGGCAGGGCCGCCGCAGCCGCCTCCACGACCGCCTCCGCTACCGCCGCGACGCCAAGACGAACGAGTGGTCGGTCGAGCGCCTCGCCCCATAAGGTCAGAACGACAGAGCGACAGAGGACAGAAGATCAGAACGCAGACCCCGCCGCCGCGAGCGCCACCGCCTCCCTCCGCCCCCTTCCATCCCTTCGCTCTACTCTCCGCCGCTCCGTCCTGCTGTCCCTCTGTCCCTCTGTCGTTCTGTCGTTCTGTCGCTCTACCGCTCTACCGCTCTGCCCACCATGCTGCTCCACCTCGTTCGCCATGCCCACGCCCTCGCCGAGGAAGAGGATCGGGCTCGCCCGCTCAGCCCGCGCGGCCGCGGCGAAGTGGCGCGGCTCGCGCGCTTCCTCGGCGCCTGCGGCGTGTTTCGCCCGGCGCAGGTCTGGCACAGTCCGCTCGCGCGCTCGCGGCAGACGGCCGACGAGCTCGTGGCGCGCCTGCTCCTCGCCGAGGCGTTGCGCGTCGAGATCCCCGGCCTCCTCCCCGAGGACGACCCGCGCGAACTGGCCGAGCGTCTGCACCTCCACCCGAAGGACCGCGGCGACATCGCGATCGTGGGCCACGAGCCGCACCTCTCCGCCCTCGCCTCCCTGCTCGTGCGCGGCAAGGCCCGCCCGGACCTCTTCATCTTGAAAAAGTGCGCGCTGCTCACGCTC
>JAUWBD010000271.1 GCA_030605125.1 Verrucomicrobiota bacterium | reverse complement strand
GGCGGCGTTGGTGTTGTAGGTGGTGAGGTAAACCGGGCGGTCGTTCTTGAAATCGACGAGTTCTCGCACCGTGCCGTCGGGGCGCTCGACGCGGATCGGCAGCCCGCGGGCGCGGGCGATGGCGACGGCGGAGGCGCGGCGTTGTTCCTCGAAGGCGCGCACGCGCTCGACGGCGCGGCGACGGTTGTCGGGATCGGTCAGATCCCCCGCTTCTTCAAGAATGTCGGCGATGCCGGCGGGGGCGGCGGGTTGCGCGGCGAGCGGCGAAGCAAACCCGAGCCACCCGCAGATCGCGATGATCAGCCAAGGGGCCCACGCGGGCGGCGACAGGGGGATTTTTCGGCGCAGCATGATCGGCGGATTCCCCACGCTGTGCCGACCGAACGCTGTCGCGAATGCTTTGCCATACGCTGGTTTTCTTAGCCCGTCTGGGCTGAGGCGCTCTATAACAAGATCGGGCGATGGAGCCGGGTCAGGATTTCCCGGCCTCGGCGCCGTTGCACTGCGCGCCCATGGCGTCCCAGCGCCTCTGCATCTCCGCGGGCGAGACTTTTTCGATCTCGTGCTGAAGCATCCAGACGTAGCCGAAGGGATCCTGCACGCACGCGCTGCGGAAGCCGTAGAACTGGTCCGCAGCGGGGCTGAGCACGGTGGCGCCGGCGGCGGCGGCGCGGGCCTGCGCGGCGTCGGCGTTGTCCACCATCAAGCAGAGGGTGAAGGGCGTGCCGCCGAGCGCCTGCGGAGACTTGTTGCCCCACTGTGGGTTCTCGTCGTTGAGCATCAGCAGGGAGCCGCGGACGAGGATCTCGGCGTGGCCGATCTTGCCGGTCGATTTGTCTGCAAGCCGGAAGCGTTCGGTGGCGCCGAAGGCGGCTTGATAAAACGCGATGGCCTTCGCGGCGTCGCGGACGGTGAGGTAGGGACCGAGGACGGGGTAGTCGTTTTGGGTGCTCATGGTAGAGAGGGGATTGGTTGCCTTTAGTTTAGGGTTTTCCTGACACAACGGACGAGAGAGCAGGTTCCGGACGACGGACTCCGGATTTTTTTGGCAAAGACGGCCACTTTTTTGCGTCACTGGAGCGGCCTTGAAATTGGCCGGTAAACGCCTTGTGCGCGTTTTGCCGCGGCCTCAGCGTTCGCGTTCCAGCTTACTCCAGCCATGAAACTTCGCTCCACCCTGTCCGCCTGCGCGCTTGGCGCCGCAGCCCTGTTCACGCTCCCGGCCTGCTCGCCGAAAGCCGCGATGCCCGAGGCGCCCGACGCGGCGATGAAGAAGATCGCGGACGAGCTGGGCGAAGGGAAGGCCGGCATCCTCTGGACCGCCATGCCGGCGAGCTACCAAAAGGACGTCTCCGATATCGTGAGCGAGGCCGCCACCACCCTCGACGCCGAGGTTTACGACCGCACCTTCGTCGTGCTCGACAAACTCGCCGACGTGCTGGGCCGCCAACGCGCTTTCATCCTTGGCAGCCCGATGGCCGCCCAGGTCGAGGACAAGGCCGCGCTCGAGGCCAACTGGGACGCGGGCGTGGCGATGCTGCGCGCCGTGACCAAGAGCAAGCTCTCGACCGCCGCCGGTCTGCGCACGCTCGACGTGAAGGCGTTTCTGGAGACGACCGGCTCGGAGCTGCTCGTCCACGCGCAAAAATTCAACCCCGGCAAAGACGAGCCCTCGCTCTTCGCGCAGCTGAAGGCGGTGAAGTTTGAGGTCGAAAATCGCGACGCCACCACGGCGGCGCTCCGCGTCACGCAGCCCGACGGCGAGGTGACCACGGTGCAGCTCGTGCGCGTCGAGGAGCGCTGGGTGCCGGCGGAAATGGCGGAGCAGTGGTCGGGCAAGGTCGCCGAGACCCGGGCGAAGATCGCCGAGGCCAAGCCCGAGGAGATCGCCGAAAACAAGCCCCAGATCATGGGCATGTTCGCGATGGTCGAAGGCGTGCTGGATCAGCTCAGCGCGGCGAAGACCCAGCAGGAATTCGATCAACGCCTGCAGGGCGCGATGATGCCGCTGATGGGCCTGATGATGGGCCAGGGGCTCAAACTCGGCACCCGCTGACCCTCATCCTGATTTCTTGATTTCTGCCCAGCGGCGACGGTTTCCGTCGCCGCTTTTTCGTGGTGGCGCGCGTTGGGACATCGCGTGCCACCGCTATTGCATCAGGCGACGATGCTGACGTTGCCCTTGTAGCCCTGGATGGGCTTCACGCCGATCTGCTCCTGCTTCAGGGCCTTGATGCCTTGGAGCGCGGCGCGGGCGCCGGTGAGAGTCGTCATGATGCACACGCTGTGGGCGTAGGCCGCGGCGCGGATCTTGTTCTCATCCTGCCGCGGGATCTGGCCGGCGGGCGTGTTGATGATGAGCTGGATCTGGCCGTTCTTGATCATGTCCACCGCGGTCGGGCGGCCTTCGTCGATCTTGGCGAGGCGCGTGACCGGCACCTGGTTGTCCGTGAGGACCTTGGTGGTGCCGCCGGTGGAGTAGATGTTGAAGCCGAGCGCGACGAGCTGGCGGGCGATGTCCACCACGCGGGGCTTGTCGGAATCTTTGACCGAGAGGAACACGTTGCCGCCGGTGGGCAGGCCGGGCTTGGCCGCGGCCTGGGCCTTGGCGAAAGCCACGCCGAGGTCGGCGTCGAGGCCCATCACCTCGCCGGTGGAGCGCATCTCGGGGGAGAGCACGATGGTCGCGCCGGGGAAGCGGGCGAAGGGGAACACGGCCTCCTTCACGCACCAGTGCTTCGGCGTCTGCTCCTGCGTGAAGCCGAGGTCGGCGAGCTTGGCGCCGGTCATCACGCGGGCGGCGAGCTTGGCCAGCGGCACGCCGATC
>JAUWBD010000052.1 GCA_030605125.1 Verrucomicrobiota bacterium | reverse complement strand
GCTCGGCGACCTGAAGCAGACCTACGACGGCACGCCACGCCCCGTATCCGCCACCGTCGATCCCGAGCCCCGCCTCCGCGGCCTCCAGATCACCTACAACGGCTCGCCCGACGCCCCCGTTCGCGCCGGCACCTACGCCGTGGTCGCCACGGCCGACGACACCCGCGTCACCGCCCGCCTCGTGATCGACAAGGCCCCGCTGCTCATCACCGCCCTCGATGCGCGACGCCTCGCCGGCGAGCCCAACCCCGCCTTCCTCTTCGCCTACTCCGGCTTTGTCGGCGACGACAACGCCTCCTCGGCCTTCACGAAGCTCCCCGTCGGCACCACGACCGCCAAGATCACCAGCCCGGGTGGCAGCTACCCTATCCGTGGCTCCGGCGCCGTGGCCCCCGACTACCTGCTCACCTACGCGCCCGGCGTTCTCACCGTCGAGAGCCTCGCCGCGCGCTACGAAGCCCTCCTCTTCGACGCCAGCGACGCCTCGCCCGCGGGCAAGATCGAGATCACCGTCGCCGCGTCCGGCGCGCCCTTCACCGGCCGCCTCGAGCTCGCCGACCAGCCCTCCCCCTTCGCCTTCCGCGGGCGCCTCGTGCTCGACGCCGATGCCGACACCGGCGAGGCCGCGCTCCGCCTCATCCGCGGCAAACGCATCTACGACCTGCGCATCCGCCTCTCCCTCGAGGGCGGCTTCACCGCCGCCATCGATCGCGACGGCGCGCCCCACGCCCTCGCGCCCCTCGGCGTGCGCCTCTTCGCTCCCGCCCCGCGCGAAAAACTCGCCTGGACCGGCGCCCACACCGCGCTCCTCCACCCGGCCTCCGATATTTCCGGCGAGGCCCCCGCCGGCTTCGGCCACGCCACCGCCGTCATCAACGCGAAAGGCCAGATGCGCTTCGCCGGACGCCTCGCCGACGACGCGCCCTTCACCGCCACCCTTGCACCCGACGAGCTCGGCGCCTACCGCCTCTTCGCCCGCCTCTACGGCAAACGCCTCCACAGCCACCTCGCCGGCGACATCCCGCTGACCGCGCACCCCGATACCGTCCGCTTCTCCGGCCGGCGCCATCTCCCCGCCTCCACCGGGGCTCGCCTCACGTGGCACAAGGCGGCGCTGCCCGAGACCACCCCCGCGGCCCGACGCGACAAATCCTACCGTGGCGGCATCGTCGCCCTTAACCTCCCGTTGCAGCTCGACCCTTGGCTCCCGCCCGTCACCCGACCCGCGCCCGTCACCTTGCTCGGCCGCCTCGGCCTCGCCCCCGTAGCCGAGCCCCAGGGCAACCTCGCCCTCTTCTTCGGCCCGGATGACGTTCCTCTCGGCGGGCTCGCCTTCGCCCTGCCCTCCTCCGCCCGGTTCGCCGCCAACGGCGCCCTCACCGTCGTGGCGCCGATCACCACCCCGCCCAACGCGACCAAGTTCTCCTTCAAGGTCGCGCCCGCCACCGGCCTCTTCACCGGCTCCTTCACCCTGAGCGACCAGCTGTCGCCGCCCCCGGCCAAGCCCGTCTCGCGCAAGATCACCTACCGCGGCGCGCTCCGCCAGCGCCCGGACCTCGACGACGAGGCCGACACGCTCATCGGCGGCGGCGCCTTCCTCGTGGCGCCCGCCGGCGTCTCCGGCGCCGAGTCCGTGTCCGGCGAGATTCGTTTGCTCGCCCCCTAGACTAAAACCCCGCGCAGGTGGCAGGCCCTCGCCGCCACCTCTCCGCCTCCGCCGTGCCACGCCCCTCATAAAAACCCCTCGCCCTGGCCTCCCGCAAAAGTTTCCTTCCCGCCAGATGCTGTCACCTGCCTCCGCCCCCGTCCGCCGCGCATCCTTCTCACCCGCGCTCCTCGTTTGCCTGTTGCTTGGCTTGTTCGCCCTCCCGCTTCGGGCTGAAGGCGCCCAGACCGTCACGCTGCTTTTATCCAATCTCTCCCGGGTTTATGACGCCACGCCGGCCGTCCTCGATCCCGAGACCGACTTCACCATCAGCCCCGGCTCGATCGCCGACTACGACTTCCGGATCACCTACGCCGGCAAGGCCGCCGTCCCCGTCAACGCCGGCAACTACGCCGTGCGCGTCGTCGCCACCCACCGCGACACCCCCGCGCTCACCACGACCGTCAACGACACGCTCGTGATCGCTAGGGCGCCGCTCATCGTGACCGCGGACAATCAGGCCCGCCTCCTCGGTGTCGCCAACCCGCGCTTCACCCTGAGCTATGAAGGCTTCGTCGCCGGGCAAACCGAGACGGCCTTTTCCCGCCGCCCGGCCGGCGCCACCACCGCCAAGACCTCCAGCCCCGCCGGCACCTACGAGATCACCGTCAACGGCGGCGTCGCCAAAAACTACGAAATCGTCGAGCGCCGCCCCGGCACGCTCACCGTCATCCCCGCATTCCCCGGCACCTACGAAGCGCTGCTCTTCAACTTCATCGCGCCCAACATCCCCGCCGGCAAACTCACCCTAACCCTCCCCGCCCGCGGCGCCAACTTCACCGGCCGGCTCGATCTCGCCGACGAGAGCGCCGTGATTCCGGTCTCCGGCAAACTCACGCCCAACCCCGAGCTCACCGGCGCCACCGGATTCGCCGAGCGCCGCATGCGCAACGGCGACACCTATCGCGTCGAGGTCATCGCCACCCCCGAGGGCGTCTCCGCCCAGCTCTTCCTTCGCGAAAACGGCAGCACGGACAACCTCTTCCTCTACGATCAAACCAGCCCCGCCCGGCTGCGCCCCTACACCCGCGCCGCCCCTTCGCCCGCCATCGGCGCCTACACCCTCGCCCTCCTCCGCCCGGCCCTGTCCGACTTCTCCGACTTCTCCTTCCTCTACCCCACCGGCTCCGGCTTCGCCACCGTCACCATCGCCAACACCGGCCTGCTCAAGCTCACCGGCCTGCTCGCGGACAAGACCAAGTTCACCGCCTCGCTCTCCCCCGACGAGCAAGACACCTACCGCCTTTTCATCCGCCCCTACGGCAGCCGCGTCGGCAGCTACGTCGCCGGCGCCCTGCCTCTCGAACCCCACCCGGACGATCCGGACCGCTTCCACGTGCCCGATTTCACACGGGCCTTCACTTGGAAAAAAGCCCCCAAACCGTCGGGCTCGCCCGACCGGCTCTTCCCGGACGGCTTCTCCCTCGACACGACCGTCGTCCTCGATCCGTGGCTCGCTCCCGCCGCCGCCCGCCGCGCCACCGCGACCGTCGACGCCGCCGACGCCATCACCCTCGCCCAACGCCTCGGCGTCTCCGCCTCCCACACCCTGCCCGGCTTTGCCCACCTCGACTACGGGTCCAACTTCCTCGGCGAGAGCGCCAACGAACTGCCGCCCCGCATCGAATTCACCCCCGCCAACCGCGCCCAGCCGGTGCTCCTCTCCCCGCCCGACAACCCCACGCGTTGGACCATCACCGTCAACGCCAAGACCGGCCGTTTCACCGCCCGCTTCCGCCTGATCGACGAGGTTTACTTCGAGAGCAACCCCTTCACGCCGGTCAACTTCACCCGCAACGTCGTCGTTGACGGCGTGCTCCGCCAGCCCCCCGCCGGGCAAAACGTCATCGGCGCCGGGCACTTCATCCTCGCCCCGCTCCCCGGAGCCTTACTCGACACCGAGCCCCTCTCCTCCGACTTCCAGATCACGCGGGACTGAGCCGCCGGGGCCCGCCCCCCAAGCGCCGGGCTCGACGCCTCCCGCCGCGTCTGCTCTCGTCACGCCATCCCCACCGCCCCGCATGCCCGACCAACTCGGCTGGCTCGCGCTGCCCCTCGCCCTCGCCCTCGGCCTCCTCCCCCCCCGCTGGTTCTACCCGGCGGGTTGTCGCCACGTCACCCTTCTCGAGGCCCGCGCCTCCGCCCTCCGCCACGCCGCCCACGGCATGTCCGGTCGCCGTCGCCGCCGCTGGTGGAAGTTGCCCTTCTACTGGATCGACCCCCTTCGCGGCTACGCCACCGCCCACCTCCTCGCCCTCGGCCTCACCCACCTCTGCCTCGCCTTCACGCTCCCCCGCCCCGTCCACCTGCTGCTCCACGCCCTGCTCCTCGCCCCCCTCCTTCTGCTGCAAACCCACGCCGGCCGCCAAGGGCCCGGCCAACTTCTCGCCCCGGTCGGCTTCCACCTCGGCCTCCTCATCGGCCTCCTGCCCCAGCATGCGCTCCTTGGCGCCGCGGTCGCCCTGATCGGCGTCGCCTCGATGTTCACCGCCAGCAGCTTCATCTGGGGCTTTCTCGCCGCCGGCGCCGCGGCCCTCGCCATCGGCCTGCCCTTGCTCAAGCCCGGCCCCTCGCTCCTCCTTCTCGCGCTCGTCGCCACCGCGCCCGCCCTCCTCGCCTTTCTCCGGCGCGCCTCCCTCGTCGTCCCCCTCCGCGGCTGAAAAACGCCCGTCGCGCCCGCCCGGCGGCCTCACCGCGTGAGCACCCGCAGGCGCCAGCCCAGCGCCACCGCCGCCACCGCCAGGCCCGCCGCCAGCGCCGCCCAGATCGCCTCCAGGCCGAGGCCCGAGCGCACGCCGAGCCACCACCCCGCCGGCAGCGCGATCCCCCAATAGGCCACGAAGGCCGCCGCCAGCGGCGCCTTCACGTCCGTCAAGCCGCGTAGTGATCCTGCGAATACAACTTGGAGCCCGTCGAAGAGCTGAAACACCGCCACGATCACCAGCACCCGCGCCGCCAGCCCCACCACCGCCGGGTCGAGGGAGAAGGCCCCCGCCACCGCCTCGCCAAACAACACGAAGCCCGTCGTCGAGACCGCCGCCGTCGCGCAGGTCAACACCATCGCCCCCGTCGCGATCGGCCGCACCCGGTCCACCCGCCCCGCCCCCACCGCCTCGCCGGTGCGCATCGTGAGCGCGATCGAGAGGCCCAGCGGCACCATGAAGGTCAGCGCCGCGCACGAGATCGCGATCTGGTGCGCCGCCAGCGGGACCGTGCCCAGCCAGCCCGCCAGCAACGCCGCGCCCGAAAAGGCCGCGCCCTCGAAAAACAGCGCCGCGCCCATCGGCAGGCCCAGCCCCAGCATCTCGCGCACCCGCGCGCGCACCACCCGCGAGGCCCGCGCCGCGGCCGTCTCGGTCGCGAAATCCCGCACCCCCGCCAGCCACGCGCGCAGCGCCGCCACCACCGCCACCCGCGCCGCCAGCGTCGCCACGCCCGCCCCCATGAGCCCCCAGGCCGGCGCGCCCAGCCGCCCATAGATGAACATCCAGTTGAGCAACACGTTCAGCGCCGCGCCCCCCAGCAGGATGCACAAGGGCTCCCACGGCCGCCCCAGCGCCTCCGCAAACTGCCGGTCCACCTGGAACAACATCGCCGGCACGAGCGACGCCGCGATCAACACATAGTAGGGCCCCATCGCCGCCACCACCTCCGCGGGCTGTCCGAAACGATCCGCGACCAACAAACTCGCCGAGATCAGGCCCGCCAGCCCCAGCCCCGCCGTCCACGCCAGCCACCGCGCGTGCCGCAGCCACACCCCCGCCTCCTCCGGCCGCCCCGCCCCGTTCGCCCGCGCCACCAGCACCGAGCCCGGCTGCAGGAGCCCGATGCACCCGATGAAGACCAGGTTGAAAACCGCCCCCGTAAACGCCGCCGCCGCCAGCTCCACCGTGCCCACCCGCCCGATCATCATGCTGTCCGCGATGCCCATCAGCATCTGGCTCACCTGCCCCAGCATGATCGGCAGGGCCAGCGCCAGCGTGGGCCGCAGCTCTTGTATCCAGTTGGACATGACAGTGAAAGCGGTGTCGGGGAGAAGCGCGCCCACGGGCGGACACGCGAAAAAGGCCGCCACCCTCCGCTCCCGCCCCCGCCCCTGCAAGCCCCCGCGCCTTTGCCATTCGTTGTTGATAAGCCCGCAGGCATCTATTGGGGATATTCCCCTAGAACTGCGCCGGGGTTTTGTCGGTTGTCCTGACCGGCGGCTTCGGCACATTCAGCCGCGCTCCTTGTCCACCTTCGCTCCCTCCTCATGAAGCTCCCGCGCCTCCTCGCCGCCTTGGGCCTTGCCCTCGGCCTCGCCGCCCCCGCCTTCTGCCAGCCCGCCGCCACCCCGGCCGCGCCCCGCACCTACACCGCGGCGCTCATCGTCTCCAACCGCGCCGACGCCAAGCTCGACGCCCAGATCGCCCCCCTCGAGGACCTGCTCTCCGCCCGCCTCGCCGACCTCGGCTTCCAGCTCGTCTCCCGCGAGCTCGTCACCTCCAACCTGCGCAACTTCACCCCGCCCGGCGCCCCCGCCGACCGCGAATCCGCCCGCGCCGCCGCCGCCGCCGAGGCCGCCTTCCTCGACCAATCCAGCGCCCTCCGCCTCGCCCAGTCGCTCGGCGCCGACTACCTCGTCCACGCCTCCATCGCCTCCTACGCCGAGACCAAACGCAACGTCACCGCCTACGGCCAGACGCTCGCCAACCACGACTACACCCTCCGCCTCGCCTACAAGGTCCTTGATGCCCAAGGCGGCGGCGCCCTCACCGGCGATGTCGTCAAGGCCACCCGCACCGAGCAGGGCAACACCTCCTCCTCCGCCGCCATCGGCGGCCTCTTCGCCGACCTCCTCGACGACGCCACCCTGCAAATCACGAATTCCCTCCGCGCCCGCCGCGACGCCGGCCGCATCGCCGCCGCCAAGCCCGCCGCCGCCCCCGTCACCATCACCCTCAACGTCGAGGCCGCCGACCTCTACATCCCCGATGTCCGCGTCAGCGGCGACAACGTCGTCACCGTCGGCGACGCCAAGCTCAAGGTCACTCCCCTCGCCGCCACCGTCGAGGTGGACGGCGTCGCCGTCGGCACCGCCCCCGGCCGCATCTCCCTCAAGCCCGGCTTCTCCCGCCTCCGCCTCAGCCGCGAGGGCTTCGAGCCTTGGGAACGCACCATCAACGCCGTCGAGGGCCAGACGCTCACCGTCGCCATGACCATGAGCGAGGCCGGCCTCGCGCGCTTCCGCGAATCCACCGCCTTCCTCAACGAACTGCGCAACGGCGCCAAACTCACCGACGCCGAGGTCCGCGTCCTCGAAGGCCAGGCCAAGTCCCTCGAAAACTCCTTCTTCCGCGTAGATACCAAAGAGAACTTCCGCTTCATCCTCCCCGAGCGCTACCGCGAGGTGAAGTGACCCCCGCTCGTTCTCGTTCTCTTACTCGTTCTCGTTCTCGACCCTCTTCCTTTCTCCGCCGCCGCCCGTCCCGCGCCACCACATGCACTCCACCCTCCGCCGCTCAGTCGCTCTGTCCTCGATCGCCCTTTCGCTCTGCTTGGCCGTCTGCGCCCCCCTCGCCGCCCAAGACGCCACGACCGCCACCGCCACCTCCTCCACCCCCGCCGCCCCCGCGCTCAAGACCCTCGCCGTCGGCAAGATCAAGGCCACCCCCGCCCTCCTCGCCAACGCCGAGGCCAACCGGCGCCGCAACTCCATCGACCGCATGAGCCAGGCCCTCGACGGCCAGCTCATCGCCGCCCTCCAGCAGACGCGCAAATTCACCGTCCTCGCCCGCTCCGACGCCGACGCCCTCATCGAGGAAAACGCCGCCACCGGCCGCGCCTTCGCCTTCGGCGACTCCGACCTCACCCTCGTCGTCACCATCGACGACTTCCAGGACTTCACCCAAACCGCCACCTTCGCCTCCCTCGGCAAGAGCGCCACCAAGCGCGTCATCCGCTTCTCCACCGTCGCCAAGCTCTACGAGACCAAGACCAACAAGCTCGTCGAAACCGCCAATTTCCAGGAACAGAACCTCGACGCCGAAGAAGCCCTCGCCAACTCCAGCTCCTCCGGCGGCGAACTCTCCGACTCCCTTCTCGTCGCCCTCACCCGCCGCATGAGCGAAAAAGTCGCCCAGCGCGTCGCCGACGTCGCCTTCCCCGCCCGCATCCTCGCCAAGACCGGCAAGATCGTGACCATCAACCGCGGCGACGGCACCGGCATCGCCCCCGGCCAGCTCTGGGAAGTCTTCGCCCTCGGCGAAGAGCTTATCGACCCCGACACCGGCGTCTCCCTCGGCCGCGAAGAAGTCTCCGTCGGCCGCGTCCGCGTGCAACGCGTCACCGCCGCCACCGCCCAGGCCGAGGTCACCGGCGAAGATCTCGGCGTCGCCCGCGGCGCCATCGTCCGCCGCGTCGAGCAGTAATCCCAGGAGGGACGCCGTCCCCGGCGTCCGCTTCTCCTCCGCCCCTGCGCTCCGCGCCGCCCGCCTTTCTCCGTCCGTCCTCCGTCCACGCTTCAACCCACACCGTCCGCATCTCGCAA
Organism: Verrucomicrobiota bacterium; assembly: GCA_030605125.1. Lineage (GTDB taxonomy): Bacteria > Verrucomicrobiota > Verrucomicrobiia > Opitutales > Opitutaceae > IMCC26134_A. The sequence goes on along the minus strand of JAUWBD010000052.1, from coordinate 18,713 downwards.
ATGCACTCCGTCGCCCGCCGCCTCCGTCCCTTCAACTTAAACTTCTCCCTTCATCGCGCGAAGCAGGCCGCGGCGGCGGCCGCCGCCGCGGCCTGCTTCGCGTTGACGGGCTGCCAGACCTACACCGCGCAGACCCAGTCCCGCGACGAGGCCTTCCGCGCCGGCAACGTCGCCGCCGCCCTCGCCATCGCCGACAAGGACGTGGAGAAAAACGCCAACAACAAGGACACCCTCCTCTACCAGCTCGAGCAGGGCGCCATCCTCCGCGCCGCCGCCCTCGCCAACCTTCCCGGCGCCCCCGCCACCACCGTCGCCACCGCCGCCCAGACCCAGACCAACCAGGCCCTCCTCGCCGCCTCCCCCGACGCCATCTCCCCCCGCATCGCCCACCTCACCCGCTCCATCGCCGCCTTCGACGCCGCCGCCCGCCGCATCGACGACTTCGAGGCCGCCGCCAAGGTATCCGTCGGCTCCGAGGCCGGCGCCCTTTTCACCAACCAGGCCAACCTCCCCTACCGCGGCCGCGCCTACGACAAGGTGATGCTCCACACGTATCAGGCGCTCAACTACCTCCACCTCGCCGACCACGACGCCGCCCGCGTCGAGCTCAACCGCGCCCTCCAGCGCCAGCGCGACGCCGTCGAGGCCAACGCCAAACGCATCGAGGAGGCCCAGCGCCTCGCCGCCGAGGCCAAGTCCGGCGGCGTCAAGGACGACCAAGGCCGCCAAGGCTCCACCTACGACGTGGACCGCGCCAAGTCCGACCCCAAGACCGCCGCCGGCATCGCCGGCGTCGAGAGCAAGTTCAACTCCGCCATCCTCCCCTACGGCGACTACGTCAACCCCTTCACCACCTTCCTCGACGCCCTCGTCTTCACCCACCTCGGCGCCGACGCCTCCGACCTCGAACGCGCCCGCAAGAGCTGGGAACGCGTGGTCAACTTCGCGCCAAACAACCCCCACGCCCGCGCCGACTACATCGCCGTCGAGCCCGACCTCCAGCCCGCCCCGATCGCCGCCTCCGCCCCCCTCTCCCCCATCTCCGTCCCGGCCTCCGCGGAACCCTCCGCCGTCGCCGCCCACGACACCCCCGCCGTCGCCGCCGACACCGAGGTCGCCCCCGCCACCCTGCCCTCGCTCCCTCACTCCCTCGCCCCCGCCCGCCTCACCTACGTCATCTTCGAGACCGGCTCCGCCCCCTACCGCGACCAGATCCGCATCGACCTGCCGCTCTTCCTCGTCACCAGCGGCATCTCCTACGTCGGCATGGCTCTCCCCGAGCTCTCCCCCGTCGGCGGCCACGCCTCCTCCCTCACCGTCACCACCGCCGACGGCCAGAGCCACCGCGCCGCCCTCGTCGCCTCCATGGACAGCGTCGTCGCCCAGGACTTCAAAAACGAGTGGCCCACCATCCTCACCAAAACGATCATCTCCACCGGCACCAAGGCCACCATCGACGCCATCCTCCAGAAACAGATCCAGGACCAGGCCGGCGCCGGCGGCGCCCTCCTCTTCAAGCTCGCCACCGCCATCACCCAGGCCGCCATCAACATCGCCGACACCCGCACCTGGCGCAGCCTCCCCAAGGAGTTCCACTACGCCCGCCTCGCCACGCCCGACGACCTCCAGCTCACCGTTTCCGCCGGCGGCCTCGCCCAAACCGTCGCCTTGGAACCGGTTGCCGTTCAAGTCGTCTATGTGAAGAGCCCCTCGGCCTTTTCCCCCCTCCTCACCGGGCACTTTGTCCTAAAACCCTAAGCGCCCCTCTCCCGATTTCGCTCCCTTCCTTCGCGTCCCTTCGCGCCCTTCGCGGTTAAAAACTCCTCCCTCCTCGCATGAAACTCCTCCTCGCCACCACCGCCCTCGCCGCCGCCCTCCTCGCCGGCGGCTGCGCCACCAGCGTCAACACCGTCTCGCGCGCCCAGCCCACCGCCACGCCCGACTACGTCGCCGACCAGCGCGTCATCACCGACTCCACCTTGGCCCGCAAGGTCGCCATCGTCTCAGTCAACCAATCCACCGTCTCCAACAACCTCCTCAAGATCCAGGTCACCCTCGAAAACCGCAGCTCCAAGCCGCAGGCCTTCACCTACAAATTCGACTGGATCGCACAGGACGGCATGGAACTCTCCGGCCCCACCGGCGGCTGGAAGCAGGTGCAGCTCCAGGGCCGCGAAGTCCGCGCCGTCTCCGCCATCGCCCCCACCCCCGCCGCCGCCGACTTCCGCCTAAAACTCCGCGAAAACTAAGAAAAACCGTTTAACGCGAAGAACGCCAAGAATCGGACCGCATCCCACTTCTTTTCTTCGCGCTCCTTCGCGTCCTTCGCGGTTAAAAATCCGTCTCCTCCCTTCCGCCTCCATTACCTCCCGAATGAAACTCGCCCTCGCCACCACCGCCGCCGCCGCCGCGCTTCTATTCACCGGCTGCGCCACCAAAAACGACGCCCGCTACGTGGACTCCCAAGGTCCGCAGACCATCGTCTCGCTCGACCGCATCAACATCCAGGATTGGAACAACGCCGCCGACCGCCTCGTCGCCTCGCTCCTCGCCTCCGGCGTCCTCGAGCGCGCCCCCGAGCAGCCCGCCGTCATGGCCGTCTCCCGCATTCGCAACAACACCCAGCAGCAGGTGGACACCGACAGCCTCACCAAAAAGATCCGCGTCGCCCTCAACCAGACCGGCAAGGTCGTCACCACCACCACCCTCGGTCCCGACGGCCGCGTCGAGGACCAGATGGCCGCCGATGTCGGCGCCATGCAGGCCTTCATGGCCGGCGAGAAGCAGAAGACCGTGCTCCCCTACTACACGCTCTCCGGCAAGCTCCTCGAGGACCGCGTGCGCAGCGGCAACACCCAGCAGGTCACCTATACCTTCCAGCTCAGCCTCACCACCACCCGCAACGGCCTCGCCGTCTGGGAAGACGAGCAGCTCATCACCAAGCAAGGCCAGCGCAGCAGCGTCGGCTGGTAACTTTGGAGTGCGGAGCCTCGGCTCCGCTCTCGACGGCGAGCCTCGGCTCGCCGCCCCTCCCCGCCCGCGGCGCCCCAAACCCCGCGGGCTTTTTATTTTACCGTCTGGCCATCGCCCGGCACGCCTTTGTCGGCCTCGCGGACGCCATCTGAAACCGGTCGCCACCCACCCGGAGCCCGACGCTCGACGACCTGGAACGCTTTCTCGCCGACTGGGCGCGACCGCGACGCCGGCGGCACATTCGCGCCGAAACTGCGCATACCCTTGGCGCCGCGCCCGCCGCATCATCGCGGCCCCATGCAGACCGACACCCGCGCCCTCGAAGCCTACCTCGCCCGCCACCATCGCGGCGTGTTCCGAGAGCCGGGCGGCGCCATCCCCCACCCCTTCTTCGCCCCCGGCAGCCACCAATACATGGACGAGCTCTGGGACTGGGACAGCTGGCTGACCAACGTCGGCGTGCGCCAGCTCCTCCGCCAGCACGGCGACGAGGAGGCGCTCGCCGCCGCCCGCATCTACGAGCGCGGCTGCATCCTCAACTGGCTCGCCGTCGCGAAAAAGACCCACGCAAAAGGCTGGGTGCCCTTTATCATGACCCGCGGCATGGGCGAGCCGCCGGCCGACCTCTTCGCCGCCAACATGCACAAGCCCTGCCTTGCCCAGCACGCGGCCTTCCTCGTTCGCGAGGACGGGGGCGACATCGCCTGGCTGCGCGAGGACCTGATGTATCTCCAGTATTTCGTTAACAACTACCGGAACCATCACCGCCACCCCTGCGGCCTCTATTTCTGGCAAAACGACCTCGCCATCGGCGTTGACGACGATCCCTGCACCTTTGGCCGTCCGCCGCGCAGCAGCGGCTCCATCTACCTGAACTGCCTCATGTATCGCGAGCTCCTCGCCCTCGCCTATCTGCTCGAGCGCGCCGGCCTCGCCGCGTGCGCCGGGGAATACCGAAGCGACGCCGAGGCGCTCCGCGTCGCCATCCAGGAACACTGCTGGGACGAGCGCGACGGCTTCTTCTACAGCGTGGACCTCAACCTCGCCCCGGTCGTCTCCGGCCGCTGGGGGCTCGGCGCCGGCGAGCCGCGTTCCTGGCCCTGCCTCGTGCAGCGCATCGGCTCCTGGTCTGGCTTCCTCGCCCTCTGGGCGGGCGTCGCCACGCCGCGGCAGGCGGAGCGTGTAGTGCACAGGCAACTACGCATGGACGGCGGCTTCGCCGCGCCGCACGGCATCCGCACGCTCTCCCGCCACGAGAAAATGCATGCCGTCCGCGCGACCGGTAACCCGTCCTGCTGGCGAGGTCCGGTCTGGACGGTCTCGAACTACCTCGTGTTTCGCGGCCTGCTGCGCCACGGCTTCGAGTCCGAGGCGCGCCCGCTCGCCGAGCAGACCGTGGCGCTGCTCGCCCGCGACGTGGAGCGCAGCGGCGCGATGCACGAATACTACGAGCCCGACACGGGCGAGCCGGTGCTCAACCACGGTTTCCAGAACTGGAACTTCCTCGCCGCCAACCTGCTCGCCTGGCTGCGCGGCGAAGCGGTGGTGGAGGAGTTCTGAGCCCGGCGGAAAAGCGGGCCGCTCCGGCGAGGAGGCGGGGCCGCCCCTTCCCCGCGATGCCTCAGGCCGGCGCGATGCGCGGCATGGGCAACGACTCGTCGCGCATGCAGGCCTGCATGAACTCGAGCAACAGCCGCGACTTGGTCGCCTGCGCGGCGGGCTCGTGCCACAGGTTTCTCAACTCGCCCGGATCGGCCTCGAGGTCGAAGAGCTCGCCGTCTCCGCCCTCGTGGTAAACCGTGATCTTGTGGGTCGTGGTCACCAGCGTGCGCATGTGGAAGCAGCCCGTGCCGTGGTGGTTCTCCACCACGGCGCTGCGGCGCAAGGGCTCGCCTCCGCCCCAGCACGAGAGCTGGTCCACCCCGCTCATCGCGTGCGGCACGGGCAGACCCGCCGCGGATAGCAGCGTGGGCGCGAGATCGACGAGCGATTGCAGCGCGCCGCGCGCCCGGCCCGCGGGCACGCGGCCCGGCCAGCGCACCACGAAAGGCACGCGCAAGACGTCTTCATACATGTGAATCGCCTTGGCGGTGAGCCCGTGCTGACCGAGAAAGTGCCCGTGGTCGGAGGTGAAGACGACGATCGTGTCGTCGGCGCGGCCGCTGGCGTCCAGATGGTCGAGGATGCGGCCGATCTCCCGGTCCATGAAGCTCACCATGCCGTAGTAGCAGGCCATGTCCGCGCGCAAGGTGGCCTCGTCGCGAGCCTGATACCAGGCGCCATGGATCGGCTGTCCGCGCGCGGCCCGCTTCCAATAGTCGGGATCGTCCACCAACGCCTGGCGGAAGTGCGGCGGATTGCGATCGTGCTCTCCGGGCTCCATCCGCCCGGGGCGCATCGTGGCGGGATCATACATCCGGGACCACGGCGCCGGCACCAGATAAGGCGGGTGCGGATCGTGAAAACTGGACCAGACGAAAAAGGGCTCCTCGCCGGCGGAGTCCATCGCGGCGATGGTGCGCTCGGAGGTCCAGCGGTTGTAATGGAAATCCTCCGGCAGCGACCATTCGCGGCTCGAGTAGATGCGCCGGGTCTTCTCGGGATTCGCCGGGTAATCCTCGAAATGGTCGCGCCAGTTCGCCAACCCGCGCTCCTCCATCCAGACCGCATAGTGTCCGCCAACGTGGGATTCGGCGGCATGCATGCGCGCCGTCTCCACATGCTCGAACCCATACCACGGCCCCCACCAGGAACGCCAAAAATCCAGATCGCGCAGGAGGGGCTGGCACTCGATCGATTCCGCCCCGGGACGCGAGGCGAGCGGCTGCAGATGCGCCTTGCCGACGAGCGCGGTGCGGTAGCCGGCGCCCCCGAGGAGCGCGCCGAGCGTGGGGACTTTTTCCGAGAGCCGCGTGCCCAGCGACCAGGCGCCGTGCTGCGAGGGATAGAGCCCGGTCAGGATGCTCGCCCGCGAAGGAGTGCAGGTGGGGTTGGGGCAATAGGCGCGGTCGAAACGCGTGCCCTCCGCGCAAAGGCGGTCCAGAGCGGGTGTGCGAATCTCCGGATTCACGCTCCCCAGCGTGGAATAGTGCTGCTGGTCCGAGGTGATCAGCAGGATGTTGGGACGACGAAGGGACATGGGCGGGCGGGCTCGATGCGAGGAAGGCTCACGACAGGAAGACGCGACACCACGCGAGGATGGAGCGCCTCCCTCTCAAGCCATTCTTCGGCAAATTTAGGGGGACGATTCTAACGAACGCCCGCGGACCGACCTATAGACAGTCCGACGTGCGATGCACACTTGGCCACATCCGGGTGTCAGGGCTTGCGCGCATCCAGTCGCGCGCGGATCTCGGCCATGCGCTCGGGACCGAGGCGATAGCGCGCGAGGACGAAGCCCGCCACGACAAGCAGCACCGTCGGCCCGAGGCTCATGAAGAGGCGCATGCGATCGAGCACCTCCGGCGGCTGCACCGGACCCGCGTCGGCGCGAAACCCGGTCAGCTCGAGCACCGGCCCGCTGAAGGCGAGCCCGAGCGTCATGCTGACCTTGAGCACCCAGGAGAAGACCGCGGCGTAGCTGCCCTCGCGACGTTCGCCGGTGGAGAGCTCGTCTTCGTCCACCACGTCGGCCAGCATCGAGGGCAACATCACCCAGAGGCCGGCGTTGCCGACGAAGATGAGCGCGTTGTTGACGACGATCAGCCACGGCGCCTCCGGCACGTAGGTGAACCAGACCGAGACCTTCGCCAGCAGTTGCAGACCGAGGCAGAGGAAGAGCGTGCGCGTCTTGCCGACGCGACGGGAGAGCAGGTTGAAAAGCGGCAGCGAGGCGATCGCGAGGCCCAGGCCGATGGTGCCCGCGATGCCGTTGATCACCGAGGCCTTCGCCTGGTCGCCGGCGAAGACGTAGTAGGTGGAGATATACACGCCCAACGAGCCGACGAGGCTCGTGCCGAACGAGAACAACACCGCGAAAAGAAGGATCAGCCGATACGAGCGGTTCGACAGCGTCTTCCGAAAACTTTCGCGCAAGGGCACACGGCGCGGAGCGACGCCCGTCTCGCCCGTGGTCCCCGCGCCGCCGCGCGTCTTCACCAGCAGCGGCAGCAAGCCGAGCACGATCACGACCACGCCCATCACGACCGAGACGGCGCGTATGCCCGCGAGCGTGTCCACCTTGCCCGTCTCGGCATCGCGAAAAACCGGAAGCTGCGTGATGGCCCACACCCACGTCACCGCGATGGTGCCGAGATTCTGAAAGAGCGCCCGCACGCTCGTGATGGCGGTGCGCTCGTTGTAGTCGGGCGTCATCTCGAGGAGCATGCTCTGGTAGGGCATGTTCCACACCGTGGTGAAGGTGTAGAACACGATCCCGGTCGCGATCAGCCACGCGGTCATCGCCGCCGGGGACCAGTCTCGCCCGACCATCCAGATGAGCGGGAAGCAAAGGCCGGTGAGCACCGCCCCCGCCAGGATGTAGGGCTTGCGCCAGCCCCAGCGCGAACGGGTGTTGTCGGAGATCCACCCCATCAGGGGGTCGATCATCGCGTCATACATCCGAAAGATCGCGAAGGCCAGGCTCACGAGCGCCGGCGAGAGGCCGAGCGTCATGTTGAAAACCTGGTTCGCCATGCCGAGCGGCAACCACGTGGACCAGGTGTCCACCGGGCCCGCCGCGCCATAGGCGACGCGCTGGCCGAAGGGCACCACGCGCACCGGGGCCGGACGCGCGGAGGACGCACAAGACGTGCCGGCGGGGTCGCTCACAATTCGCCCTCGAGCTGGTCGATCCACAGCCGCCCCTCGCCACGGACCGCGAAGGTGAGCTGCCAACGCGTCGCCGCGGGATCGCGCGCGACGGGCAGCTCGATCGCCGTCCACTTCGCGTCCACGTTCTTCGCGAACACGAGCGGCACCGCGCTCACGGTCTTGAAGCCGCCGTCCATCGTGAAGTTTTGCACGCCGATGAACAGTTCACGCGCGCCCGCCACCTCTCCGCGCAGAAAAAAGCGCACCGTGCCCTTCGTCTGATCATCGCGGAGCGGGAAGGAGACGCTCACGTAGCCCCCTGCCGGACAGTCGATCTCCAGACAGCCCGGCCCCTTCGCGGTTCGCTCGTTCACGATGCGCACCGTCGCCCGGACCTCCGCCTGCGGCGGATGATAAACCACCATGCCCCTCGTGGGCTGCACATCGAGGGAAGGTTCGTCGGTCTTGAAAAGCAGGTCGGCCGCGCACGCGTCGGTGCGGGCGAGAAGGAAGGCAAACAAGAGGACCGAAGCGGCCCGGAAACGAGTTTTCATGGTTTTAGGGGGAGGAGGGAAAACGGACGCCGACGTTGGCCGCGGCGGATGCCCCGGACATCACCGGAGTGCCAAAGAGCGGCGGCGGCAGATCCACCGAGAGCTCGTCGAGCTCGGCCACGAGATCGCCGTTCAACACGAGCACGAACTCGCCCTGCGTGGCGCCCGGAGCGAGCGTCACGATCTGCTCGGCCTCCACCCAGCTCCCGGTGGACACGGTGGTGAGGACGAGGGGCTTCCAGTCAAGTTGGGCGCCACCGGCTCCGCGGGAACGCAGGGCCAGCTGCGCCTTGCCGCCGGCCGGAGCGGAGGGCGCCATCGTCACGCGCCAGCGCAAGCGCACCCGGAAACTGTTTTCGACGGCGGGAAACACGAGGCCCGTGGAACCGTTGGCCGCGCCGTCCACGCTGCGCAGCCGCAGCGCGCCGTCGCCGGGCGTGGTGGCAAACCACTCGAGTTCGCAACGGCCCGCGCCGATCCACGGCGAGGTCCAGCGACGCTGCACCGTCTCGGCCTGCACGAACGCGGGGTCGGGGATCTGCGGCGCACGCATCCGCGCCGACTCCGCGACCGGCAACCAGCCCGGCCCGGCCAGGCCGGCCGCCCGCGGCGTCTGCCCCGCCTCGCCGAGCGGCATCCAGAAAAGCCCGCCGCCGCGCGTGCCGGCGACGAGGCGGTCGCCCGCGAAGGCGAGGCCGCTGACCAAGCCATGCGGCGGCAGAGGCAACAGTTCCCAGCTCTCCCCGCCGTCGCGGCTGATGCGCAGACCCGCCACGGTGGCCGCGGCCACACGACGCGCATCGCGAGGATCGGCGGCGGGCGCGAAGGTCCGCTCCTCGAAAACACGCTCCCAGTTGAAGCCCCCGTCGGTGCTGCGCCAGAGACCGCCCTCTCGCCGCGAGAGGAAAAACCGGTCGCCCGCCGCGATCAGGTCCTGCGGCTTGCCCGCGGCCTCGAGCTTCACCGGCCGCCAGCGCGCGCCGTCGTGCGCGTAGATCGCGTTGCGTTCGTGGCTCGCGAGCACCATGCGACCGCCGGCATCGAGCGCGAGCTCCGGACCGACCGACCAAATTTCGTGGCGGAAAAGCGCGCCCGCCTCCTCCAGCCCCTCGTTGAGCGGCTCGAACGAGGCCCCGCCATCGACGCTGCGATAGACGCCGCCTCCCTCGCCCACCCTGCCCGACACGGCCACGAGCAGCTCATATGGCCGCGTCGGATGCGCGAGCAGGGTGTTGATACTGTGACGGGCCGGCGCCGGCAGGCCCCGCATCGGCGAGCGATGCCAGGTCGCCCCCCGGTCGGCGCTCACCCACACACGGCTCGCGCGCCATTCCGCGTCACCGTCGCCGGTCGCGTAGATCCGCGACGGCAACGCCGGCGAGATCGAGAGCATCTTCATGTTCGAGGTCGGCTTGCCGGTCTCGAAACGTTCGCCGCCGTCGAGCGAGCGCGCGTAGCCGTTGTCGGCCATCGCCACGTGCACCACCGCCGAGTCGGATGGATCGCCGGCGACCGCATGGATGACCGTCACTTCCACGCCGTCGATCCGCAGCGTCCATTCCCGCCCGGCGTCGGTCGTCTCGTAGATGCCATACCAGTCCGTGAAAAACCAGCGCCGCGGCTCGCCCGGCATCACCACCAGACTGCCCATCGACGCGCCAAAATGCGGCCACTTGCCCGGCTCGAGCCGCCCCCACCACGGAGTCCCCTCGACTTCCTCGCGCACCGCCACCCGCTCCACGCGTCGCCAGGCCTCCCCGCCCGCGTCCCGTCGATAGATCGTGCCGCGCGCGGAGCCGATCAGAAGAAATTCCGGCCCCGCCGCGAGCGCCTGGAACCGATGCTCGCTCGTGTAGCCCTTGGACGCCTCCGGCTTCACCGGCAGGCCTTGGGAAAAATCCTCCCAGGTGCGACCGCCGTCCTCGCTGCGGCGCGCCTGCGCGGCGTCAAAAAGCCCGACCAGCGCGCCGTCCGGCGCGAGCGCGATCTCCGCAGGGAGCGAGTCGCCGCGCCGGCTCCAGGTCGCGCCGCCATCCTCGGTGGCGAAAAAACCGCCGGCAAAGGCGCGGCCGTCCGCCGCGGTCCACGCCTGCGCGCAGACCCAGCCCCGGCCGTCGTCGGCGAATTTGACGTCGGTGATGAAAAGCCCCTCGAGGCCGATTTTCGTCCAGGTGGCCCCGTCGTCCTCGCTGCGAAAAAGCCCGTCGCCCGCCGCGCCCGCGAAGAGCGAGCCGGCCGCGTCGCGGGTCAGCACCAGTCCCGCCGCGCGCTGCGCCTCGTTGCCGAAAAACTGGGCGTCGAGAACTTTTGTCCACGTGAGCCCGCCGTCGCGGCTGCGAAACACGCCGTGACGCCCCGCCCACTGGTTGCCCGCCGCCACGACGAGATCGTCGGGCTCGCGCGGCGAAACCGAAAGCCCCCGGATCGAGTAGGCCCCCTCCACCGCCGGCAGGCCGCCGTGGCGCATCCGCCAGGAGCGGCCGCCGTCGTCGCTGCGATAGAGTCCGCCGACATCGACATACGAGTAGAGCACGCGCGGATCGGACGGGGCCGGCACGACGTTCTGCACGAAGCCGCCACCACCGAAGACCGAGCTTCTCCACGCTCCATGATCGCGGTGCGCGGGCGTCGCGGCGGCGCAAATCACCGGCGCGATTAACGCAAACCGAAGGAGCCAGCCACGCGCCGCCGCCTCGAAAAACGCGCGCTTCATCGGCTTCCTCCGCTCGCGGAACGGAATCCGGGTTTACGCAAGACAAAGGCGCGAGACATGGGAACGCGGCTGACGTCGTCGGGGGCTGGGCGGCTCATGGGCGTATTCACACTATCATGACAAGCCTTGGTTGACGATGCACACTTCGACACGAAATAGACAAAGCCGCGCCCCATGCATCCGCCTCCGCCTTTTGTCTCGCCCAAGACGGTCTCGCTCCCCTTCGCGCGCAACGACGGCCCGTTCTTCCTGCCGATGCTCGCCGGCTGCGACATCATCCACAAGCACCCGAGCCGCCAGGTCTTTCACGACTTCTCCCTCGACGCCATCGACCCGATGGCGGTGTTCTTCATGGTCTTTCAGGGCTCGGCGCGCGCCAGTTTTCCCCACGGCGACGAGCACCTCTACCCCGGATCGATGCTCATCCTCACGCTGCCGGCGCCGGTGCGCATCTTCCACAAGCAGACCGGGTGCCCCTTCGGATTCCTGTATTTGAATTTTCGAGACGCCCATCCGCGCGAGACGCTGCAATGGCTGCAGCGCGCGGTCGGCACTTGCAGCCGGCCCTCCGGCGGGCTGAACCCTCGCACCGAGGCTTTCGTGCGCGAGACTTCCTCGCTCATCGGCGAGATGGCCGACGCCCGCGCCGGCTCCGAGCTCGAATGGTCGCAACGCACCTACTCCTGGTTTCTCCGTTGTCTCACCACCTTCGAGCTCGACCGCTTCGCCTCGCGACCGCTCGCCGTCCCGCCGGGCCCCCCGCAACCCGCGCTCGTCGCCGACCGCTGCCGCACGATCAAGGAATACGCGCGCCAGATGCACTGCTCGCCCGGCCACATCTCCCGCACCCTGACCTCCAAGTGGCAAAAGCCCGCGGGCAAGGCCCTCCGTGAATCGAGGCTGGAACGCGCCGCCCACATGCTCGCGACCTCCGACCAAAGCGTGAACCAGATCGCCACCCATTTCGGCTACTCCTCCCCCAGCTCCTTCATCCGCGCCTTCCGCCGCCAATACGGCCACACGCCGAACCGGCTGCGTCGCGCCGGGCTCTGAAGCGGTCGCCCCGCTCCGGCCACGCCAACTGCACATTTTGTCGCCGACTGTCTATCGGCCCGCCCCACGTCCCGGCGTTATCCTGCGACCATGCACCCAGCCCCGGCCAGCCGCCACGCCCGCGCCGCGTTCACCCTGATCGAGCTTCTCACGGTGATCGCGATCCTGGGCGTCTTGGGCGCGATCCTCGTGGCCGTGGTCGGCCGGGTCTCGACCAAGGCGAAGGAGGCGACGACCGCCTCGCGTCTGCGTCAGGTTTACACCGCGCAGATGCTCTACGCGCAGGAAAATCGCATGCGGGTGACGCCCTTTTACCGGAACGACGACGCCCGGACCAACGAGACGACCTGGCAGCAGCTGCTCCTGCCCTACATCAACCGGCGCAACGTCCCCGGCGCGACGGAGGACCCCGCGCTTGTATTCAATTCTCCCTACCAAGTTCGCGAGGAAGGGGTGCCCTACTGGAGCCAGGGACGCAGCTTCGGGCTCAACAACTTCATGGCGCACGCCAACTGGCGCTACTACGTGGGGCGGGTCCCCAACCCGAGCCAGACCGTGCTGGCCGGCGACATGGTGCAGGGCAACGTGGACTTCGTGAACACCAGCGATGGCGTGAGCTGGTCGGCCTCCGGCCTGAGCTGGGGCCTTCCCGCCTACCGGCACGCGGGCGGAACCAAGGCGATGTTTGTCTTTTTCGACGGTCACGTCGAGTCGCTCACCGCCGAGGAGCTCCTGCTCCAGCCCCAGAGCCGACCAAGCGTCTGGCGTTGGTGGTGACCCCCGCCGCCAATGTTCGTAATACGAACATTGGCTTCGTGAGCGCCGGCTTTCAGCCCGCCCCCGCTTGCCCTCGCGCCGCGGCCGCATCCAACGCCCGCGGGGGCATACGTATCCTGCCGCCCGCGTCTTATTGTGTCGCACTCCTTAGGCATGTTTCGTCGCGCCATGCCCAAAGCCTCCGCCCGCGAAATCGTCGCCCGTCAGTGGGAGATACTGAAAAGCCTCCCCTCCCGCAGTCCGGGCCGCACGTGCGCGGAGATACGCGAGCACCTGGCTCTCGCGGGGCACGAGGTGGGCAAGCGCACCGTGGAGCGCGACATGGTCGCCCTCAGCGGCACCTTCTCCCTCGTGTGCGACGACGCGTTGCCCGCTCCCCGCTGGCGCTGGCGTGACGGGCAAAAGCTCGAAACCGGCGGCCTCACCGTCGCCGACGCGCTCAGCCTCGCGTTGGCCGAGCAAACGATCCGCCCGCTGCTGCCGACGAATCTGCTTCGCGCCGTGGAGCCTCGCTTCGCCCTCGCGCGCACCAAGCTTGCCGAGCTCGGCCAGCAAGCGCACGCGCGCTGGTTGGACACGGTGCGCAGCGTGCCCGCGTCGCTGACCTTCGCGCCGCCACGCGTTCCCGCGGCTGTCATCACCGTCGTGCACGAGGCGCTGTTTCACGAGACCTGCCTCGAAGTGGACTACTCCAACCCCTCGGCCCGCAGGGCGAAGACCCAGCTCCTCCACCCGCTCGGCCTGGTGCAGCGCGGACCGGTGACCTACTTGGTCGCGTCCGCCTACGATTACGACGAGCCCCTGCTCTACGCCCTGCACCGCATCAGCCGCGCGACGCGGCTTCCTGACCCGCGCCGAGTGCCGCCAGGATTTTCGCTCGATGCATTCCTCGCCGCCGGAAATCTCGACTTTGCTCCCGGCGCGCCGGTTCGGCTCAAAGCCCGCCTCGGCGACGCTTTGGCCGGCTACCTCACCGAAACGCCGCTCGCCGCCGACCAGAAAATCACGGGCCGAGTCGGCCATTATCAACTCACCGCCACCGTCCGCGACTCCTGGCAGTTGCGCTTCTGGATTCTTTCCCAAGGCCCGGAGATCACCGTCCTCAGCCCCGCCGCGCTGCGTAAGGAAATCCTGAATACAATCAGGGAAACGAGCTCCCACTATGCGGCATCCGCCCGCATGCGGAGCAGATCATAAAGCAGGCAAGGGCGGGGCGCTGTCAGCACGAACCCGAAGGACAAATCCGGGGGCGCCCTCGTTTCGCGCGCCTCCTCCGACCACCTCGCCCGAACACGCCACCTTTACTCATGCTCGCCGACTATGAAACACACGTCGCCTCGGGAACAGCGCTCACTCCTGGCTCCGAGGCCGCCCCCCGTCTGTTCGTCTTGGACTTGAAAACGACCGGGTTTTCGCCCGACCGACACGAGATCATCCAAATTGCAGCCGCCCGGCTGGGGCCCGACTGCGCGATCGCTGAAACATTCGCCACCTATGTCCGCCCGCGGGACTGTTTGCCTTGGCACGTTACCCTGTTGACTGGGATCCGGAATGGCGACGTCGCCAATGCGCCCACCGCACCCGAGGCCCTGCGCGCACTCGGACGTTTCGTCGGGAATGTCGGCGAAATTCCGGCGGGTTTGGCGGAGCCGCTTGTCGCGTCTCACGACGGGCGGCACTTCGCCCTTCGGTTCATCTCCGCAGCGTGCGCTCGCCACGCGCTGCCCGTTCGCCCGGTGCGCTATATCGATAGTCTTCAACTGGCCCGCATACTCTGGCCCGCCGAACGCCTGCATAACCTCGACGCGCTTGCAGGCCGGCTTGGCCTCGACGTGAACGCAAAAGCCTACCGCGATCACGATGCCCGCGCCGATGTTCGTCTTCTGTCGGCCGTGATGCGTCGGATGCTCCGACTACTGCCCCCCACCTCCCTATTGCAGCATCTCAAAGAAAGCGCTTCTAAATATCAATTGGTTACCGGCTCCTGATTTTAATCGCCCTCCCCGCTTGGATATCCACCAGTAGTCTTATCTGCCATTGACCCGCCCGACACTGCGTATGCCCATCAAGAACACATTTAGCAGACTGTTACAGACTACTGTGCCCACTAACCGAAACACCCGCTTCACATTAGAAAAAACCAGATTGGAGGATATAGAACATGATTGGCTGGCAAATGATGGGATATTGACAGAGTTTCAAAAAATAGAGCGCTCAGAGAGGAGTAAGCTGCCCTATCATATCAATCTTATCGATCTAGTCGCCGGCGAAAACGGAAGAATCCGTGAAACGCTCCACAGTCGAATATTAGCTAAGCTTTTTGAGCACAGTGAAGTGCTAGATAGATTTCTGGCTTATCTTCGCAAACGCCATAATGGATTTGATAATTTAAGATTCGAGTGTCCACGCGTAGATCCAGAAAAGAAGGGGATCGACATTTGGATTCGGGAAAAGGACGGCTGTGCACTGATCATAGAAAACAAGATCCACGATGCCGTCGACCAGCCCGCGCAAATCTCAAGATATATAGAATTGGCCTTGCTTGAAGGATTCGAATTGGAGCAAATCTACATCATCTACATTCCCGGCAGTAAAGATAAAGAGCCCGAAATCGACTCTTGGCGCTCCTTCAGAAAAGAATTCCGAAACCGGTATTTGAATATATCAGGCCGAGACCTGCTCACATGGATGAAGGATGAATTACTCCCTTGGGTGAAGGAAGCGACAGCGTCCAAGAACGAGTCTTTTCTCCACAGCGCCCTTGAGCAATATATTGATCACCTTGAAGGCGAGCACATGTATGGATCGCACCAACGCTTTGACCAGATGGATATAGAATTAAATAAATTCACGAGAAGAATGTTGCAACTCGGCGAGGACCCCTGCTCCCAAACCACGCCGGAACAATTTATACTACTGGAAAAGCTCTTGAAGAAGATGAATGAAATCGGCAACGAAGAGAGGATTAAACACTCAAAGGTCTTCATTGCCGATAAATTCGGGGAGAAGAAGGTGAATCTCCAGATGCGGAATTTTCACAACTACGGCCCACGCCTCCATCTCGATGTGTGTCTCTCCGTCAACGGCACCGAGCAACCTTTCCACCTAAGCATGGTTTCTCTAGAAAAAGTCTATTACGGCATTACCCTGAGGGATTCGGAGCACCTAGATGCCAGTAAGCGAATATTAGAGAACCTCGACCTTAAGCCTCTTAAACGAAACCCAAATCCGAAAGAGCAGCTATATTATATAAATTCAAAGGACCCCGAGTGGAAGGAGCAAGAGCAGTGCTATGGCGAATTCATAGAACTCATAGCCAACGTCGAAAGGCAATTGCGCCGTAAACGGACTGGATGATGCGCTATGAGGCATTCTGCGCCTTTCACGGCTTTGCCTCCGCGCGCAGCACATAGGCCATCGCGCACAGCAATCGCCGACAAAAGCCCGGGCCCTTATTCAGCGGATATCGCGCTTCCAGCTCCCAGCCGACCGCCAGCGTGCCCAGCACCGTGGCGTAGCCCGGCACACGCAGCATCGCGCCGATGCTTTCGCTCGGCAGGCCGATGCGCGCCGGCGCCTTGAAAACCTCCGCCGCGAGTTCGGCCAGCCCGGCCAACTCCGCGCCACCGCCCGTCAGCACCACCCCTGCCCGCACCTGCTCCGGCCGATAGTCGGCGCCTAGCCTGTGCCGCACGATCTCCAAGGTCTCCCGCGCCCGCGCCGCCGTGATTTGCTCGATCGCGGTTCGCGAAAGTTCACGCGCGCCCACGCCGCGGTTGTCGTCGAGCCACACCCGCGCCGGACCGGTCGTCGAAAGCGCGTGCACTTGGGCGCGCCCGTGCCGCCGTTTGACGGCCTCGGCTTCGTCCGCGCGCAGGCGCAGCCCGATGGCGAGGTCGTTGCGCAGATGGTCCCCGCCCACCGCCAGCACGCCGGCGTGGATCGGGCGGCCATCGTGGTAGAGCGCGTAGTCGGTCGTGCCGGCGCCAAGATCGATGACCAGCACGCCCGCCTCTCGCTCCTCCGGCACCGTGACGGCGTGCGCGGAGGCCAGGCCCGCCAAGACCACCTGCGCCGGCTCCAGCCGCAGGCTGCGCAACTGGTTCACGCTGTCGGCGACACGTGCGGCCTGCGCGTGCACCCGCCAGGCGCGCACCTGGAGCCACGAGCCCGCCCGCTCCGCCGCCGGTTTGTCAGCCGCCACGCCGTCGCGCAGCGTCCTGCCCGGCAAGTCGTGCAGCACGCAGCGGCCCGGCTCCAACTCGCGCGTGCGCGCCATCGCCAGCGCATTCGCCCAATCGGCTTCGCCCACGCGGCCATCGCGTCCGCTGAGCATGGCCGCGCCGACGTGCGCGTCGCCACCGACGTGCGCGCCGCTGAGGCTCAGAAACACACGCGACAGCCGCAGCCCCGAGCGTTTCTCCGCTTCGTCGAGCGCGCGTCCCAGTGCCTCGCCCACCGCCGCGCAGTCGGCGACCACGCCGCCGCGCACGCCCCGCGAAGGCGTTTCGCCGACGCCCGCGATAGTGATCCGTCCTTCGGCGATTTCCGCCGCGACCACGACGATCTTGGAACTGCCGATCTCTACCGCGCCCCAATGGGTCGGCTCCGACCATCCGAAAAAGCGCCACCACATCGGATCGAGCTTGGTGCGGCGGAGGCGCAGCGACGCGCGCGCGAAAGAGGAGAACGAAAGCACGGAGGCGGGTCCGGTAGCTGCGTTGCGGTCCGGGGCTGGCAACGTCGCTTCAGGCGCGTCTCGCGGCCCGCGGCTTTTCCCGCGCCACGTAGGCAGCCGAGACGATGACGGTGTCGCGCAGTCCGATGAATTCGGGTGTTTGCCTCGGCCCGGCGCCCAGCCGCACGAGAGTC
Source organism: Verrucomicrobiota bacterium (assembly GCA_030605125.1). Taxonomy (GTDB): domain Bacteria; phylum Verrucomicrobiota; class Verrucomicrobiia; order Opitutales; family Opitutaceae; genus IMCC26134_A. The sequence goes on along the minus strand of JAUWBD010000052.1, from coordinate 1,019 downwards.
ATGAGTCCCCACGATTGCAGGATAACGATGTCCGCCCGGTGACGCGGAGGTTCCGCCGCGCCGGTGCTCGGCGTCGCCTCGACCAGTTCAAACTGGAACAAGCGTCGGCGCGGGTCGGCCATGAAGCATTCGGCGTGCTTCAGTAGCGCGTTTTGGGCGAAGTGCTCGCGCAAATCCGACGGCAGGTCTTTCCACGCGTAGAGCGGGCTGTGGTTGAGCAAAAAAAGTCGCAGGCTGAACATGGCGACCGGCACTCTAGCCACCGGGAGCGACAGAATACGGCGGCGAGCCGAGAACCAAATTCCGGCAGCCGGAAACAACCGCAGATCGCGCGGAGAGCGCAGAAAAAACCACGGATGTCACAGATAGGCTCGGATTGATCGGTTTTCATCTGTGATTATCCGTGAAATCTGTGGTAAAAAACTCCGGCGTCCAAAGCCATCTGCTCCGGCGTCCAAAGCCATCTGCCGTTGATATAATGCGCGAGGTGGTTCCGGGATTTCGCGCCTCGGTAATCTGCGTTCATCCGCGCCATCTGCGGTTCCCGCTGCCGTTTTCAACCGCGAGCTTGCGCACGTCTCATGATGACGCGCCTCCACGGCAACATGCGGCATCACCCACCCAAGCCATGCCCGACTGTTATTGTGAATACTGCGGCACCAAGTCCTCCAGCGTGAGCGCCCTCACCGCATCCACCTGCCCGCGTCATCCCGCCGGGATGCACAAGGGGCGCCACCGCCTTTACCAAGGCCGTTCACCGTCTCCTTGCACCTGCCGCCATTGCGGCACCCGCTCGTCGAGCATTTCCACGCTCACCGCCGGCACCTGCGTTCGTCATCCCGACGGCATGCACAAGGGCCGCCACGCGCCCGCGCTTTGATATTTTATGCCCGCCACCTTCACCGCGCTCGATTTCGAGACCGCGAACCATCGCGGCGACAGCATCTGCCAGGTCGGCCTCGTGCGCTACGAGAACGGCGTGGCGACGCGCGAGCTGGCGCGGCTGGTGCGCCCGCCGG